>JACCVQ010000030.1 GCA_013698095.1 Chloroflexota bacterium
CCCCTGCCCCTGCCCCGCGCCCCTGCCCCGCGCACCTGCCGCGCGCCCCTGCCGCGCGCCCCTGCCCCGCGCCCCTGCCCCGCGGGCTGTATGCCAAGAAGGTCTATCCGGGAGCATGCTTCGACCGTCAGGCCCGATTCATGCCTTCCCAGGCTAGAACTGCCGGAGGCCGCCGGGCTTGGCCGCGATTCATGCGCCCCAGGGATATGGGGCGCTCAACATGTCAAACCAGGCGCGCGGTAGACCTTCTCGGGATATCGCGCTCAGGCCCAGGAGCACGCGACGGGAGCACGCGACGGGAGCACGCGACGTGACGACGCCCGCCCCGGCGAACCGGATGCGGGCGTCGTGCTGGGCCTGGGGGCTCGGGTTGGCAGGCTCGTTCCGGCTACCTCCCGACGATCAGCTCGTCGATCGCCACTGGCTTGCCGCTCGTCGTCACGACGATCCGGAGGGTGTGCTCGCCGGCCGGCAACGGCTTCGCGAACAGGATCACGCGGGGCTTGAAGCTCGACGTGCGAAGGTTGACGGTGGCGGCCAGCTTGCCGTCGACGTAGACCTTGGCCTTGCCGCGAGTCGGTCCGACCGGCCCCATCCAGGCGATCCCGGTGCCGGTGAAGGTCATCGTGGCCGTCGCGCCCTTGCGGGTCGAGTAGCTCACCTGGCGCCCGGCGTACGCCGAATAGCTGGCGAACTTCCAGCTTGATGCGTACGTGATCGCCGCAGCTCGCTCAGGAACGCGGGTGTCCTTGGCGTCGATCCAGGCGTTGGCGGGGTTGGGCTTGGGCGTCGCCGCGCTGCCCATGGAGCTGATGATCTTGGCCACATACGAGCGGGAGTAGGAGGACCAGAGGTTGGCGTTCCGCTCCGATGAGCCGGTCAGCCACCAGTGGGCGACCGTCGGCCAGCTGTCGAGCCAGTTGTACAGGGCCGTCACCTTGCGCAAGGCGACGAACTCCTGGTTCTTCGCCGTCTGGGGAGCCGAGGCGCTGCCGAGGTATGACTTGGCCCATGCCGCCCAGCTGGCCGGCATGATCTGGTACTTGCCGTAGGCGCCGCTCGTCGAGTTGCGGGCGGTGTAGTTCCCGCCGGATTCGACCCGACCGAGCGCGTACATGAACCGCGCGATGTTCGGCGGGGCCGTGGCCGATACGCCGACCGCCGGGATGATCGACACGAGGAGTGCCGCGGTCAGGATTGCCGCGGGGACCGCGCGAAAGCGGCCTGCCACGTCTGGCAATGGTGCTCCTTCCTACCGGGACGGCACGGTGAGCGCGCCGAGCGATGGACGGACGAACGCCGGTCGGAGGAGTCACACGGGCGCCTGGTGGAGCTCGCGCGCCGCGAGTGAGCAGATCCGGCGGCTACGTCTTCAAGTTTGACCGAGCGTCCTCCCGTCCGCGCGGCCCTCTGGGGGTACGGCCCAGCATACGGGTCTTGTCCAGCCCCACCGGATCGGCGGCGTTCAGGTCAGTCCGAGGAGAAACGCGGCGGTCCGATCGAGGGCATCCTCGAGGACGGGCTTGAGGCTGTGGCCGAGGCGCGGATACGTGACCAGCTCGGCCTGGGCGAGGAGCTCGATCCGGGTCCGCAGCAGGTCGAGGTTGGCGAACGGATCCGACTCCCCGGACAGGAACAGGACCGGACAGGAGATCGCCGGGAAATGAGCAGTTCGAGCCTCTGCCTGCTCCGCGCGGCCGGGCGGATGGAGCGGGAAGCTGAACAGGACGAGCGCTGCGTAGTCGGTGTCGGGCTCGGCCGCCGCGAGGCTGGCGACCCTGCCGCCGTAGGACTGACCGCCGACTGCGATTGGCAGCCCATCGCCGCCGGGCGCGGTCGGTCCGTCTGGGACGATTGCTCGAAAGGCATGCACTGCGGCCTCGGCCTTCTTCAGCGGCAGATCGATCGCGCGGGCATCGATTCCGCGTTTGACCAGTCCGCGGACATGGGCCGCCATGCTCGCCGCCGAACCGCTCGCCCCGTGGCCGACGTAGAATCGGATCGCCATCGGCACAGGGTAGTCCGCGATCGACCAGCAACGCGCTCGCGCAAGTTTCGCTCACCCAACCCTGGCCCGATCGGATGGAAGCTTCTGGCCCCGTCGGGCCATGCCGGTGCACGACCGCACCGGGCATGGTTGCGGGGCCCACACAGGAAGAGATGCTGCCCATGCCGTCGTCGCTCCCCCGGATTCCCACCGCCGATTCGCTCCAAACGTCCCGCCGCGCCCAGCGCACTGTGCCGCAGTGGCTGGTCGCCATCGCCGCCTCGATCGTCCTGATCGGCTCGAGCCTCGGGGTTCACGTGAGCCCGGTGGCCGCCGACACGACGCCACCGCCGCCACCGATCATCCCGAACACCACGTTTCACGGCCGCGGCTACGGCCACGGCGTCGGGATGTCGCAGTACGGTGCTCGCGGGCGGGCCCTTGCCGGCCAGCTCGCGCCGACGATCCTGGCGCATTACTTCCCGAAGACGACACTCGGGGCGCGCAGCCCTGGCACCGCGGTCCGGGTCCTCCTCCTGACGGGCTTCGTCGGCACGGCCGCCAAACCGCTGACCATCGTCGGTCGCGGCGGCAGCTTCGTGATGGACGGCGTGGCGAAGACGTTCCCGGCGGATGCGAAGGTGACATTCGTGCCGATCGCGGTCGGATCGCCGACCTGGACGGTCAAGGTCACGTCGGCCGCCGGCGCCGTCCTCCACAGCGGGACGATGAATGGCTACCAGTTCGTTCGGCCGGCGACCCCGACCTCGCTCCTTCAGCTCGTCTCGAAGGCGACGACAACCAACGTCTACCGCGGCGCGTTCCGGATTCGGTTGAACACGACCGCGATGGTGATGAACCACGTCGGGCTGGACCTTTACCTGCGCGGCGTCGTTCCCCTCGAGATGCCGTCGTCATGGCCGATCCAGGCGATCCAGGCCCAAGCGATCGCCGCCCGATCGTATGCGGTGTACCGGCTCCACCCGACCGTCGGCACGTTCGATGTCTACGACGACACGCGCTCCCAGGTCTACCGTGGCAAGAACGCCGAGACCGCGGCCGGCACCGCCGCCGTGAGCGCGACCGCCGGCAAGGTCCTCCTGAGCGGGACCGCTGTCGTCAACGCGATGTTCCACTCGGCCGACGGCGGCTGGACCGAAAACAACGAGAACGTCTTCGTCAGCTCGGCCGGCAACATCGTCGCCGGCCCGGTCTCCTATCTCCGAGGGTCAAGCGACCGGGCGCCCGACGGGACCTCGTGGGACAAGTCGTCGCCGTATGCGACGTGGAAGACCCTGACGTACACCGGGGCCGCCCTGTCGGCCATCCTGGCCAAGGACGCGCGGACGAATGTCGGCACGCTGACGAAGCTCGACCTGTCGCGACGCGGCGTGTCGGGCCGGCTGATCAGCGTGACCGTGACGGGCAGCCTCGGCACGAAAACGGTCTCGGGCGGAGTCTTCCGATCGGCGTTCAATGCCGGCAAGCCGGCCGCCGATCCGCAGCTCCGGAGCACCCTTTTCGATACGAAGCCGATCCCCTGAGCGGAGCCCGGCATGGCCGGGTATCGTCGGGCCGTGCCCGAATCTGCCGTCGTCCCTGGGCTCGCCTTCGATCCCGACCGCGAGCGCTGCGTGTGGGCCGGCGCGTCAGGGCCGCGGCCGGACCCGATCATGGTCCGGTACCACGACGACGAGTGGGGCACACCGGTCCACGATGATGTCGAGCTTTTCGAGCGGCTGGCTCTCGAGTCGTTCCAGGCGGGCCTGTCGTGGTCGACGATCCTGCGCAAGCGCGACACGTTTCGGACAGCGTTCCGGGGGTTCGACCCGGCGATCGTGGCAGCCTTCGACGACGGCGACCGGGAGCGACTGATGGCCGACGCCGGGATTGTCCGGAACCGGGCGAAGATCGATGCGACGATCGGCAACGCCGCCGCCTGGCTGGCCACGGCCGCCGAGTTCGGCTCGGGCGACGCCTACCTCGCGACGATGGTGCCCGGTCCATCCGCGCGGCTGCCACCGACCGCGACGATTGGCAGCATCCCTGGCGCGACGCCGGCGTCGGAAGCGCTGTCGGCCGACCTCAAGCGACGCGGCTTCCGGTTCGTCGGCTCGACGATCGTGTATGCCCTCATGCAGAGCATCGGTCTCGTCGACGATCACCTGCCGGGCTGCTTCCGGTACGAGCGGTCCGGATTCGTGTTCGGCGGCCGAAATCCGCCGACGCCGTGACACGCTAGCTGTCACAGACGGGCGGCAATCTCCGGGCATGATCCACATCGAATGCACCTGGTGCGACGCGGAGCTGGTCCTCGCCAGCCTCGACGCTCCGAGCGTCCACTGCCCGGACTGCCGCGTCACGGTCGAGTTCAGCCCGGAGCCCGAGGCGATCGCCCTCGCCGCCTGAGCGTCGCCCGTCCCGGCCGCTGCGCCGCCTCCCGATCCGTGCCGAGCCGAGTCGCTATCCTCGGCCGGGCGGACCCGTCGGGCCGCGAAGCGGAGGATGGGATGGACGCACGCAAGTATCTCGCTGAACTGATTGGCACCTTCATTCTGGTCATCGTCGGCTCGATGACGATCGTGGCGGCCAGGTCGATGAACGCGCCGATCCTCGTCGTCGTGCCGTTCGGCTTCGGGTTGGGCCTGCTGGCCGCAATCCAGTCCGCGGGCTACGTGTCGGGCGGTCACTTCAACCCGGCCGTGACAATCGGCGCGCTGCTCGACCGGCGGATCGATGTCGTGAATGCCGTCGGCTACATCGTCGCCCAGGTCGTCGGTGCAATCGCGGCCTCCGGCGCCCTCCTGTTCGTCGCCGACCAGGCCGCCGTCCAGGCGACCGCGAGCGGCTTCCCCGCGGGCCGGATGGGCCAGGCGCTCGTCGTCGAGATCCTCCTGACCGGCATCTTCCTGCTCGTCATCCTGACGGTCACGAAACGTGCCCCGAACCACGCCGCCTTCGCAATCCCCCTCACGCTCATCGCCGTCCACATGGCGGGCATCCCGTTCAGTGGAGCATCCGTCAACCCGGCCCGGTCCCTCGCCCCCGCGCTCGTCGGCGGGACCATCGACCAGAACATCGTCGTGTGGATCGTCGGCCCGATCGTGGGCGCCGCCCTGGGCTGGGTCCTGTACCGCGCGTTGGAGGACGCCTCGACCCGTTGACCAGGGGCGATGGCGGGGCCGCGAGGCTCCGGGCCGGACACTCGCAGCGGGGATCCGCGAGACGGGCGCAAGCCGGGCGCCCACCGGGCCAGCACATCCGCGACGCCGCGTCGCGGATCGTCGGCCGGTGGACGGTTCTTTCCTTCAGCCGCTCGGTCTCGGGGCGTTGGTGGTGGCGATGATCGTCACGCTCTACGAGATGAACTCTGCCCTCGGACCGGAGAGGTGCCCGGAGTGCAGTCATTGCCTGGCGATCGCCGCAGAGGAGTCACGGACGCAGGAGCGCCTGAGCCGCGAGTACGCCAGGCGGGCCGGACTCGAGGACGAGGACGACGACCGCGGGATCGGTTGATCGATGGGCGCCACCCGCCCGAAGCGTTCCCGAGCAACCCCCCGACGCGTCAGGGGCCGGGAGCCTGTAACCGGCATGCGTCGCCCATTCCCGGCCATCCCCGCGTCTGCGGATCGAGGCCCAATCAGGCTTCCTCCTCGAGAGCGCCGGCAGACACGGTTTCGCCGGGCGGGATGGTGGACGCGGCGCCCGGCGCGCCGGCTGTGGTCGCGAGCGCGGCGTCGACCGGGGCCGCGATCCCCGGCTCGACGACCTCGCCGAGATGGTGGGGCGGGAGGACGGGCAGCGCTCGCCCACCCTCGGCCAGCCAGCAGGCGGCCTGCTGACCCGGCCCGACATCGAAGAGCGGCGGCTCTTCCACCCGGCAGCGATCGAAGACGTACGGGCAGCGCGGGTGAAATCGACATCCCGGCGGGATCCGGGCGGCGTCGGGCGTCTCGCCGACCAGGATCGTCCGCTTCGCTCGCTGGCCGGCCGTCGGCGGATCGGGCGACGGCGAGACCGACACGAGAGCCTGGGTGTAGGGGTTGTGGGGCGAGCGGATGACCTGCTCGGCCGGTCCGATCTCGAGAATCTTGCCGAGGTACATGACCGCGATCCGGTCGGCGATCACCCACGCCAGCGACAGGTCGTGGGTGATGAACAGATACGTCAGGCCGAGCTCGGCCCGGAGCGCCAGCATCAGCCGGAGAAGCTCCGTCCGGATCGACACGTCGAGCATCGAGACCGGTTCGTCGGCCACGATCACCTGAGGCGACATCACGAGGGCACCGGCGATCACGACGCGCTGGCGCTGACCGCCGGACAGCTCGTGCGGATAGCGGTGGGCGAAATCGGCCGCCGGCCGGAGGCCCGCCGCGGCGAGCGCCTCGAGGACCCGCCGCTCGCGATCCGCCTTCGTGCCGAGGTCGTTGACCACGAGGGGTTCGGCCACGAACTCGCGGATCGTCTGCTTCGGATTCAGCGTCTCGTACGGATCCTGGAAGATCAGCTGAACGCGTCGACGATAGGCTCGCAGGCGCCGGACGCCCCACAGCTCGCTGACATCGTCACCCTCGAACCAGACCCGGCCGGCCGTCTGGCGGGTCAGCTTGACGATGACCCGGCCGGTCGTCGTCTTGCCGCTGCCGGACTCGCCGACGAGAGCGAGGACCTCGCCGCGCCGAAGGCTCAGGTCGATCCCGTCCACGGCCCGAACGACGCCCCGCGACCGCCGCAGGATCGTGTCGAGGAAGCCGCTCCGGATCGGGAAGTGGACCTCCAGTCCGTCGAGCCTGACGAGCTCGTCGCCGTCAGCCGCTGCCGGGTGCGTCATCGCGGGCCAGCCTCGATCGGCGCCGGCGGAACGGTCACGGGCACGCCATCGCTGCCGGGCGGGTACAGGTGGCAGGCAACCCGGACCCCATCGAAGGTCACCTCGGGCGGGACGACCTCAGTGCAGACCTCCATCGCGAACGGACAGCGCGGCGCGAAGCGGCAGCCCGGCGGCGGGTGACGCAGGTCCGGCGGCGATCCGGAGATCACATCGAGCGTCCGGCGGTCCGCCTGGATGTTCGGGAAGGCGGCCAGGAGCTTCTGGGTGTACGGGTGGCGCGGCGCCCGGAACACCTCACCCACCAGGCCCTCCTCGGCGACCCGCCCGGCGTACATGACGAGGATCCGATCGCACGTCTCAGCGATGACCGACAGGTCGTGGGTGATCAAGACGAGGGACAGCCCGAGGTCCCGCCGGAGCCGCTCGAGGAGCTCCAGGATCTGGGCCTGGACCATGACGTCGAGGGCAGTGGTCGGCTCATCGCCGATGACGATCGCCGGATCGCAGGCAAGGGCCATCGCGATCATCGCCCGCTGGCGCATCCCGCCGGACAGCTCGTGGGGGTACGCTCCGCCGCGCTTCTTCGGGATCCCGACGAGCTCGAGCAGCTCACCCGCCTTCGTGCGGGCCGCGCCGGCTTTCAAGTTCAGCCGCTCGCGGAGCGGCTCGGCGATCTGGTCGCGCAGGCGGTGGACGGGGTTGAGCGCGTTCATCGCCCCCTGGAACACGATCGAGATCTCGCGCCAGCGGTAGCGCCGGATGGCCGTGTCGCTCTTCTGGACGAGGTCGATCCCGAAGTACCGGATGGCGCCCTCGACGATCTTTGCGTTCGACGGCAGGAGGCGGACGAGCGACAGGGCCGTCGTCGTCTTGCCACAGCCCGACTCGCCGGCGATCCCGAGCGCCTCGCCCTGGTTCAGCGTGAAGCTGACGCCGTCGACTGCCCGGACCGTATCGCCGTCGAGGCTGAAGTACGTCCGGAGGTTCTCCACCACGAGGAGCGGTTGGCCCGGGTCGGCCTGCCGGGGGAGGGTCCGTCCGCGCGAATCGACCGGGACTGTCGCGGCTGAGCGGGCAGCCGACATGGAGCGGGCTGTGGTCACCGCCTGCCCCGGCGCTTCGGGTTCAGGAGGTCGTCGAGGGCGCTTCCAACGAGGGTGAAGGCAAGGACGACAAGGACGATCCCGGCTCCGGGCGGGACGAAATACCACCACGCCCCGAGACCGGGCGCACCGCTCGACCGTGCGGCCTCGAGGAGCTGGCCCCACGATGGCTGAAACGGATCGCCCAGCCCGACGAACGACAGGGTCGTCTCGGTCAAGACCGCGCCGGCGAACGTCAGGACGGCGTTGGCGACGATCAGGTTGATCACGTTGGGCAGGATGTGACGGCGCATGATGTGGCCGCTCCCGGCGCCGATGACCCGGGCTCGGTCAACGAAGGCCCGCTCCCGGAGCGACAACGTCTGGGAGCGGATGATCCGGGCGGTCGACGACCAGCTCGTGATCCCGATGACGACCACGATGACGATCAGGGTCATCCGGATCCCGAACACCTCGGTCGCGGCCGAGCCGACGAGCTCCCGGATGATCGGGGTCAGGATCAGGGCGAGGACGAACGTCGGGATCACGAGGAAGAAGTCCGTGATCCGCATCAGGACAGCGTCAAGCCAGCCGCCGACGAAACCGGCCACGATCCCGACGACAACCCCGATTGCGACCGTGATGAGGGTCGCGAGGAGGCCGATCACGAGCGAGATACGGGCGCCGTGGACGGTCAGGTTCAGCATGTCCCGGCCAAGCTCGTCCGTCCCGAAGTAATGCGCGCCCGACGGTGGCTCGAGCCGACCGGCCGTTGCGGTGACCGCGGTCTGGAGCGGCCCGACGAAGAGCTGCGGAGCGAGCGACAGGACGATGAACACAGTCAGGATCACGCTCCCGATCAGCCCCTCCGGTCGGCGGAGCAGCCGCTTCAGCAGGTCCCACACCCCCGACCCGACGTGGACTCCGCGTGGCGCCGTGCCCTGGAGCTGGGCGACGGTCACGTCCGCACACGTGGATCGAGGGCGCCGTAGATCAGGTCGGCCGCGAGGTTGGCGAGGACCACCGACACGCCCAGGAGCAGGAACACGCCCTGCAGGACCGGGTAGTCGCGGGCCGTCAGGGCCTCCACGGCGAGCGTCCCGAGGCCGGGCCAGTTGAACACGACCTCGACGGTGATGGCGCCGGCCACCACGTAGCCAAGGTTGATCGCGATCAGCGAGACGGTCGGGAGGAGGGCGTTCGGCAGGGCGTGGCGACCCAGGATCCGGCCCTCACGCAGGCCCATGGCCCGAGCCGTCGTGACGTAGTCCTCGGACAGGGTCTCGACGATCGATGAACGCATGACGATCGCGTACTGGCCCACGAGCCCGAGAGACACGGTCGCCAGCGGCAACGCCAGATGGGCGATGAAGTCGAGGAACCGTGCCCACGGGTCCGGGTACTGCATCCCCGCGGTCAACATCCCGAACGTCGGGAACCAGCGCAGCGTCGTCGCGAAGATCAGGAGGAAGGCCATCCCGAGCAGGAAGTAGGGCGTGGAGTAGAGAATGAGCGAAACACTGTTGCCGACATGGTCGATCGGCCCTCCTCTCCGCCAGCCGGTGTACGCCCCGAGGGCCAGCCCGAGCAGGATCGCGACGAGCTCGCCGAGTCCGAACAGGATGACCGTCGGCCAGATCCGCTGGGCCAGGACGTCGGTCACAGTCCGGCCGCGGGCGATGAACGAATACCCCAGATCACCCCGGACGGTCGACCCGAGGTAGGCAACGAACTGATCCGGGAAGACCGGTTTGTCCAGTCCCCAGCGCACGCGAGCCGCCTGAAGCTGGGCCTGGGTGACGTTCGGTGTGCCGCGCAGGATCACTCGCTCGGGCGAGCCCGGCATCGCCCGGAAGAGGACGAAGTTCACGATCGTGATCAAAGCGATCGTGATGAACGCGGACGCGAGGCGTCGCGTCAGGTAGCCGCCCCTCACCGCTCCCGAACCCTCGGCCGGCTTGCCATCGGGGTCGGGTCAGGCCGACCGGGCGGCCGAGCTGGGGAGCGCCGGATGACGCTCCCCTGCCGTTGACGGGGACGGCTGCCGGAGGCCGCGCCGCCCGCCGCTGTCATTCCTCCTCGACCCTCCGGTTGCGGCCGCGCATGATGACGAGGCCGACCACGACGATGATCACCAGGGCGAGGACCCCAAGGATCAGCGGCAACGACGAGTTCGATGAGCTCGCTGGCGTCGGGCTCGGCGTGGCCGAGGCCGCCTGGCTGGCGCCAGCGCTGGCGCCCGTGCCTGCGCTGCCTGTCGCGGCCGAGGCGTCTGCCGACGGCGCGGGCGACGGTTGCGCCGAGGCATCGGTCAGGAGCGTGTATCCGCGCGACCCATATCCGAACAGGGGCGTCCCGCCGACCGATGGCTGGTTCGTCCAGCCACCGAACTTGTCGGTCCGATAGGCGTGGAGCTCGGCGTCGTAGTAGAGGATGTGGTACGGCGCCTCGTCATAGACGAGGTTCTGCATCTCGGCGAGGATCCCCTTGCGGGTGGCTTCGTCCGATTCGGCTCGCTGCTTCAGGAACAGCTCGTCGTACTTCGGGCTGTTGTAGTAGCTGTCGCTGGCCCCGCCGATCTCCTCGCTCCTGAAGAAGTTCAGGAGCGAGTTCGGGTCGGGGTCGCCCACCCAACCCCACATGTAGATGTCGTAGTTGGCCGGGCCGTTCGGCGGGCCGGTGACATCGTCGATCAGCTTGCCTTCCTCGGTGACCGCGGCAGTCACCGTGACGCCGAGCTGGCCGAACCACTCGACGAGGAATTGGGCGTTTGTCGCGTTCTCGGACTCCGAATCGGGCCAGGTCAGTCGGAGGTTGATGACCTTGCCGTCCTTGTCGAGCCGCTTGTTGCTCGCGTCCAGCTTGTAACCCGCCGCGTCGAGGCGACGCTTTGCCTCCTCGATGTCGAAGGTCCGAGCCTTGGCCGGCTCGACGTGCCAGCGGGTGTGGAACGGCGGGATGATCGTCGAGCCCGCGGTGCCGTAGCCGCCGAGAGTCGAATCCACGAGCTTCTGCTTGTCGATTGCATAGCCGAGCGCGTCGCGGAACGCGACGTCGGCGAGCGCCGAGGTGGAGCCGCCGTAGCCTTTCTTGTTTCCGCCGGTGTTGAACGACAGCTCGCTGTAGCCGTTGGCGACGCCTTCGACCGTCGCGACGTTGGGCTCCGATTTCAAGGCGTTGAACTGGTCGGCGAGGACGCCCCGGGCGTAGTCGATCTCGCCGGTCTTCAGAGCCTGGACCATGGTGTCCGTGCTCGCGAACTTCTGCATGATGATCTCGTCGACCGCGCCCTGGGTGCCCCAGTAGTTCGGGTTCTTCGCGAACCGGATGAACTCGCCGGGCTTCCACTCGACCGCCTGGAAGGGGCCTGTGCCCACGACGCTCGGCTCATTGAGGAAGGCAGTCGCACCCGTGGCGTTGGCGATCTCGTCCATCGTGTACTTCGACCAGATGTGCTTTGGCAGGATCGGAACGTAGGCCTGGAGGAGGAGCGTGTTGGCAAACTCGGTGGTGACCGTCACCGTCGTCGGATTGATCGCCTCGACCTTCGTCACCCCGGCATTGGTCAGGTACGGCTCGAGATAGCCCTGGCCGAGGTAGTAGCCGTCCGCCGATGCATCGCTCTTCGCGACCGCGTCCAGGACGAGCTGATACGTCCAGCGGACATCCTCGGCGGTGGCGGGCTGGCCATCTGACCACTTCATGTCAGGCCGGATCTTGAAGGTCCAGAACTTGCCGTCGGTCGACGTCGTCCAGGACTCGGCGAAGCCCGGCACGGGCTCGAGGTCCGGCCCGAAGTTGACGAGCAGGTCGTAGTTGAGGGTGTAGACCTCGAAGTCGGCCACGACGACCGAGTTCCACGGGTTCAGGACCTGGAGATCCTGATCCGTTCCGGTCTTGAGGATCAGATCGCCTTCGGCGGCGGTGACCGACCCGCCGGGCACGATCGTCGACAGGATCAACCCGCCGGCGACGAGCGCCCGAGCGAGTCGGGGGCGCAAGGGTTGTCGCATGTCTCCTCCTCGTTGGCCCGCGACCCGGGTCGGCGGGCACTCGCGTCTTTCGCGTCCCCTCGCGAAGTGGCCGGAACTGTCGCACGGTCGGACGGCGAGGTGCAGCGTCGGCTCGCATCGTGGGTCATCCGGGGGTGGCCCGTGGCGGTATCGCCGTCGGTCCGCCGTCAATCGGTGGTCACCACCTCCTCGACGATCAGCGTGCCGGCGTCGCCGTCCAGGGTCGCCAGGGCGCCGAGCGGGACGGTCGCGTGATGCTTGTTGTGGCCGATGGGCAAGCCGAAGATCAGGGGCAGACCGAGGGGCGCAAGGACCTCCTCGACGATGTCCTCGGCCGACAATTCCGCGATCCCGCCCGACCACTTCGCCTTGATGTCGCCCACAACGATCCCGGCCGCGCCATCGAACATGCCTGCGTTCCGGAGCTGGGTCAGGATCCCGTCGTGGACGTAGCCCTCGTTGTCGATCTCTTCGAGGATGACGATCCGGCCTCGGAAGTCGGGCTGGAGGCGGGTCCCGATGGCGCTGCTCAGGAGCCCGGCGCAGCCGCCGGTCAGCCGGCCGGTGGCACGCCCGCCGACGACCGTCCGGACGTAGGGATCGTCCGGGTTCGGGCCGATCAGGCCGTACGGCTCGTCACTGAAGAGGGCGCGCTTCAACGACGCCTTCGAGAACTCCGTGACCTCCGGTGAGCCGATCCCGGTCACGCCGTTGGCATAGAAGGTGATCACGTTGGCCCACGCCTGCTGGGCGAGGTGGAGCGTGGTCAGGTCGCTGTAGCCGCACAGGATCTTGGGGTTGTTGCGGAACACCGCCTCGTCCAGGAGCGGGATGAGGCGCGGCGTGCCGTAGCCGCCCTGGAGGCACATGACGGCCGCGATGTCGGGATCCTCGAGGGCCGCGTGGAGGTCGGCGGCGCGATCGGCGTCCGTCCCGGCCATGTAGCCGTGGCGATCGTTGACGTGGGCCCCGAGGCGGACCTCCAGGCCCCACGACTCCAGGCCGGCGATCCCGCGCAGGAGCTCGCTCCGGTTCTCCCAGCTGCTTGCCGGCGCGACGACCGAGACGGTGTCGCCTGAGCGAAGGCGGCGCGGCTTGCGCGGTGCGGCGGCGGCGTCGCGGCTGCTCATCGGACCGTCATACCAGGTAGCTCGTCATGGGGTTCGCCTCGCGGAGGATCGGTCGGTCGATGGTGAAGCGCTCGAGCTCGCCGGCCGACGGGCTCGCGCCGTCGAGGACGAGCTCGCTGAGGACGCGCCCGAGGACCGACGCGAACTTGTAGGCGTGGGCCGCACCGAGCACGACGTGGACGCCGGGCACGTCCGGCAGGCGATCGACGACGAAATCGCGGTCGGGGGTCAGCGTATAGAGGCACGTCTTCGTGTAGATCTCGCGGCCGACGTGCTCCGGCAGGTGACGCTCGAGGAAGTCGGTCAGGCGCCGGAACCCGACGTCGTTCCGCTCGAACGTCCGGGTCGCCGGAGTCACCTCGTCGCCGTCGACGTCCTCGGCCGCCTTGGGACCCGCTTCGCCGTAGGTCGGAAAGCCGTAGAAGGACGGGTCGTCCATCCAGATCCAGATCGGGAAGCGGTCCGGAGCGAACAGGGCCGGGTCGGGTGGGGCGAAGTACGTGACCTGGGCCTGGAGGATCGACAGCGGGAGTCGGCGGTCAAAGGACCGAAGGAGATCGTTCGTCCAGGCGTCGGCGGCGAGGACCACGTGGGGCGCGGAATGGATCGCGCCGTTGGCCAACTCGACCTCGATCGTGCCGTCCGGGCGGGCCCCGAGACGCGTGACCGGGGCGTGCTCGAGGAGCGTCGCGCCGCGCTCGCGGGCGAGCCGCTGGTGGGCGGCGTTGCCGCGGTTCGGATCGGCGATGCCGGCGTCAGCCTGGAAGAGACCGTGGTGCTCATCGCCGAGGCGCCATTGCGGCCAGCGCCGGCTGATCTCCAGGCCATCGAGGTGCTCGTACGGGACGTCCTCGGCGGTCATCGCCGCGGCATAGTCGGCGAGCGGGATGGCGCCGTCACGCGGGCCGATGTCGAGCCCTCCGGTCCGCGTCACGATCCGGGTCCCGCTCTCATCCTCGACCTCCGCCCAGCTCTCGTACGCACGCCGGGCAAGGCGGACGTACTCGGGTCGGTGATAGGACAGGCGGATGATCCGGCTGTGATCCTGGCCCGCTCCATTGGAGTGGCCGAGCTCGAACTGCTCGAGGCCCAGGACACGGTCGCCGAGCCGCCGACTCAGCCAGTAGGCCGCGCCGGAGCCAATGGCCCCGAGACCGATCACGATGGAATCCCAATCGTTCCGCACATCGGCGATCGTAGCCGTGGGCGGCGCTGCGGCGCATCGCCGTCGCGCAGTCCGAGCGTTGCACACCCCGACCTCGCGCTGCGTCGGGCCACACGTCTGATGGACGTCTCAGGCTTCGTGCGCCATCATGTGCGCATGAACGTGCGCACGAACCTGCTCCTCCCGAAAGATCTCGTCGAAGAGGTCGACCATTTCGCCGGCCAGCGCGGCCGGAGTCGGTATGTGGCCGAGGCACTCCGAGCGCGACTCAAGAGGGATCGCCTCAAGGAGGCGATGGCGCAGACGGCAGGCGTGCTACGCCCGGAGGACTACCCCGAGTGGTCCACGTCGGCGAAGGTCGTCGAGTGGGTCCGCGCTCGACGCGCGGAAACCACGGATTCCGGACCGGAGGCCTGACATGCGTCTTGTGCTCGACTCGACGTTTCTGATCGACCACCTTCGAGGCGAGGATGAGGCCGTTGATGAGCTGGCCAGTATCTTCGAAAACGGCGACGAGCCGATCGTCACGGAAGTCATCGTCTGCGAGGTCAGGGCCGGGTTGCTCCCGGACGCCGAGCGTCATCTTGTCGCCCTGCTCGAGCCGATGGACTTCGTCCAGCCCGATCCCGCGACGGCGATGCGAGCCGGTCGGTGGCGCGCCGAGTTGCGTGCTCGTGGACGGACGCTGAGCCTGGCCGACTCGCTCATCGCCGCGGCCGCCGATTCGATGGGAGCGACGGTGCTGACCCGGAACGTGCGGGACTTCTCCTTGACGCCCGTCCCCGTGAAAACCTACTGAGCCGGGGCGTACTCGCGCATCTCCACCAGCTCGACCCGGCCGCCGATCTCGATCGTCCCGTCGGGCTGCGGGCGGACCAGGATCTCGGAGCCCACGCCCTGGCGGATCATGATCGGCCGGCCGATCAGGTGGCCCATCAGCACGGCGGCCGCGCCCGTCGCCTCGTCCTCGAGGATCCCGACGTCGGTCGCGAAGTAGCGTGCACGGAGGACTCCCGCATCCTCGTCGATCCAGGCCCAGACGTAGCGACCCAATGCGCCCATCTCCTGGCCCGGGCTCGCCTCCACGTCGGCGGCCGACGCGAGCTGGTCGACCCGGATCGGGTGGACCCATTCGGGACGCGCCCGGATCCAAGTCCGCTCCGCGTCGTGACGGACGGGCACGTCGCCGGCGGGCGGCCGGAGGGTCGTCGCGGGCGCGCCGGTCTCGCGCAGGAGCCAGCCGATGCCCACCAAGGGGTGGCCCGCGAAGGGCAGCTCCCGGCCCGGCGTGAAGATCCGGACTGCTCCCTCGGCGGCGTCATCGACAAAGACCGTCTCGGAGAACCCGAGGTCGACCGCGACGGCCTGACGACGGTCGATCGAGATGACGGCGCCATCGAGGAAGACACCGAGCGGGTTGCCGCCGCGCCCATCCGGGCCGACGAAGACGCGCAGGACGTGGAGCCTGGTCGAGGCCGTCATGAGGGATCCCCTCCTCCTGTTTGTGTGGCCCAGGCGCGGTCGAGGGCGAGCCGCTGCAGGCCGATGATCGTGATCGCGTCGGTGATCCGGCCGTCCGCGGTCATCGCGAGCGCATCGTCGAACGGCAACCAGCGCACCGCGAGCTCCTCCGACTCCTCGGGCGTTGCCTGACCGTGGCTCGTCGCGTGGGCCGCGAATACGACGCCGGCCTCGTCGCTGACCGAGTTGGACAAGTGGAACCGGGCGACCTCGCGCCAGTCGTCGGCCTCCACCCCGGTCTCTTCCCGGAGCTCGCGCCGGGCACCCTCGAGCAGGCCCTCGGCCTGGGCCACGCCACCCTCCGGGATCTCCCATGAGTACTCGTCGATGGTGTACCGGTGCTGGCCGACGAGGAGGACGTTGTCGTGGTCGTCGAGGACGACGACACCGGCGGCCCGGTTCTGGAAGTGGACGACACCGTAGATGCCGGGGCTGCGGTCGGGCCGGGTGACCTCGTCGTGCCAGACGGTCACCCACGGATTCTGGTACGCGACGCGGCGCGATCGACGGAGCCATGGACCGACAGCGGTTGCGGGCTCGAGCGGTTCGGACATCGCCGTCATCGTCGCACGGGCGCCCGCGAGCGTCCGCGACCATCCGCGTGCGAGACGCGCGCCCAGGCCGCACCATGGGTCGGCCCTCCTGAGGTCACCATGCACCGAGCCCCGATCCTCCTTGGCGCTGCCGCTGCCACGATCACCGTGGCTGTCGTCGGATACGGCATTGCCAGCGTGATCGTGTACGAGCGGCTCACGACGATCGGGCCGTGCCCAGGAGCGTGGGGCGCGAACAACCCGAGCCATTTCTCCATGAACGGGCCGGACGGTGCGCCGCTGGCTGGTCACGACGACTTCGACACGGCCCCGTACCTGATGCCATCCCCCGAGGATGTCCGAATCCGCAGTCGCACCGCGGGGATCGAGCTCGCCGGCTGGTTCGTTGCCGCTCCGGACCCCGGCGCGCCGGTCGTTGTCGTCGTCCACGGTCGCGGCGCCTGCCGGCGCGACCCGACCGCGCTCCTGCCAGCCGGCATGCTCCATCGCAATGGTTTCGCGGTCCTCATGGTCGACCTCCGCGAGCACGGTGAGTCGACGATCGAGGACGGCCACTTCGCAGCCGGGACCGAGGAGTATCAGGACATCCTCGGTGCCTGGGACTGGCTCCGGACGACGAGGTCCGTCGCGCCGGATCGGATCGGGCTCGCAGGGGTTTCGCTCGGTGCTGCCACGGCCCTGATCGCTGCGGGTCGCGAGCCTGGCGTGGCCGGCGTGTGGGCGGACTCGAGCCACGCTGACCTGCCCGAGTTCATCCGCGACGAGCTCGCTCGCCAGGGGTATCCGACGTTCCTCGACATCGGCGCCGTCGTGGCCGGGCGGATCCTCCATGGAGACGACCTCGCTGCGGTGAGCCCGTCGGACAGCGTGCGCGAGCTCGCCGGACGGCAGCTCTTCATCACGCACGGCGAGGCGGATGTCGTGGTCGATGTCCGGCACGGTCGCGCGCTCGTCGCCGCTGCCCACGCGAGCGGCGCAACGCCAGAGACGTGGTTCGTGCCGGGATCTGGCCACACCCTGGCGATGGTCGACCAGGCCTCCGAGTACGAGCGCCGGATCGTGGCGTTCTTCCGGATTGCGCTTCGGCGGTGAGTCGCGCAGAGCGCGGTTGGGGGCAGGGAGCATCCCCGGTTGGCTCTAGACTCGGCTCCGTGACGGAGCGACCGGCGAGCCAGCCAGTTCACGGGGTGGCCGCCCTGCGCGACGTCCGGATTCCGGTCTCGGACGGGCTCGAGCTGTCGGCCAACCTGTGGCTGCCCGAGCCGCTCGGCGACGATACGGGGCCGCGGGTCTTCCCTGCAATCCTCGAGATGATTCCGTACCGCAAGGACGACTGGCGCGCGGCGAGCGACCAGAGCCGCGGCGAGTGGCTGGCGGCGCGCGGCTTCGCCCTGTGCCGGCTCGACATCCGCGGCACGGGTTCCTCGCCCGGGATCGCCCGCGACGAGTACACCGCCCGTGAGACGCAGGACGGCTACGACGCCGTCGAGTGGCTGGCCGCCCAGCCATGGTCGAACGGCAAGGTCGGAATGTGGGGGATCTCGTACGGCGGCTTCACCTCGATCCAGGTCGCCCTGCTCCACCCGCCCCATCTCGCGGCGATCGTGCCGATGATGGCCACCGATGACCGCTATACGGATGACGTCCATTACCTGGGCGGCTGCGCGACCGTGTCGGAGCTGTCGCAGTACGCCGTCAGCATGGTCGGGATGAACGCCATGCCGCCGCTCGCCGCGTATCGCGGCGCCGCGTGGGCGGTGGAGTGGCGTGAGCGTCTCGAGCAGACCCCGATCTGGCTGTTCGAGTGGCTCCGCCAGCAGCACGATGGACCGTACTGGCGACAGGGCTCGCTCGCCCCTGACTACGGCCGCCTCACCACGCCGACGTTCCTGATCGGCGGCTGGATGGATGAGTACGTCGACGCGGCGGTGCGGATGCTCGAGCGCTGCACGAACGCGCCCCGCAAGGCCCTGATCGGCAACTGGGTCCACGACCTCCCGGACGACGCCTACCCGGCGCCCAACGTCGACTGGTACCACGAGATGGTTCGTTTCTTCGACCACTGGCTGAAGGGCATCGACAATGGGGCGATGGGCGAGCCGGGGTTCGTGGCCTTCCGTCATGACTGGGCCGAACCGGATCCGTTCCCGGCGCGCTGGTCCGGGGAGTGGATCGCCGAACCAGGCTGGCCGCCGGTCGGCGCCACCGAGGAGGTCCTCCACCTGGCTCCCGGTGACGCACCACTTGTCGGTCGCTTGATCGGCGACGGGGACGGACCGGGCGCGGCGACCGTCGAACGTTTTCGTCACCGGGCGACGATCGGAACCCGGGCGGGGTTGTCGTGGGGCGCCGGCGGCCAGCCCAACGGGGTCGCCCGCGACCTGCGCCCGGACGACGCCCTCGGGCCGACGTTCACGGCGGCGCCGCTCGAGGCGGACCTCGACGTTGTCGGGTTCCCGGCGGTGATCCTGCACTGGGAATCACCAGTGCCCGTCGCGACAGCCGTGGTCCGGCTCCTGGACGTGGCACCCGATGGCACGCCGTTCCAGGTGAGCGCCGGCATCCTGAACCTGACCCACCGCGCTTCGCACACGTCCCCGGAAGCGCTCGAGCCCGGCGTCGTCAGCGAGATCCGCATCGCCCTCCGCTCGACCGCCCACCGATTCGGCGCGGGCCACCGGATCCGCCTGTCCGTGGCGTCGTCGATGTGGCCGGTCGTCTGGCCGTCGCCGTTTCCGGCCGACTACGGACTGCATCTCGGCGGCGAGGCGGCGAACGCAGCGCGGTTGATCCTGCCGACCCTGCCCGGCGGACATCGCGGGGCCGACGTTCCTCCGTTCAAGACGACGCCGGCAGGGCTGCGCGAGATCGGCTCGTACCGCGGCGAAGCGCCGACCTGGCAGGTGATCGAGGACGTCATGGACGGTTCGGTCACGGTGGTGACGAGCGAGTTCGGTGAGACGACCCTGCCCGACGGCCGCACGACGCTGTACAGCGGCGAGCGGCTCGAGATGACCGCACGGGACGCCGATCCGGCCCACGCCCGGATGCACAATGAGGTCGTCTATCGTCTCCGCGAGGACGGCTCGGAGATCCTGATCGAGGCGAACGGCACGATCCGGACGACCGAAACCGACTTCCACATGAACGTCGGGCTGAACGTGACCCTCGACGGCGCGCCATTCTTCGAGCGCGGCTGGCTCGAGACGATCCCCCGCCGGCTCGTCTAGGTCGCGGCCCCGAGGCGCTCCTCCAGGCGTTTCAGGTAGCTCGTCGCGCCGCCGGCCATCGTGTATCGCGTCGCCGGCTCGAGGGCGCGAAGGATCCCGTCGTAGCTGACGACCTGGTATGCGGCGCCGACGACGATGATGTCGTCGATCGCGGCGCGGACGGCATCGGGATTGTTCGGCCCGAGCGGGGCGCCGAGCCAGGCGTCGACCCAGGCGTCGGTCGCGACCCGCTGCTCGTCGGGCTCGTTCCTGCTCCACGACAGCCAGGTCACGAGGTCGATCGCCGGGTTGCCGATCGCCGCATCGGACCAGTCGATGATGACCGCCTCGTCCCCGGCAAGGGCGACGTTGCCGGGGTGAAAGTCGCCGTGGACGATGGTCGCCGGAAATCCGAGCGCGGCGACCCGCTCCGCCGCGTCCCGGGTGGGCGCCGACGGCTCGCAGGCGGCGCTCCGTCGGGACCCAGTTCGGCGCGTGGGCGACGGCCCCGGGCCCGAGCGCGACAGCGAGCGCCGCGGCGAGGTCCTCGATCGGCCTGCTCGGACAGCCAACCGCCACGAACGCGTCCAGGTCACCGGCCAGCGAGGATTGGATCCGGGCGATCGCGTGCGCACCCGCGATCAGCCCGTGTCGCTTGGCCTCGGCGGGGAGTTCGCCGACCATGGGCGCAGCGACGTCGTCCATGATGAGCCAGCCCTCATCCGGCTCGACTGCCAGGACGCGGGGAACGAGCTCCGGGAACCGATGTGCGAGCAGGCGACCGACGTCCGGTTCGGGATGAAACGGCGGGAACACCGCCTTCATGAAGACATCGCCAGTCGCGGTCCGGCCACGAAGCAGCGCGGAGATTCCCCGCAGGTAGAACGGCCGTGGCGGCTCGAGCAGCGGGCGGCCAGCCGCGGCGAGCGCTTCGGTCATCCAGACGGTCGCCCGACCGTTCCAGCCCCGACGGGCCCAGCGCGGCCGGAGGGCAGGCGGCTCGGATCCGGTTCGGAGCTCGGCGAGGAGCTCCTCTGCCCGTTGCCTGAGTATCGGCGGGAGATCGTCGAGCAGGATGGCGCCGGCGGTCGCGACCGGCACGAAGGCAAGCCCGGCGGGCGGCCGCCACTCGGCCGCAGCCGGCTCGGTCATCACGAGGGTGGGGATGGGCTGGCCATCCGGAACGCCCTCGTCTCGCGGATGGGTCTCGAGAATCGGCGACGGGAACGCGAGCTGCTCGCGCAGCCAGACGGTCGCAGCCACGACGGTTGCCTCGTCCGCGTCGCCATCGATCGGCTGGGCGGGTGGGCGCCCTTCAGTGTCGAGCAGCATGCTCCCCGGCGCGGGTCCCGGGATGATGAACCGGAGGTCGAGCTTCACGGTCGAGAGCCTACTATTCGCGCCATGCTCCGAATCTCTCGAAAGGCCGAATCGTTCACTGAATCCGTCATCCGCGAGATGAACCGGCTCGCCGTCGCCGCCGGTGCCGTCAGCCTCGCCCAGGGCTTCCCCGACTTCGCCTGTCCGCCTGAGCTCAAAGCCGCGGTCGCCGAGGCGGTCAACGCCGACCACAACCAGTACGCGATCACATTCGGGTCGAAGCCGCTCCGCGACGCGATCGTGGCAAAGACGGCGCGGTTCCACCCGGGCTGGATCGTCGACGCGGAGAGCCAGGTCACCGTCGTCAACGGCGCGACCGAGGGCATGATCGCGGCGATGCTCGGCCTGCTCGATCCGGGCGACGAGGTCATCGTGTTCGAGCCGTTCTACGAGAACTATGGCCCTGACGCGGTCCTGACCGGCGCGATCCCGCGCTACGTGACGCTCCACGAGCCGGACTGGCGGATCGATCCCGAGGAGCTCCGGGCAGCGGTCACACCGCGAACCCGGGCGATCGTCATCAACTCGCCCCACAACCCCACCGGCAAGGTATTCACGCGGGCCGAGCTTGACCTCGTCGCCGACCTCTGCCGAGAGCACGACCTGATCGCCTTCACCGACGACATCTACCAGCACCTGGTGTACGAGGGCGAGCACATCCCGCTCGCGACGCTGCCCGGCATGGCCGAGCGGACGGTCTCGATCGACTCGATGTCCAAGACGTACTCGGTCACCGGCTGGCGGATCGGCTGGGTGATCGCATCGCCCGAGCTGACCGTCGGCGTCCGGCGCGTCCACGACTTCCTGACCGTTGGCGCCGCGGCGCCGCTCCAGCAGGCCGCGGTCGCCGGGCTGACGATGGCCGACGCCTATTACGACGATCTGCTGGCCGCCTATCGTGAGCGCCGCGACGTGCTCCTGCCGGCACTCGAGGTGGCCGGTTTCCGTGCTAGCCCTCCCGCGGGCGCCTATTACGTGATGACCGACATCCGCGACCTGACCGACGAGGACGACGTGACCTTCGCTCGCCGGCTGATCGCCAATCCCGGCGTCGCGGCCGTGCCGGGCTCGTCGTTCTTCTCGCGACCCGAGCTCGGCCGGACGAAGGTCCGGTTCGCGTTTCCCAAGCGACTCGAGACGCTCCACGCGGCGGCGGATCGGCTGGCCACGCTCCGAACGGCAGTCTGACGTGGCCGAGCCCGCCGCCTTCGCGACAGCAGGTCCTCCGCCGGTTCCGTCACCCGGGCGCCCGAAACGAGGGCGGACGAGGCCCACAGATCAGAACGCGCTGGTCCGGGACCCGCTCCCCCGATGAGGCGAGTCCCGTCGTTTGGCACGAACCGGTCTTCGGTCGCTGGTCGATCGAGCGCTCGAGCTTCTTCCTCGCGGACTGAACGGCAACCGGCCGCCGGTGCCGTCGTGAAACTCGCACGTTCTCATGCGCAGAGGGTCTATCCGCGATCTCCCGGCGGGCCTTGACCGAAAGTCATGCCTTCACGGAATGCACCGCGATCGGAGTGTGGCTCTCGCCGCCATTTCATGCCCCCAGGGCATGAACTGCGCGCACCGCGGGCCCAACGTGTGGGATAGACCTTCCCGGAATAGTCGCCCGCAGGATCCCCGACCGGGCGAGCATCAGGATCGACACGAAGCCGAAGGCGCGTTGGCTGGACCGCGACGAACCCGCCCCAATGCGATTGGACGCTGTCAGCGCCGTCAACCCGCGCACGAACACGCCGGCAGCGATGAAGCCGAGGGCCGCCGCCGATCCGAATCCACCGGGCGCAAGGTCTAGCCGAACGACGGCGACCGCGCCGGCGGCGAACGCAACACCGGGATCGAGCGCGCCCACGACACCCAGCCGGGCAGCCGCGCCGAGGACGGTGGTCGGCAGGACGGCGTTGCTCGACACCCCATAGGGACCGAGCAGCAGGCCCAGCGCGATCCAGCCCGCCACACCGACGAACAGCCCGGCGCCGATCGTCCCGCGCAGATTCGAGTCCGACACCAGACCACCGATCGCCGACCCGATCCACAGTCCGAGGACGACCAGGATCGCGTCGATCGCCGCGACGCCAGCCATGGCCCCGATCACGACGCGCAGCGATCGACGCTGCCAGAGGGCGGCCAGCAGGACCGACAGCATCGACGCCGGCAGGGCGACCACGAAGCCGACGAAGAATCCGATCGCGAAGTCGCCGGTCATCGGCGATCGTCGCTCAGGCGAGGAGGGCGCCGAGCGCGGCCCGGCCGATCAGCGCGCTGACGATCGCGATCGCAACGCTGGCGAGGGTGCCCAGCAGGTAGTACTCGGCGAAATCGCGGTCGTCGAGGAGGCGGAACCGGGCGAGCGTCTTGGCCGCGACGACGAACCCGATCGCCACGTCCGTACCGGTCAGGACGAAGACGACGATCAGGATCCGTTCGAGCACGCCGATCGTGGAGCCGACTCGAGCGCTGCCACCGAGCGGCGGCGTCGAGGGTGACGCGGGCGACGCAATCGCGGGCTCGGGCTCCGCGATCACGCGCGCGTCCAACGGCCCCAGCCGGATCGACCAGCGACGCCCGACCGGCGCCTGGGCCGCCGACGTCGATGACCGGATATCCGGATCGGGAGCCGGCGCGACCCGTCCACCCCAGCGATGCTCGCCCCCAGCTGTCACCTCGACCGGCCGGACGAGGATCCCGACGAACAGGGAAGCCGCCCGGATATTGACGATCGCCAGGCCGATGAGCACCACAGCCGCGCTCGCCACGCCGTGGACAGCGACCCGATCCCAGCTACCCAGCCAGCCGTCGATCGCCGCCGTCCAGCCCGGGTCGAGCGGCACACCCGCGAGCAGCACGGCCCATCCCCCGCTGGCGGCCGCGAGGTGCGCGCCCTGGTCCGCCAGGAACAGCGCGGCCGGCTGCGGAGTCCAGGCCCGGCCGAGGTGCTCGGGCGGACGTGGAGCCTCGTGGCGATCGTGCGCCTCGCGCAATGCGGCGGCGGCGGCGCGGCGGGTGAGAACGACCTTCGCCCGATCGATCGCGATGTGGCTCAGACCGGTCAGCAGCACGAACCACCAGCCTCGTTCGCCGAACGCGAAGCCGACGGGGACGACGACCGCGGCGACGATCCAACCGTGGGCGAAGAGCCCGGCCAGGGCGCGCGAGCCGTGGCCCGACTTCGCGGCCGCGATCGAGGCCGACTGGAGGATGAAGTCGGCGGCGAGGTGGGCGAGGACGAGCCAGGCGAGGACGAGGATCGTGTCGGCCATCAGGCCCCCACCGTAGCCCGAGCCAGCAGCGTTCGTGCAACGCCGGCGAGGTCGCCGAGAGCGCGGAGGTGGGCTCGCTCAGCTGCCACCGAGACCGTTGCCCGCGAGACGCCCAGGCGCGTCGCCGTCTCCGAGCGGCGCAGGCCCTCGACCAGAATCAGCCAGCCGATCTCGCGCTGGCGATCGGTCAGCTCCGCGAGGAGCAGGCCGAGGAGGGGCGCCGTGCCGTCGAGCAGCTCGTCGGTGGCGGGGTCGCCGCTGACGAGCGCCAGTCGTTCACGACGGGCGGCGGCCAGCTCCAGACGTTCGCGCGCGACGATGAACGCGGGCCCGCTCCGCTGGGTCGCGGGACCGTGGCCCGGGTCCACCTCGCCGGCCACGACGACCCAGCGCATCGCGAGGGCCTCGGGATGCAGGAACGCGCGCAGAATCGGATGAATCGGGTTGGCCGTGGGCGCCAGCAGGCCCTGGATCTCGTCGCCCTGGGTGAACTCGAACGCAGCCAGGCGGTCTGGCGCGGGCAGGGCGGTCGTCACGTCGGCTGCGAGCGTCCGGAGCCAGGCCGTCGCCGCCGGCGAGTCGCGGCGGGAGCGGATCACGTCGCCGAAAAGCACGAGGCCGTTCACGTCCGGAGGCTAACTGCCGCGCTGTTAGCCGTCAACGACTAATTCACGGTCAATTAGTCGGATCGGGCTATCTGACTCCCATCTCGGCGACGATGTCGGCGACCCGGCTCCGGACGGCGGGGGTGTCGAAGCGAAGCAGCGGATCGGGATCGACCGCCCGTTCGTCGATCTTGCCGGACCGGCGCAGGTAGAGGACCGGATAGACGGCCGCCGTCCCGTCCGCCTCCATGGTGATCCCGAGCGAATCGGCTGTGCCGTCGTCGCCCGCGCCGTCGAGGAAGGCGGACAGCGGGACGATTCCCTCGTCGCGCGCCCCGACTGACGGATCGAGCGAGATCACGCGGACGAGGTACGCCCGCTGATGCCACAGCTCGGGCGCGGCGGCAAGCTCGCCCAGGACGACATCGACGAGATCGGCTGGGGCGATCAGCGGCCGCTCAGGCACGTGGGAGGAAGCACGGCGTGCGATGTGGGCGGCCAGCACCCGGGCGTTGTAGCGTGCCCCGTGGACGGCCCCGGAGTTCGCCGGCAATCCGTGCTTCTTCAGCCCGGCCGAGCCCTGGCCGATCGTGCCCGCAAAGAAGATCCCCGGAACCGATGCGCTCTCCCAGTACGCGGTCTGGGCGGGCAGCCGGGCCTGGCCGAACGTCGTCACGCCGAGGTCCGCCAGGTCCAGCAACGGGGTGACGAAACCGGTCGCGGCAATGACCTCGTCGGCCTCGATCGCGAGCTCCTCGCCACCCGCCGACGGGCGAACGCGGACGATCAGCGGTCCGTCGGCGCCGGCCGGCCCGCGCTCGATCGACCCGATCGAGGCATCCAGGATCGACACCCCACCGCCCAGGACGTGGTCCTCGAATGGCTGGAGATAGCGCGCCCGGACCCCGACGAGGGATCGCGTGTTGACCGACAGCTTGGCCGGCGACGGCGAGGCGAGCAGGATCCGACGGGCCCACGGGAGCAGCCCCGACGCCAGCTCGAAGCCCGAGTTCTGCTTGCCGATGATGAAGATCCGGCGGCCGGCGTATGTTTCGGCGGGGCGGGTGTCGGCGTAGTGGGCGGCGAGCTGGATACCGGGTGTCGCCGGTGCATACGGTTCGGCCACGCCGACGGCGAAGATGGCGACCGGGGTCCGGTACTCGCCGTCCGTGGTGGTCAGGACGAAGCTGTCGCCGGTGGGTCCGTCCCCGCGTCGAGTCGCGGTCCAGCGACAGTTGTAGCGGATCGCGAGCGACGTCCGCTCGACGAACGTCGCGATGTTCCGCTCCATCTCGGGTCGCGATGGGAAGTACGAGGTGCCGTCCATGAACTCGGGCATGATCGCCCGTTCGCCGGGGTTGTCGGCGAGGAGCGAGTTCCAGTCGTAGCGTTCGTAGGCCCGCGCGGTCCGATCGACCGGGGCGTAGGGCTTGGTCCATGACAGGAGGCGCTGGAAGAATGGCCAGCGCCGGAACATGCCGCCAGGCGCCGGGTCGGCCGAGATCACCGCATGGCTCAGCCCGAGGGCGCGGAGCGAGTACGAGACCTGGATTGCGCCAGGCCCGCTGCCGACGACGACGATCGGGTAATCGCCGGGCGGGAACGGTCGTTCGTTGTGTCGATCCGGGCCGGTCACCTCGTCGCCCGGAAGGCTCAGCTCCGCCACCGGTTCGCGTTCCGCAGGCGGCGCGCCTGCGCCTGGAGCATCCGGTACATCAACGGCGGGTTGTCGAGCAGGACCGGCTGGACCTGAGGGCCTGACAGGACGAGCGTCCGGAGCGGACGCGACGCCACGATGTCGGCTCCGGGCGCCTCGCCGAGCAGGATCGACACCTCGCCGAAGAAATCGCCTCGGGCGAGGGTCGCGCGCTGGTCGCCGTCGATGACGACCGCGGCCTCGCCGTCGAGGATGATGTGAAAGGCCGAGCCGGAGAGGCCCTGGCGCAGGACCCGGGCGCCTTCCGGGTACACCGCCTCCTCGAACATGTGGGCGATCCGCTCGAGCTGGGGCGTCGCCAGGTCGGCGAACAGCGCGAAGCTGGCGATCTGGTCGACGATTTCGTCGGTGCTTGCCATGGGTGGTATCCCTCGCTTGTTCCCTCCGTGCATTCTGACATCGGACGGCGCAAGCGACGCATCGATCAGGACGGCGCTCCGGAGGCGGCGGCGGTTGACGAAGACCCGCTCGAACCCGCAGCATCGAGACCTGCCAGAGGAGAATTCGTGACCCTGACCGAGGATCGTCGAACCGAGCTGCTCGGCGGCTGCCCGCTGTTCACGGGCGTCCGACCCGAGGACCTGGCGGCGATCGGCGAGCGAGCGCTCGAGGTCGACTTCGGCGCCGACCATGTGATCGCCCGCCAGGGTGAGATCGGGACCGGGCTGTTCGTGATCGTGGAGGGCGCCGTTCGCGTCGTCCGTGATGGCGCCGAGCTCGCCCGCCTCGGTTCGGGCGACTTCTTCGGCGAGATGTCCGTGATCGACGGCCTGCCCCGCATCGCCCAGGTCGTGACCACCGAGCCGACCCGCTGCCTGGCCCTCGCCAGCTGGGAGTTCGAGCGGCTCGTCCTGGACCATCCCGCGATCAGCCTGGCGATCCTGCGCGGTCTGTCGGCCCGGCTCCGGGCGAAGACCGAACTGCCCCAGCACTGACCGAGGCCCGCCACGGAGCCCACCGCCGGACGATTCCTGCCGACCGGGACCGTCGCCTTCGTCTTCACCGACATCGAAGGCTCGACCCACCTCGCCCAGACGCTCGCGGGTGACCGCTGGGAGGCGCTCCTCGACCGCCATCGGGCGCTAATCCGGGCGGCGGTCGCGGACCACGGTGGGCACGAGGTCCTGACCGAGGGCGACGGCTTCTTCCTGGTGTTTCCGCGGACCGCCGATGCCGTTGCGGCAGCAGTCGATGCCCAGCGCGCCCTGGCAGGCGAGCCGTGGCCGGACGACACTCCAGTCAGAGTCCGGATCGGGATCCATACCGGCGACGGTCGGCTCGATCGTGACGGCTCGTACGTCGGCGCGGATGTTCATCGGGCGGCCCGGGTTGCGGCCGCTGGGCATGGCGGCCAGATCCTGGTGTCCGAGACGACGTCGACCCTCGTCGCCGACGAGCTGCCCGCCGGCGTCGCGCTGCGCGGCCTGGGCGAGCATCGCCTCAAGGACCTCCGGCCCGAGCGCATCTGCCAGGTCGACATTGCCGGACTTCGAACCGAGTTTCCCCCGATCCGCTCCCTCGACCGACGGCCCAACAACCTGCCGACCCAGCTGACCAGCTTCGTCGGGCGCGACGCCGAGCTGCGCGCGGCCGGCGAGCTGCTTCGCTCGACCCGGCTGCTGACCCTGACCGGCCCGGGCGGCACGGGCAAGACCCGCTTGTCGCTCCAGCTCGCCGCCGACGTCGCCGAGCGCTTCGCCGATGGGACGTGGTTCGTGGCGCTGGAGCCGGTCCGCGACCCTGGCATGGTCGCGGCCACGATCCTCACGACGCTCGGCCTGGTCGAGGCGGGCGGGCGGCCCGCCCGCGACATCCTCATTGACTGGCTGGAGGGGCGCGAGGCCCTCCTCGTCCTCGACAACTTCGAGCAGGTGATCGACGCCGCGCCGACGGTCGCGGCCATCCTCCGCGGCGCTCCGCATGTCTCTTTCGTCGTCACGAGCCGGGCTCCGCTCCGGGTCAGCGGCGAGCAGGAGTACCCCGTTCCAGGGCTGCCCGCTCCGCGTGACGTCCTCGCTCTGACGGACCTCGAGAAGATGAATCTGCCGGCCGGCGATCGGCTCCTGGGCGCGGCGGCCGCGACGATGTACGAGGCGGTTCGCCTGTTCGTCGCCCGCGCCGTCGCGGTCCGTCCCGACTTCACGGTCACCAACGACAACGCACCGGCCGTGGCCGCGATCGCCGCCCGCCTCCACGGGATGCCGCTCGCCATCGAGCTCGCAGCCGCGCGCGTCAAGCTGCTGTCGCCCGATGCGATCCTCGAGCGGCTGGAGCACCAGCTCGGGGTCCTGTCGGCCGGCGCACGGGACCTGCCGGAACGGCAGCAGACGCTGCGCGGCGCGATCGCCTGGAGCCACGACCTGCTCGGCGAGGGCGAGCGTCGCCTGCTTGCCCGCCTGTCGGTATTCGTTGGTGGCTGCGAGCTCGACAGCGCCGAGGCGGTCTGCGGACCGCCGTCGGAGCTGGATGGCGTCGAGGTCATCGACTGCCTGACCTTCCTCGCGGACCAGAGCCTCGTCCGGGCGGAGGATGTCGAGGGTGGCCTCCGGTTCCGGATGCTCGATACGATTCGCGAGTTCGCGGCCGAGCAGCTGGAGGAGCGAGGCGAGCGGGTGGAGATCAAGCGTCGCCACACAGAGACGTTCGTCGCCTTCGCGGAAGCCCTCACGCCGCGCCTGTCGAGAGACGATCAGCGCCTCTGGCTCGGCCGGCTCGAGCGCGACCACGACAACATCCGGGCGGTTCTCGACCGGGCGGTCGCCGCCGGCGACGGGCAGACCGCGATCCGGCTCGGGTTCGCCATGTGGCGCTACTGGCAGAAGCGCGGCCACCTCGCCGAGGCCCGCCGCCGACTCCAGGCGATGGCCGATGCGCCGTGGTCGCGCGACGATCCGCGCCTCCGGGCCCGGCTCATGGAGGCGTTCGGCGGGGTCTGCTGGTGGCAGGCGGACATCGCGGCGATGGGTCGCGCCTATGCGGAGGCGCTGGAGCTGTGGCAGTCGATCGGCGACGAGCGCGAGATCGCGAATGCCCTCTACAACGACTCGTTCCGCTTTGCCGTCAGCGTCACCCCGACGGGCGACCGGGACCCCGAGCGGCTGGGCTACAAGCAGATGCATCGGGCGCGCGAGGCCGCCACCGCTGCGGGCGATGAGCGCGGACGGGCGAACGCGCTCTGGGGGATCGGCAACTGGCTCTACTTTCACGCGGCCGACGACAGCGGGATCAGCCAGTTCGATGAGGCGCTCGACGTGTTCCGGCGGCTCGGCGATCGGACGATGGAGGCGTGGTCCCACCACATGCTCGGCATCGCCCAGATCCGGTTCGGGCAGCTCGACGAGGCCCGCCGCAACGGGCACGCAGCGATGCGCCTGTTCCACGGCTTTGGCGACGTGGCCGGGATCACGCTCTCGCTCGACGACTTCGCCTCGATCGCGATCGCGGCCGGCGACCTGCTGCGGGCGGCGAAGCTGTGGGGCGCCGCCCGGGCCCTGTCCGCGGCCGGGGGTGTCGGTCTGGCCGATTTCGTCGACAGCCAGTTCGAGTTCTACGGCCGGCCGAGCACCCGGGACACGATCGATCCGGAGGAGCTGGACCGGAACGCCCAGGAGGGCCGGGCGATGACGCTCGACGAGAGCGTGGCGTACGCGCTGGAGGTGTCGATCGACGAGCTGGCGCCGCACGACCACGCCGGCGCGAACCGGTGATCGAGCCCGCGGCCGCGCAGCGTTTCGTCGACGACGACCCTGATCGGTCGTTCTCGCCGCGGCGGCGGGGGGTTGTCGGTGGGCGCACCGTGGGGTCCCTCCTGATCGATCTGGTTGATCGAATACCCGACGGCTGAGCGTGGCCGCCGGCTCGAAGCGACCCGGCGTGTCGCTCCGTGCCGAGAGCGAAGCGCGGAAGTGACGATTGCGATCAGCGACAGTCATCAGAAACTGGCCGTCAGGCCCTCGGTCGCCGTCAATGGCCGTCCGTGGCCTTCGGTGCGGATCATCACGTCCCCGGGGGATAACCCGCGCCCGTTCGACGGGTCCGCGTCGTAGACTTCGGCGATGACCGCCGAGGCGACTCAGCCGCCCGCATTCCAGCCCGATTCCGGCCCACCGGCGCCTGTCACGGCGCCCCGCGAGAAGACCGCGATCCCGAAGAATCCGGGTCGTCGCGAGCTCGGGATGAAGGCCACCCTCCTGTTTCCCAACAAGGAGATCGTTGAGCAGTACTACGTCCCGCTGATCTACACCGCGTGCCGGACGTGCTACTCGGAGCTGACGCCGGACGACATCTTCGACCGGGCGGCGACCGGCCAGATCGACCAGGCGAAGATGCAAAAGTTGATCTCGGGCGTGATCGAGTCGGGGCACGGATCGACGATCGAGCACGTCGTCTTCACGTTCGGCATCAGCGGCGTCTCGCGGACCCTGTCGCACCAGCTCGTCCGCCATCGGGCAGGCGTCGCGTTCGACCAGCAGAGCCAGCGCTACGTGACGTTCAAGGGGGCGTCGACGATGCTGCCGGCCTCGATCGAGGACGCCGAGCCGGAGCTGCGCGACGCCTACAACGAGCAGATCGCGGGCTCGATGGACCTGTACGGCCAGCTCGTGGGAGCCGGGATCCCCGGTGAGGACGCCCGGTTCGTCTTCCCGAACGCAACCCGCACCAACCTCGTGATGACGACCAACCTGCGGGCGCTGATCCACATGTCCGGACTGCGACTGTGCACGATGGCCCAGTGGGAGATCCGTCGGCTGTTCCAGCTGATCCGCCACGAGATCTTCCAGGTGTCGCCGTTCCTCGGTTCGTTCCTCGCCCCGAAGTGCGTCGCCCTCGGCTACTGCGACGAGATGGGCAACCGAGATGAGCACTGCCCCATCCGGCCCCACAAGGACAACGTCCTCGGCGCCTGGGCCGAGAAGTCGAAGGCCGCCAAGGCGGCGGGGCGCGAGCTGACCGTCAAGTAGTGGTCAGGCGAGTCCGGCGACGAACCTCCGGATGACACGCGCGAGACGCGGGCCCGCCTCTGCCCCGGCCTCCAGCACCTCCTCGTGGCTCAGGGGCACGCCGCTGTAGCCCGCCCCGGCGTTCGTCACGAGCGACACACCGCAGACCTGGAGTCCAGCCCAGCGCGCCGCGATGCATTCGAGGACCGTCGACATCCCGACCGCATCGGCCCCCAGTCCACGAAGCATCCGGACCTCCGACGGGGTCTCGTACTGCGGCCCGAGCAGGCCGGCGTACACGCCCTCCTCGAGCGCCACGCCCTCTGCCACGCCGGCGGCCTTGAGCGCCTCGCGGAGTCGCGGGCTCCAGGCATCGGTCAGGTCCTGGAACCGCGGGCCGATCGAGTCGGCGTTCGGGCCGTGGAGTGGGGTCCGGCCGGTCAGGTTGAGGTGGTCGGCGATGACCATCAGGGTGCCCGGTCCGAACGCCGGGTCGACCCCGCCGGCAGCATTCGTCAAGAGCACGATCTCGGCGCCGAGCCGGCCGAATAGCAGCACCGGCTGGACAACAAGGCCCGAATCGTTGCCCTCGTAGACGTGAAAGCGGCCCTGGAGCATCGCGACTGGCGTCCCGCCGAGGCGACCGAGGAGCAGCCGACCGACGTGACCGGGCGCGGTGGCGGCCGGCCAGCCCGGCAGGTCCGCGAACGGGATGGCGACGGCGTCCTCGACATCGTCGGCGAGGCCGCCCAGCCCGGAGCCAAGGACGATGCCGATCCTTGGCACCAGATCGGAGCGGGATCGGACGGCAGCCTCGAGGGCGTCCAGCCGGGCGGGCTGCTCGGCCGGCGCGATGGGCCGGCTGGGGTCGATCGACGAGGTGGGCTGCGGCGCCGGCAACGTCGTCACGGGCGTGCGGGCCTCCGGATACGCGTCCAGGGGAAAGACGGCCGAGGCCCGCTTGATATGCCCGACGGACGTACCGACACCGGGATGCCGGTCACGGTCCGTCGGGCGGTCGTCGTCCGGACGGGAGCGGCCGAAGCCGTCGGGGCCGGGCAACGAAACGCCCGAAGCGACCGGCGCGGAGCGGAGGTCCTTGATGTGATCTCGGTGTCTCCGGTTCCTGACGGCCCCTTCGGGCAATGACGACGATACGGGGCGGCCGACGTGAGGGTCAACGGACTTGTCCACCAACTGAGAGCCTCGACGTCATCGAGTATCCACGAGTTCTCCACGTCTGTGGACAAGCGGTGGACAACGTGGCTGACGCCGGGCTCGCGCGCCGCGCGCGCCCGGCGTCGCGGACCGCCGCCCGCGACCCTACCCGCCCATCGCGAACATCTCGATCCGCGGCAGCCGCGTCGATGTCGCCTCCGTCCGTTCCTCGGAGTAGCGGTCGTCGCGGACGCGCCAGACGGCGGCCACGGCCTCGCGCAGGACAGCGTCATCAAGCGCGCCCGCGGCCGCGGGGTCGCGCAGCACCGCCCGCAGATCGTGCCCGTCTCCGGTAAAGAGACAGGTGTAGAAGCGACCCTCGGCCGAAAGCCGGGCGCGCGTGCAGTCGCCACAGAACGGCTTCGTGACCGACGCGATCAGCCCGATCTCGCCGGTCCCCTCGGCGTGGCGGTAGCGGGTCGCGACCTCACCCCGGTAGCGCGGCGGCTCGGCCACGAGGGGCATCTCCGCGTCGACGAGCGCCACCAGCTCGTCGGCCGGGACAACGTCATCCATTCGCCAGCCGTTCGTGTGGCCGACGTCCATGTACTCGATGAACCGGAGCGTCACCCCGGCCGTCCGCGCCCAGCGGGCCATCGGCAGGACGCTCGATTCGTTGATACCGCGTCGCACGACCATGTTGATCTTCACCGGCCCGAGGCCCGCCGCCTGCGCCGCGGCGATCCCGTCGAGGACCTTGGCGACCGGAAAGTCGACCCCGTTCATCGCCCCGAACACGGCATCGTCGAGCGAGTCCAGCGACACCGTGACGCGGCCCAAACCGGCCGCCGCCAACGGTCCGGCCATCTTCCGGAGGGCCGACGCATTCGTCGTCAGGGTCAGGTCGAGCGGCTGCCCGTCCGGCCGCCGGATCGACGCCAGCATCTCGACCAGGGCCGGCAGGTCGCGCCGGACCAGGGGCTCGCCGCCGGTCAGCCGGAGCTTCTCCACCCCAAGCGACACGAACACCCGGGCCACTCGCTCGATCTCTTCGAACGTCAGGACTTCGGACCGGGGCAGGAATGCGTAGTCGGCTCCGAAGACCTCCTTCGGCATGCAGTACGTGCAGCGGAAGTTGCAGCGATCGGTGACCGAGATCCGCAGGTCACGGAGGGGCCGCTCGAGCCGGTCGACGAGCGCCGTGGCCGAAACGGCGCCAAGGGGTTCCATGGCGTCATCGTAGCGGCTCCCGGGGCGGCGTCCCGATCTGGGCCCGGACCGGGCGCCGCGCAGAGAAATGGCGATGCGACGACGCACCGACCGGGCCTCGCGCAACGTGGTCCGGCCCCCCCGGCGGTACCACCGGCTTGATCCGCTGGTACCTCTAGCGGACTCCATCACACCGACCCTTGCGACCACACTGCGATCACGCCCTGAATCCCTGCGGGGCGCACCTGGAGAGGCACACGACGCATGGCAACCACCGACGCCCGAGCCGGTTTCCGGCTTCCCTGGAGCTCCGAGCGACAGTCGACCGACCATGTCGGCGAGTCCGCCGATCGGGACGTCGCAGCCGCGACGGGCTGGCCGTCCGAGGACACCGCGCAGCAGGACGCTGCCTCGCCGGACGCCGCCGTCGCGACCATCGCCGAAGCGCCCGCCACCGACACAGGCCCTGGCCAGGCCCAGCCCGACCGAGGCCCGGTCGAGCCCGCTGCGCCGAAGCCGCCGACCGGCAAGAAGCCCAGCAAGTTCATGGCCGACCTGACGAAGGCGATGCAGGCTGCGGCAGAGGATGCCCGCACCCGCGCCCTCGCCCAGCTCCAGTCCGACGCCAAGACCCACGTCGAGGCGATCCATGGCCGGTCCGCGACCGACGCCGCCGGGCTCCGCCGCAAGGCCGATGACGATGTCGCAACGGTCCGCGAGTGGTCCAAGGCAGAGATCGCCCGGATCCGCGAAGAGACCGAGACGAAGATCACCGAGCGCAAGGCCGGCCTCGAGACCCAGATCGAGCAGCACGCGGCCGTGATCGAGCGCGAGATCGATGCCGTCCAGAAGACGGTCGCCGCGTTCGAGGAGGCCATGGCCGCCTTCTTCGAGCGGCTGCTCGGCGAGGAAGACCCCAGCCGGTTTGCCACGCTGGCCGAGAACCTGCCCGAGCCGCCGTCCTTCGACGGGCTCCTGGCCGGCGCGTCCGACGAGGACGAGGGCGAGGCCGCGGTCGCGAACGCGACCGTGGTCGAGGTCGTCGAGGTCGTCGAGGCTGAGGGCGCCACGCTTGAGTCGAACCCTGGCGGGGCCGACGACACGACGCTCGACGGCGACGTCGATGAGACCGAGCCTGGGCCGAACGGCGAGCTCGATCGCGAATCCGCCTTCGCCGCGATCCAGGCCACCGCCCAGGCCGCCGCCAACGCCGAGGATGCCGCGGACCCGCGCTTCGCGGCGCTCGGCCTGTCGCCGGACTACGACGCGGCGGAGGCCGAAGCCCTCGCCGACGCCGGCGACTCCGACGAGGAGATCCCGGAGATCGGTGACGACGCCCTCGCCGCCCGTATCGCGGGCCTGGTGCCCGGCAAGGGCAAGACCGACGAAGCGGCCACCTCGACCCAGGTCGTGGTCGTCGGGCTCGTGAGCGTTGCCAGCATCGCCAGCTTCAAGCGCCATCTCGGCCGCCTCACGGGCGTCCAGTCGGTCGGGGTCTCCTCGGGCCCTGAGGGCGAGTTCATCTTCGCCGTCAGCCACGGAGCAGACGTCGTCGTTCCCGACGCCATCCCGTCCCTGCCGAGCTTCCAGGCACGCGTCACCGGATCAGCCGATGGCATCGTCCACGTCACCGCTCACGATCCGGAGTCGGACGCCTAGATCGGCTTCGAGCCGACCGAACGCGTTCACCGGACACCTCATCCCCAGGAGGAAATCGTCGTGGCTCGTCCTGCCATCGTCATCGCTCTACCGCCCGAGGAACGGGGCGCCGTCGCCGACGAGCTCCGCGCCGCCGGGTTCGAGGCGATCACGATCGGTACGCCCAGCGAGCTCGAGGTGCTCCTGGCCGACCGCAACGACATCGCGGTGGCCATCCTCGATGGGGAACGCGACTTCGACGCGTCAATCGAGTGCTACGGCCTGCTCCACGAAGGCGCCCGGAGCATTCCGGCCCTGATGGTCATGTCTCCGGAGTCCCTGAACGCCCTGTTCAGCCCGACCGCCACGGACGAGTTCTTCAGCCGGCCCTATTCGGTCGATTCGCTCCGCTGGCGCGTCGAGGCCATGTGCATCCGGTCGGTCACCGTCGACGACGGCTCCGGGCCCGTCATCCAGGGCGGGTCCATGGAGATGGTCGATTGGTCGCGCAGGGCGACCGTCATCGCGGTCTTCAACCCGAAGGGTGGAGTCGGCAAGACGACCGTCGCGACGAACCTCGCGTCAGCCCTCCAGCTCCACCAGAATCAGAAGGTGCTCCTCGTCGACGCGGACACCGTGACGGGTCATGTCACGACGTCGCTCGGGCTCGAGTCGGTCCGGACCGTCGCCGACAGCTGGCGCGACCAGGCCGAGGGCGGCGATGCCGAGACGCTGACGGAGATCGCCGCGGCCCACGTCTCGGGCTTGACGATCGTCGCGCTCACGTCGACCCCGCTCAACATCGACATCCTGGAGCCCGGTCGGGTCACCGATGCGATCACGACCTCGCGCCCGATGTACGACTTCATCGTCGTCGACCTCCACCCCTCGTACAGCGCCCTGAACAAGGCCATCTTCGAGAAGGCCGACCGGATCCTCGTTCCGGTCACGCCGGATGTGCCGGCTCTGCGTGCCGCCGTCCAGCTCCGCGAGGTCGCGATCGAGCTCGGCATCCAGGACCGCCTGTCGCTCGTGATCAACCGGGCCAACAGCGGCGTGTCCGTGGCCGACATGGAGAAGACCGTCGGCATGCCCGCCCTGGCCCTGATCCGGTCCGGAGGCCTGCTCTTCGTCCGGGCCGCCAACGAGGGCCGGACCGTCATCGAGATGTACCCGAAAGAGCGCGTGACCGAGGACTTCGACGCCATCGCCGAGCGTCTCGTCCGGACGTTTGCTCCGGAGGCAGCCACGGTGGCCATGCCGGTTGCTCGGAGCAGCGGGTTCCGTCGGCCGTTCGGTCGCGCGAAGGTACCCGCCCGAGCCTGAGGGCTGTTCAGCGCAGGCGCGCGATCGCATCCGGCAGCTCCGCCAGGCTGGTGACGGTCAGCCTCGCCTCGGGCGGGTCGTCGACAGGCGCCTGGATCCACGCCCAGGGCCCGCGCCGGATGAAGATCGCCTGAAACCCGGCGGCAGCCGCGGGCCGCACGTCGTTGTCGATGCGATCGCCGACGTAGGCGATCTCGGCGGCCGGCAGGTCAATCTCCGCGGCGATCCGCTCGAAGAATCGGATGTCCGGCTTCTCCACGCCCCAGCTCGCCGACGACCCGACCAGGTCGACCGCCAACCCGAGCCCGGCCAATGCCGCCTCCGCGCGGGCCGGCTGGTTGCCGACGACCCCGATCCGGAAGCCCGCTTCGTGGAGCGTCCGCAGGCACGGGCCCGCGTCCGGATACAGGTCCTCGGCGGTGATCCTGTCTCCGACCCCGGCCGCCTCGCGCTTGCGCAACTCGTCGGCCAGGTCGAGCCCGGGTCGGAAGATCCGGAACGGTTCGCGATGGTCGGGGTTGCCGCTGGCGATGACCGCGCCGCACACCGCGAGGAAGGTCAGGCGCGGGATGCCGAGCCAGTCTGCCCACGCGCTCCACGCCCGCGTCTCGTCGACGATCGTCTCCCCGACATCAAAGACGACAGCCGTCGGCCTCACGTCCCGCGGCGCGGCGCCGCTACGAGCGATCCTGCCACGTGGTTCCGCCCAGGGGTCGTCCCGGTAACTTCTGGGCCTTGATCCCGGTCCGCTTGTCGACCTGCTCGACGCCCCGTAGGTAGAAGCGGTTGACGAGCACCGTATCGACATCCGGATCGCCGACCCGGACTTCGCCAAGCATGGCCACGGCGTCGACGACCGGTACGAACATCTCTGTCGCACGATCGAGGAGGCGGTCGGGCTCGGACCCCGGGTGGAGGTAAACCGTGCCGATGACCCGGAACGGGGGCACCTCGAGCGCCACGTCGTACGACACCTTGTGGATCCGGTGGGCGGCCCGATCGGTATCGCTCAGCTCGGGCAGGGAACCGTCGCCGGCCAGGACGAGGATCAGATCGTAGGGGTCGACGCTCTTCAAACCGGATGCCTCGACGAGCGGCGCCGAGCCGTCGATCGGCGCCCACTGGACATCGTGGATGGCGATCGCCTCGCGCTTGTTCAGGGCGTCGGACAACCGGCCCTCGACCGTCATCCGGCCCACGAGCCGCCATTCCTCCGTGACGGCATCGAAGGCGGCGCCGGTTCGTCCGTGCGGGCTGGGTGCCGCCGCCGCCACGCTGGGCGTCCTCGCATCGGCCTTCTTGCGACGCAGGAAGTTCAAGGGCACGCGGTCAGTCCTCGGACTTGAGGCTGTTCTCGCGGATCGTCTCCACGACGGTCGCGTCCGCCAGGGTCGTCGTATCCCCGAGCGATCGGCCCTGGGCGATGTCGCGCAGGAGGCGGCGCATGATCTTGCCGCTCCGGGTCTTGGGGAGATCCGGGGTGAACATCAGGCTCTTGGGCTTGGCGATGGGGCTGATCTTCGTTGCAACGTGCTTGCGCAACTCCTCGCCCAGCTCCGGGGTCGGGTCGAAGCCGAGGCGCAGGATGACGAAGGCGTTGATCGCCTCGCCCGTGACCGGATCCGGGCCGCCGACGACGGCCGCCTCGGCCACCGCGGGGTGGGAGACGAGGGCGCTCTCGATCTCCGTGGTGGACAGGCGGTGGCCGGAGATGTTCATGACGTCGTCGACCCGGCCGAGGAGCCAGAAGTAGCCCTCCTCGTCGCGCTTCGCCCCGTCGCCAGCGAAGTACATCCCGGGGAACCGGCTCCAGTATGTCTCCTTGTAGCGCTCCGGATCGCCGTAGATGCCACGGAGCATGGCCGGCCACGGGCGCTTCAGAACGAGGTAACCGCCACCGCCGTTCGGAACCGAGTTGCCATCGCCGTCGACGATGTCGGCTTCGATGCCTGGCAGCGGGAACGTCGCGCTGCCGGGCTTGGTGGTCGTGACGCCGGGCAGCGGGCTGATCAGGATCTGGCCCGTCTCGGTCTGCCACCACGTGTCGACGACTGGCGCCCGGTTGCCGCCGATGTGCTCCCGGTACCACATCCAGGCCTCCGGGTTGATCGGCTCGCCGACCGAGCCGAGGACCCGCAGGGTCGAGAGGTCGTGCTTCGCCGGATGCTCGGCGCCCTGCTTCATGAACGCCCGGATCGCGGTGGGGGCGCAGTACAGGACGCTGACCTTGTACTCCTCGATGATCTGCCACCAACGGTCCCAGGCGGGACTGTCGGGCGTCCCCTCGTACAGGACGCCGGTCGTGCCGTTGGCGAGGGGGCCGTACACGATGTAGCTGTGGCCGGTGACCCACCCGATGTCGGCCGCGCACCAGTACACGTCGTCCGGCTTGATGTCGAAGATCTGCTTGTGGGAGTACGACGTGCCGACCAGGTAGCCCGCGGTCGTGTGGGTGATCCCCTTCGGCTTGGCCGTCGAGCCCGAGGTGTAGAGCAGGTAGAGCATGTGCTCGCTGTCGAGCGGGACCGGCGGGCAATCCGCCTCTTGGCGGTCGACGAGGTCGTGCCACCAGATGTCGCGGCCGTCGACGAAGGTCGTCTCCGGAGCGGCCTCGCCGAGGCGGCGGACCATGAGGACGTGCTCGATCGTCGGGCTGGCCGCGACCGCTTCGTCGACGGCGGCCTTCAGCGGCATCGCCTTGCCGCGGCGGTAGCTGCCGTCGGCGGTGATCACCAGCTTCGCCTGGGCGTCGTTGATCCGGCCGCTCAGCGCCTCGGCCGAGAAGCCGGCGAAAACGACGGTATGCGGAGCGCCGATCCGGGCGCAGGCAAGCATCGCGATCGGCAGCTCGGGGATCATCGGCATGTAGATCGCGACGCGGTCGCCGGCCTCGATGCCGAGCTCGAGGAGCGCGTTCGCCGCCTTCTGGACCTCGCGATGGAGGTCGCCGAACGTGATCGTCCGGGTGTCGCCGGGCTCGCCGACCCAGTGGTAGGCGACCTTGTCACCGAGGCCGCTGGCAACGTGGCGGTCGACACAGTTCTCGCTCATGTTGAGCTTGCCGCCGACGAACCACTTCGCGAAGGGCAGCTCCCAGTCGAGGGTCGTGTGGAACGGCTCGTTCCAGGTCACCGTCTCGCGGGCGATCTTCGCCCAGAACGCCTCCGGGTCGCGGGCCGCCTCGTCGTACAGGTCGGGCTGGGCGTTGGCCTGGGCCGCGAATGCGGGGTCGGGCGGGAAGACCCGGCCTTCGGCGAGGAGGTTCTCGATCTCGGGTCGCTGGTCGACGCTCACGTGGCCTCTCCTGCCGGTGTTCGAGGCGTGGACGACTGGACGGGGCTGAGCGGCCATTCTACGCGGGGCGTGCTCCGGCTGGCGGCGCCCGGGCCGTTCCCTATTCGTCGGCCAGGTCGTCCTGGGTCGGGGCCGGGCCGATCTGGACGCCCTCGGTCGCCTCTGTCTGCGCGACGAAGACCTGCGGTGGCCGCGGCAGGCGGATCCCGTTCTTCGCGAACGCCTCGAGGAGGAGCTTCCGGAACTCGCCGCCGGCCGCCCACTGCTCGGACGCCCTCACCGTGCCGAGGATCTTGAGGGTGACGCCGCGCTCGTCGATCGACTCGACCCGCTCCACCCGCGGCGGCTCCAGGATCCGGCGCTTCCAGATCGGATCGGCGGCCATCGCCTTGCCGAGCTCCTCGACGACCTGGATCGCCTTGTCGATGTCCGTCCCGAATGCGACCGTCACGTTCTGGTTGATCCGAGCCCAGGTCCGGGTCCGGTTACTGGCGACCTTGACCTCGCCGTTGGGGACGGTGTGGACGATGCCGTCGAGGTCGCGCAGGGTCGTCCGACGGAGGCTGAAGTCCTCGACCGCGCCGCTGACGCCCGCGATCGAGACGACATCACCCTTGCTGTACTGGTTCTCGATCAGGATCAGGGCGCCGTTGAGGTAGTCGCGGACGAGGCTCTGGGCGCCGAACCCGACGGCGATCCCGACGACCCCGAGGCCGGCCACGGCCGGCCCGATGTCGAGGTCGAGGGCGCCGAGGACCATGATGAACGCGATCATGATGATGAACGCCCGGATGACCCGGCTGCCGAGTTCGTCGAGCGTGTCCATCCGCTTCTGGACCTCGATCGCGGACAGTTCCTGGGCTGTGCCCTCCGTCGCTTCCCGGTCGAGCAGGGTTCGGACGATCCCCCGGACGAGGAGGGTCGTCACGCGCAACGCGATGACCGCGACGACGACGATCACGACGATCCGCCACCCGTGCGTCGCGAGCACAGCGATGATCGTGCTGAGCGGCGGTTTGTTGAAGTCCATCAAGCCCGATGGTAGCGGTCCCTGGAGGCTCGGTCGGCTCGGGCTGAAGACGGCACGCGCCTCAGGGGCAGCACACCGGTGGCCAAACTTTCATGACCGGAACGTTGGCCGCGGTCCGGGGCCGGGAGTCGGCGACTCCGGTGTCGCGGCGGGCGCTCGGCGAGCGTGGCCGTGCCCGATCCGGGCCTGTTTTGTGGCCATCGCGACGTCCTGACCGAGCCGAACGTTCCGCCGGAATCTGGCCAGTTCATGGGCGCCGGCAACCGGCGCGGCGGGCCCGGGCCGGTTCATCGTGCAGGAGCGGGATCCTGTCTGGATCAGGAGGCGGCGGCCACCTCGGTCGGGGCCTCGGGCGCGACCGTTGGCGGCACCGAAGTCGGCGCCAGCGGAGCCGGCTCGCTTGCGGCGATCGACGAGTTCGACAGGGCCTGGGCGAGGGTCGGCTGGGCGGCCGTCGCGGTGCCCGTGCCACCAAGCCGGACCGAGATCGCGGCCGCGGCCTCGCGGGCCTGGGCGGCCAGCTCGGGGATGCGGCGCGGGGTCAGGCGGAAGGCCGGACCCCAGATGTCGACCGCGGCGATCACGTTGCCGCGAGCGTCGTGGACCGGGGCGGAGACCGCGTTGAGGCCCATCTCGAACTCGCCCAGGGCCGTGGCGTAGCCGCGCCGTCGGATCCGGGCCAGCTCCTCGAGGAGCGGCTCGAGCTCGGTGATCGTTCGTTCGGTGTAGCTGACGAGGCCGCGCCGGACGATCCGGAGGACCTCGCGCTCGGCCACCGACGACATCAGCACCTTGCCCGACGCGACGCAATGCAGCGGCGTCGCCCGCCCGGTCCAGTCGCCGACGGCGATCAGGTTCGGGCCGTCGGCCTGGGCCACGGTCAGGAGCGCGTCGCCGTCGAGGATCCCGAGACCGGTGGTCTCGTGGGTCAAGCGGGCGAGGCGCTCCAGCTCGGGCATCGCGATCCCGCGCAGGTCGAGCGTTCGCTCGGCTCGCTCGGCGAGGCGGATGATGACGAGCCCGAGGCGATATTTGCCGGTCTCCCCGTCCTGCTCGACGAGGCCGCGCTTCTGGAGCGTCGCGAGGAGTCGCGACGCAGTGGACTTGTGGAGGCCGAGCCGTCGGGCGAGCTCGGTCACGCCCGCCTCACCCTGCGACTCGCCCAGGGCCAGGAGGAGGGCGGCCGCTCGATCGACCGAGCGGACTGCGTTGCCGTCGAGGACCATCGATCTGTTGTCCCTCGTTCTTGCTGCCGGTCGAGCCGGCGGAGCGCTGCCTGGGTGACGGACCGTCCGGCGCTCAGCCGGCCGCTGGGTGGCTCATCGCGCCGTGGCGGTGTTCGGCGACCTCTCCATGGGCGCGTCCCTCGAGCGCGGCGTGGAGTGATTCCTCAAAGATCGTGACGATCTGGTCGACCGTGTCGCCCTGGGCATGGGCCTCGCACAGGAACCACGGCTCGCGGCTGTCCGGCTCGGGCATCGCGCCGCGGGCGAGCATGCCGAGGGCCACTGCGTCGTAGAGCTCGTGGTCGGACTTGGCCCAGTCGCGGTATTCGGTCGGGACCTCGTCGGTGAACATGATCCCGAACATCGACGGATGGCCGGTGAACAGGTACGGGATGCCGGTGGGGTTGAGGACTTCGCGGAGACCGTCCTGGACGCGCCGGCCAGTGGCATGGATCGTCTCGAGGGCGTCCGTGTCGCGGAGGATCTCGAGGGTCCTGACCGCGGCCGCCGACGCGACCCGGTTGCCCGCATACGTCCCGCCGTGGCTGACCTTGTCCGGCAGGACGTCCATCACCTCGCGCCGGCCGCCGAAGGCCGCCGCCGGATAGCCGTTGCCCATCGCCTTTGCGAACGTCCCGAGGTCCGGCTTGATCCCGAAGAACTCGGCCGCGCCGCCCTTGGCGAGCCGGAAGCCGGTCTTGACCTCGTCGAAGATCAGGAGGATCCCGAACTCCTCGGTCATCGCCCGCATGGCGGCGTGGAAGCCCTCCTGGGGCATGATCCCCTGGGCGTTGCCGAGGACCGGCTCGACGATCACCGCGGCAATGTCGTGGCCGTGCTCCTCGAACAGTCGCCGGAGGAGATCGAGGTCGTTGTAGCGGGCCGGGATGATCGTGTCGGCGACCGCGTCCGGAATACCCCGGCCCCAGGCGAGGCGGACGGGCTTGTCGGCATCGCCGAGCTCGGACATGTCGTCGGGGGCCACGCTGATCAGGGCGTAATCATGGACGCCGTGGTACTGGCCTTCGAACTTCACGATCTTGTTGCGGCCGGTGAAGGCCCGGGCGATCCGCATCGCGTGCATCGTCGCCTCGGTCCCGGACACCGTCATCCGAGCCATCTCGACCCACCCTGTGAGCTCCTTCACGAGCTCCATCGCCCGGACCTCGTCCTCGCTCGTGAGCGAGAAGCTGACGCCCCTGCGCATCTGCTCGTTGACGTAGTCGTCCACCCGGTCGTCGGCGTGGCCGAGGATCACCGGGCCGTAGCCCATGCGGAGGTCGATGAACTCGTTCTGATCCTGGTCCCAGATCCGGCCGCCCTTGCCCCGGTCGATGTAGACCGTGTCCTCGCCCCATGCCCGGAAGTTGGAGTTCGTGCCGCCGGGCAGCGTGTTGAGCGCGCGGCGATACATGTCGAGCTGGCGATCGCGCCGCAGCGCGGGGGCCTGTGACGGCGTTCGGGACTCAGTGGCCATGAGGTCACTCCGTGGGCATTCGTTGGACCGTCAAGCGCGACGGGTGTTCCGGGGAGCGGAACGGTGGGCCCCCATCTTGGCATAGCGGCCTTACCACCGTCAACGCGAATATCGCAGCAATGGTCGGAATCTGATTCGAATAACGCAGCGATCAGCGACTGAGCACTGGAGACGCGTACGGATCGGATCGCCGCGGCGACCGCCGGCCGGTAGCATCGACGTGCCATGGCAGCGACCCGATCCCGTGACGATCCGGACCCCGGCTCGTCGATCAGCTATTGGCTCGCCGCGTCGCCGGGCGGCGCTCCTCGGCCATCGCTCACGGGCGCAACCCGGGCCGACGTCGCCATCGTCGGTGCCGGGTTCACCGGGCTGTGGACGGCGATCGCACTGTCGGACACGGATCCGTCCGTCCGCGTCGTCGTGCTCGAGCAGGAGACGGTCGGGTTCGGGGCGAGCGGCCGGAACGGCGGCTTCTGCCAGGCGTCCCTAACCCACGGCCTGGCGAATGGCATCCGCCACTTCCCCGACGAGGTGGCGCTCCTCGAGCGCGAGGGCATTGCCAACCTCGCCGAGCTCATCGCCTTCACCCGAACCCATGGGATCGACTGCGAACTCGAGGAGACCGGCGGCCTGTCGGTCGCAGATCAGGCGCACCAGGTCGACGAGTTCAAGGCATGGGTCGACGAAGCGGCCGAGCATGGCGAGGAGCTCGTCTTCCTCGATCGTGATACGGTCCGGGCCGAGGTCCACTCGCCGCTCTGGCTGGCCGGTCTCTACCAGCCGCCGGGCCGTGACGTCCTCCTCGATCCCGCGAAGCTCGTCCGAGGGCTGGCCCGGGTGTGTGAGGAGCGCGGGATCACGATCCACGAGCGGACTCGTGTCTCGTCCGTCGAGCGGCGTGCCGGCGGAGTCCGGGTGACGACCGACGACGGCGCCAGCCTCGACGCTGGCCACGTCGTGGTCGCGACGTCGGCCTACTCGGGCTGGCTGGCCCGTCTCGAGCAGCACTTCGTCCCGGTCTACGACTATGTCCTGGTGTCGGACCCGTTGACGCCCGAGCAGCGGGCGTCCATTGGCTGGCATGGCCGCGAGGGAATGTCCGATTCGAACAACCAGTTCCACTACTTCCGGCTCACGGCTGACGACCGGATCCTGTGGGGCGGCTACGACGCGATCTACCATCGCAACAGCGGCGTCGGGCCCCAGTTCGACCGCCGGCCGGCCACGTTCGAAAAGCTCGAGATCCACTTCCGGCGGGCGTTCCCGCAGCTCGGCGACCTGCGCTTTCCGTACCGCTGGGGTGGCGCGATCGACACGACCTCGCGCTTCACCGTCACGTTCGGGCAGGCGCTCGGTGGCCGCCTGACGTACGCCCTCGGCTACACCGGCCTGGGCGTCGGCGCCAGCCGCTGGGCGGGCGGCATCATCCGTGACTTCATCCTCCGGCCCGACTCGGACCTCCTGCGCCTTCGCTTCGTCCGGAGCCGGCCGCTCCCCTTCCCACCCGAGCCGCTCCGCTCGATCGCAGTCAACCTCGTCCGTCATGAGCTCGATCGGGCCGACCGCAACGAGGGTCGGCGCGGCATCGTCCTGCGGGCGCTCGACGCAGTCGGAATCGGCTTCGACAGCTAGCGCACGGTTCTTCGCCGCGGAATCCGGAAGGCCCCGCCGAAGCGGGGCCTTCGTTCGCGTCGGGGATCGGCGGTCAGGCGCCCGGGATGCGGATGGCCAGCAGCTGTCCGCCTTCGAGCTCGAAGCGAGTTGCCCCGATCTTGTCGTTCTTGAGGATCAGGGAGCCCGCCTGGATATCGACCAGGAACCAGCCCGGACCGAAGGCCGCGGAGGCGTCGATGATCCCGCTCGATTCCCACGCACCGGCACGCGCCGCGTTGGCGTTGTAGGTGTCGGTGTCGATGGCCGACTCGTCCAGTGACTGGTTGACCTTGGCGACGACCTCGAGGGTCTTGTCGGACAGGTCATAGCGCCAGATCCGGGCGGTCGAGCCCTGCGGCCCGTTCGAGAACTGGTTGTGACCACCCGGGTCCTCCTGGATCAGGAGGCTGTTGGCGGTGGTCTCGATGTTGTCCGGCTGATGGATGACGCCGGCGTAGGCGCCATAGCCGCCGGCGTCGGCATCGATCAGGATCGACAGGCTGTCGACGACCTTCGGATCGTTCTGGTTCAGAACCATCTTCCAGACCCGGCCGTTCGGGAACGGACCCTGGAAGCTCGACGCCTCGCGCGTCATCCGCGCCGCCGCCGTAGCGCCCGGCTTGGCCCGCGGCTCACCCGTGTCGGCGAAGTAGACGATGTTGGAGTTCGTGCGGTCGTACGCGATGTCCTCGACGCGAATGAACTGGAAGACCTCGTTGGCGTTTGACCAGGTCTCGAGCGGACCCTGCGGCCCCTGGGCGATCGCCTTGGGTACCTCGATGAACCGGCCGGACACCTCTTCAGTGCCGGTCACGTCGCTGTAGTCGTTGTTGGCCAGAAGGTCGGTCCCGGGATTGGCGGCGAACGCCCAGAGTGCGCCCTGATCGTTCCAGACCGCGTTCGTATCCGCGGCAATGTAGCTGTAGAGCTGGGAGGCCGGGGCGCTGAACGTGTCGTCACCCGACAGGATGACGAGGTCCTCGTAGCCCGGGATGGCGACACTGTTCTCGTGGTTGTGGCGACCCATCCCGTAGATCGTCTTGTAGGCCCCGCTCTTCACGTCGTACGCGACGACCACGCCGCCCTGCTCCGGGTTCGAGCCGCCCGCATCGAGCGGGAAGGCCGTGCCGGTCCGGTTGACCGTGTCGGTTGCTTCCTCGTTGGCGAAGAGGATGTCGCGATCGAAGCCCTGCGCCGCCGTGGCCAGGAAGTTCGAGCAGAAACGCTGGTAGTTGGCGCTCGAGGGGATGACGTACTCCGCGTTCAGCGCGCCCATCGAGTTCTGATTCAGGGCGATCCGGCTGACCTGCGCGTTCGTGTAGTCGCTGAAGAGCTCCGGCGTGACCGGGAAGGGCACGAGAGAGGTCTCATGGTTCAGGTAGACGTCGACGCGGCCCTTGCCCTTCACGGTGAACGAGATGCCGTCCATCAGCGAGTCAGCGGTGTAGCCGTCATCGCCGACGGCGTCGCCCACCGTCAGGATCGGCACGATCGAGACGTCCGACCGGACCTTGTCGAGCATTGATGGCGCGGTCGTCCTGAAGCCGCCGCTCGCGGCGCTGGCCGGAATGGCGATTGTGGTGGCGGCGACGACAGTGGCAGCCAGAACGGCCAACGCGCGAACGCGGCCGAGGGGCGCTCGGGACCGAGTCGGGTCCATCGATTCTCCTCCTCCAGGGGTCTCGGGGTCCGGATTGGCGTGGAGCGCGGGGGTTTGATGCAATGGTCGTCCGTCGGCGCGATCTCGACAACTGGCGGCCCGAGCGCGGGTCGCGGCGACGGTGCCGGGGCGCACCGCCCTTCAGGCCGGGGCGGTGACCCAGTGCGGCAGCTCCCTGGCGAGCGTTGCGAGAGGCAGCGAGCCGTGGGCGAGGAGCTGGTCGTGAAAGGCGCGCAGGTCGAACCGGGAGCCGTCACGCGCGGCCAGCTCGGCCCGCAGCCGCTCGATTTCACGGCAGCCGATCATGTAGGTCAGCGCCTGACCCGGCCAGGCGATGTAGCGGTCCGTCTCGATCGTCGCGTCGGTCTCGGACAGGCCCGTCTCGAGCAAGAAGTCGATCGACTGCTGGCGCGTCCAGCGGAGGGCGTGGATGCCCGTGTCGACGACCAGCCGGGCGGCCCGCCAGGCAACCGCATCGAGCATGCCAAAGCGCTCGGCGTCGTCGCGGAACAGGCCCATCTCGTCGGCGAGCTTCTCGCTGTAGAGGCCCCAGCCCTCGACGTATGCCCCGCCGACGATCCGTGCCCCGAGCCGGCGGAAGACGGACAGGTTCGGATTCTCCTGTTCGAGCGCGATCTGGAAGTGGTGGCCCGGAACGGCCTCGTGATACGTCGTCGTCGCGAGCTTCGTGTATTTCCGGCTCGGCAGGTCGTAGCCGTTGGCGTAGTACGTGCCGCCGCGCGAACCATCGGTGGCCGGCGGGAAATAGTAGGCGAACGGTGCGTCCTTCTCCTTGAACTCCTCGACGGCCTTGACCTCGCAGCCGGCCTTCGGGAGGGTCCCGAAGAAGCGCGGCGCAATCAGCATCGCGCGGTCGATGTCCTCGCGCGCCCGCTGGAGGAGCTCGTCCTTGGAGCCAGGGGTGTTGGCTGGATCGTCGTTGAGGCGCTGGCGGTACGCGTGCGGGCTGGCCGCGCCGCCAGTGTGCGCGATCGCGCGGCGCCCGACATCGACGATACGGAGCTCTTCCATCCCGATCTCGTGGACCTGCGCCGGATCGAGCTCGAGGGTCGTCCATGACCGGATCTGGGTCCGGTACAGCGAGGTGCCATCGGGCGCGGACCACAGGCCAGGCTCCTCGCGGGTCGCCTTGAGGTAATCGCCACTCAGGACGTCGAGAAACGCCCGGTCGGCGGGGAGGATGACCTCTTCGGTGATCTTCCGGACTCGGTCCCGATCCGCCTCCGACGAGACCCGAGCGAGGCTCGGGACGATCGCCTCCTCGAGCGGGATCGCCATCAACCGCTCCAGCTGCGCCACCGTCCGCTCGGCCACGATCCGTGGCGCCGTCAATCCCGTGTCGAGGCCCTCGCGCAGGATGTCGGTGTTGGCGGCCATGTAGTCGCGGTACGACTCGAGGCGGGCGAGGAACATCTCGAGCCGCTCGGGCGTGTCCGCCGGCTGAAACTGGCAGAGCTGGGGCAGGAGCGTCTGTGGCCCGGAAATCTGGTCGACGACGCGGAGCCGGTGGATGCCCTGGTCGTCCTCCTCGATGCCCTGGTCGGCGATCACGATCAGCATGTCGCGGGTGATTCGGTCCTCGACCGACAGGCCGTCGGGCGAGATCGCCTCCGCGTCGGCTTTCGTGCGCTCCATCAGCCGGCGCGCCTTCGCCCGGCCGGTCGGCCCGGGATCCTCGAGGCGGTCGTTGTAGCGCTCATCGCCGTAGACCGTCGCCGTCGTCGGGTTGAGCTCGAGGATGCTCGCCCAGAAGCCGTCGGCGAGCTGGTTGACAGGCGAATCGAGGTGATCGGACGGGCTCACGGGCGCCTCCAGAAGTTGTTGGGGGACGCGCACGAGTCGACCCCGGACAGTGGTCGGGTCAGGGTAGCGCGGTCGCGGGGATCGAGAGATCGAGGGCCGCACGCAGGCACCGGGCAGCGGGCTCCTGGAGCGGGTCTGGCGCCCTACTCGCCGAACAGGCCCAGCTGCTCGCCGCTTCGTTCGGCGACGGGATCGAGGCCGAGGTACGGCTCCAGGCCGTCGAGTGACAGCTCGTCACGGGCCAGGAACGAGCGAAGGTGGTTCCACTTGAGGACGTGCCAGTTGTCGCGCTCGAACGCTTCCCGCAGGAGGGGCGAGCGCTCGATCTTGTGGCGCACCAGCTCGGTCCGCTCCGGGGCGATCACGAGGAACCGCACCATGCCCTCGTCCTGGGCGATCCTGACGTGGCGGCGGAGGACCGGCTCGCTCAGCATGGCGGTCCACTCGACCTCGAACAGGAATGACAGGCGGCCGCGGACGTACCAGGCGCAGTCGACTTCGGCTATTTCCTCGACCGACCGGTTGATGTGGGACAGCGGGGTCCGCAGATCGCGCTCGTCGAGGCGGTCGCCGAGGCGCCCGCTCCCGAGCCGGCGAGCCTGTTCGCGGCGGCCGATCCAGACCGACAGCCCCAGGCGATGGCCGCCGTCGGCCAGGGCGGCGATCAGCTCGGCGTGGTCCTGGGCGCGCTTGAGCAGGTCGTCGCCCGTGATGATCCGGTCCGCGGTGCTCGCCCGGCTGCGGTAGCTGGCGAGGCACGCTCGGACGAGGGTCTCGTCGGGCAGATCGTGGCCGCTGAACAGCCCGGCGATCCGCTGGAGGAACGCCGACTCGGACATCGGGCCCGACGTCGACAGCAGGCTGAAGACCGCCCACTCGACTCGGTCGGCGAGCGGCACGGCGGCGGTCTCGCGGTCGCGTGGGTCGGCCAGCCACCAGCGGCCCGGGACCACCTCGGCAAGGCGGCGTTGGCCGCTTTCGGCCATCCCGTCCCGGATCAGCGCGAGGAGCGACTCGACCTGGTCGGGCGGCGGCTCGGAAGGCCGGAGGATCCGGCGTGGTTCGGTCGCGCCCGGGACGGGCGCCCGACCGGCCACAGCCCGATCGGACGAGGGGGCGTGTTCGTCCGCGCTGCCCGCCCAGGCCTCCCGTCGAGGGCTGTTCGTCGGGCTCGTGGACACGTCGGCTTCGCGGTTGCCGGCGGCCGCCGGCTCGCCCTCGATCGCCGGGTCCATGAGCGCCGGCTCGCTGGCTGCGCGGGCGGGCGGCGCCTCATCGGGGGCGTTCACCGGGCCTGTGGACGGCAGACCGCGATCGGCGATCAGGCGTCGGAGTTGGCCGGCGCGATCGAGACCCACAAGCACCTCGCCGAGGAGGCGATCACCCGATGCCGGTTCGCCACGGGCCTTCAGGCTCTCGACGGCGACCTCGACGACCGTGTGGCGGACGTCCGCTGCCGAGAACGGTCGCCGATCGAAGCGCTCCGGGGCGCTGAACAGGCCGCCGCCCGGGACGAGGTCCGGGTCGCCCGGTCCGCCCGTTGCGGGATGGAGCGAGACGTTCGCTCGGGTCCGGGGACCCGGCGGCAGCACGGCGCCCGGCGGGACGAGCTCGACGATCCCGTACGCCTCGTCGTCGCCGTCCCCGAGCCGGGCCGAGCGGAGACGGAAGCCGGCCCCGACCCCGCCGAGGGCCGCCGCGACGAGGGCCTCGGCGCCCCCGTCGACGAGCTGGACGACCTCACCGTCGCGGGCGAGCGACGGCTCGATCGAGGCAAGCGAGCGGGCGAGCGCGGCTGCCTGCCAGCCCCACGGCGCCCGGATCGGGGGGCCGGACAACGCCGCCAAAGGCAGGCCCGAGGCGGCTTCCGATCCCACGGTCCAGGCGGTTGCCCAGTACGTCAGCGACAGTCGTTCCTGGTTGGGCCGGACCGGCGGCTGGCCGAGCACAAGCCGGATCCGGCGTCGGAGCGTGGGGCCGCCCTCCCAGCCTCGACCGAGCGACGCTTCGGCGCCGATCGCGCGCGTGGCCGACGGCCCGGTGACCCCGACCACCGCGGTCGCGCTGCCCTCGTCGAGCGACTGGAGGTCATGGCCGAGGCGGGCCTGGACGGCGCCACCGGGACCGCTCTCGAGCCGCTGGATGAAGCCGCGGACCGTCCGGATGCCGTCTTCGAAAGCCAACCACGGATTGCGCTCGCGCCATTGACCCGATCCGGGTGGGCGAACGTGGCCGGCCTGGACCCGGAGCGTGCCCAACCGCCCCGGGTAGCCGTTGAGCCGGCTCGCCGGGAGCAGCGTGTGAAGGAATCCGAGCCGCAGTGCCGCCTCCACCGGCGCCGCCCGAAGATCACTCTCGATCCGGTCGAGGATCGCTTCGAGACCGACGAGCTGGCGTGGGGTGTGCAGATCGAGCAGGCCGTCGACGAGGTTCGCCCCGCCATCGACGACCGGAAACCGTTCGGCGAGCCGGGCGCGCGCGGCGGCGATTCCCTCGGGAACCGCCCGGGCGCGGCTCAGGTCCGCCTCGTCGAGCTCGGCGTTGCGCTGGTCGCCACCGCGCTGGCCGCGACAGACGGGGCAGGCGTAGAACTTCCGGGCTCGGGGTCGATCGCGGTCGGCGCTCGAACGAGCGGCCCGGGCCTCGGCGGCCCGTGGTTCGGCGGCCGCGTCCACGGTTGGCGCATCTGGCGATGCAGCCTCGACAGGTCCTGCGGCGGCCGGCGGTGTCGCTCGCCGTCGTCCGTCGCCGGGTGGCGCGATGCTGGCCGGCGCCGGATCCTGCTCGGCGTCGAACCCGGCGGCGGCCTGGAGCTCGGGTTCGTCGACGCCGGACGGCCCGGGCCAGACCACCTCATCGAGGGTCAGGCTTCGACCGCAGGTGGCGCAGCGAGTCGTGAAAAGCTCGCCGACCGCGACCTTCAGGCTCGTCTGGCCGCGTGGCGAGGCGCCCATCGCCTGGAACGCGGCGTCGAGGTGGCGCAGGTCGGGCGGGCGGAGGACGAGCTCGGCGAGGAGCCGGGTGAGCGGCGTCGATTCGAGGCTGACCGCCCGGCGCTGGCGGTCGACCGCCGCGCGGGCCACCCAGCCGCCCCGGCCGTTGAGGTCGAGGACGACGTCACCGGCCGCGGTGTGCGCGTCGATCCGGCCGGCGATCAGGCCGGGCGGCGGCGGCGGAGCCAGGCGGTCGAAGAACGGTAGCGAGAAGCCCGGCTCCGCTCGGACCAGGGACGCTCGACCCGCCATCCGGACAGCCTACTCGCGCCAGGCAGGACCCGTCGGGGCCCGAGCTGGCACTTGGCCGACCTGGCTCGCGGGTCGAGCCAGGCGCGCGGCCCGACAAGACGCGATCCCTGCCGAAAGGCTGGAATCCCGGCCGAAACGTCGTCAACCAGTCACTCGGGGACTGGTACGTCGGGATGCACGGCCGCTCGGGATCGAATCGTCGGGCGATCGCGGTGCACCGAGCGTGATGGACTGGCGCGGCGACAGAATGCCGCGGACATTGGCGCCATACCAGTCCATGGAAGACTGTTGAGCGAAGCTCTCAGGCCCGGGCCGCTCGCCGCGTCGTGACGCCGCCAGCGGCGTTCAGGCGCGCCAGCCCGCGATCTAGCTCTCGTCGGCCTCGTCGAGCTCTTCCTCGAAGGCTTCGTCGGTCGTGGCCTCGGGCGGCAGGACGCGGTCGAGGTCCTCGATCTCGTCGTCCTCGTCGTCGTCCTCGAGATCCTCCTCGAGATCCATCTCCTCGCGAACGAGGGTGCCCTTCGTATACGGCCGCAGGTCAGTCGACTTCGCCGCGGTCGGGAAGGACACCTTGCCGTAGTTGCGGGGGTCCTGGTAGATCTCGCGGATGATGATCCGGACGTCCTTGTCCCCGAGCGAGGTCACGCCCGCGGCGTACTTGTTGCCGTCGGCCATGAGCTTCAGCAGGCGAGCGGCGACGCGCGGCTCGACGATCCCGATCCGCATCCCGTTGCTTGTCGCGATCAGGCGTCCGCTCTCCGGCGCGAGCTCGACCGCATCGCCCGGGTTGACCTGGGCGAGCTTGCGCGGATGGGGCAGGTCGGTCAGGAATGCGAAGCCGGTCTTGCCGGTCTCCTCGACGAAGATCGAGACGGCGGCCTTGCTGCCCTCCTGGGCCGGAACCGTCTTCTCGCCGGCGTCGACGAGGAGGATCCGGAGGCGATCGATGTTGCGCTCGGCGATCCGGTTGGTCGGATCGAGGGCGAGTGCCGTCTGGTAGTGCTCGCGCGCCTGGCCCAGCTCGCCGAGCTCCCAGAGCGCCTTGGCGAGGCGGTTCTCCGCCTCCGCGTCAGGCCCGAGCTCGAGCAGCCGCTGGTTCGTCTCGGTCGCCTCGGCCCACTGCGCCGCCGTCGCCTGGGCGATCGCCTGGTCCGACAGCTGGCGCTTCAGCCGGGTCTGGTTGACGGCGCTCGTTGCCTGGGTCTCGACGTCGGGAAAGGTCACAGGGAGAGTCTCCGATTTCATGCGGGGCGACGCCGTCGGGATGGCCGTAGCCGGGTGCCGGAAGCCGATCGGGCGGGCATGGACTTGTAGCATCGCAGGCAGCCCACGTCAAACGTCCGAGGCCTTGGCACGCGACCGGGCGGACGCGCCACGCGGCCGCACGCGGCGGCTCCGGTCGGCGGCCGCGCCCGGCGAACGCTCTCGTCACAGGTCAGCCG
>JACCVQ010000033.1 GCA_013698095.1 Chloroflexota bacterium
TCCCCCGGTATCGCCGAGGCCTTGGGGTCCCAGGCGTCGAACGTCTTGCCCGACGGAAGGCGAGCCGCCTTGCGGTGCATTTCCCGGGTGGAGTGGTCGCGATCGGCCGCCTCCTCGGCGAAGAGGAACCTTGAGCAGCTGAGCGTCCCGCGGCCGCCTCCAGGGGGTCAGCCTGGTGTCCCTGCCGCAGCTGCCGCTGCAGGGACTCGGTCCCGACCTTCCGTTCGGCCCGATCGAGGCCGCCGGCATCCTCGACGCGGCCGAGCAGGCGGGATTTCAACTCGTCGTGGTCGACCTCGGGACACAGCTCGAGGACGGCCACCGCCACCTGATCGGCCAGGCCGATGTCGTGCTCGGCGTCGTGACGCCGCGGGTCGAGGCCCTGCCCGACGTCCTGCGGATCACCTCCTACGTTCGCGCCCTGGGCGCCGGGCGCAAGCTCGGTCTCGTCGCGAACGAGGCATCGGACGAGGGTTCGCTGCGGACGCTCGCCGACGGCGAACAGGTCCCGATCGTGGTGACGCTGCCGCGCCTCGGGGCGTTTGACGCCGCCGGCGACCGCGGGGTCCCAGCATGGACGGACGATCCGGACGCCGAGCGCGTCCTCCGGCCACTCGCGACGGCAGCCTGGCCCTTGTTCCCCGTTGTCCCGTCGGCGAGCGATCTGCGCTTCCACGGCGTGGTCTCGACCGTGCGACGGCTGCTCCGGGCGAGAGGCGGACGGTCATGACCAATCTGCCGAGCGAGCTCCACGATCGACCGCCGCTGAGCGCCAGGACGCTCGGCGCGATCCGGCAGCGCCTCGTCGCTCGGCTTCCGCCGGAGACGCTCAACCCGTTCGATCGGAATCCGCAACGCGAGGCGACGGTCCGGGCGGCGATCGGCGCGATTCTCGACGACCCGGAACTCGAGCTCTCGGCGACGCCGACGATGGTCGCCGCGGTCGAGGCGGCCATCTGCGGACTGGGACGGTTGCAGCCACTCGTCGACGATCCGGAGGTCTCGGACATCCTCGTCAACTCGCCCGCCGAGGTCTTCGCCGAACGAGCTGGCCGGCTGGAAGCAACCGAGCTGGTTCTGGGCTCGGCCCGCGAACTCATCGAGATCGCCGAGCGGATCGCGGCCCTCGCCGGGCGGGAGCTCTCGGTGGCCCATCCGATCGTCGACGCCCGGATGCCGGACGGGTCGCGGGTCAACGCGGTCATCCCGCCGGTCGGTGGGCCGTATCTCTCGATCCGGAAGTTCAACCGCCTCCGACTCGACCTCGTGCCCGGCGGTCGGCATGGCCGCGACTGGGTGACCGATGGCGGCATGAACCCCGAGATGGCCGACTTCCTCGGCCGCATGGTCCGGGCCAAGGCCAACGTCCTCGTCGCGGGCGAGACGGGCGCCGGCAAGACGACCCTCCTTCGATCGTTGACCGATCTGTTCGACCCGTCCGAACGGGTCGGTGTGGTCGAGGACACCGCCGAGCTGGCCCTCGAAAACCCCGATCGCTTCAACCTCGAGACGATCCATCCCCACGATCTGGTCACGGGCGAGGCCGAGAGCCGCCTCCTCGACGTCGGTGATCTCGTGGCGAACGCGCTCCGGATGCGCCCCGACCGGCTCATCGTCGGCGAGATCCGGCTGCCCAAGGAGGCGTTCTACACGCTCCAGGCCCTCCACACCGGGCACGACGGTTCGGCAACGACGATCCACGCCAGCTCAGCCGAGGACGCCCTCTTCCGGTTCGAGCTCCTCGCTCGGCAGTCGATGCGCGACCTGACCGTGACGGACCTGCGCTCCTACATCGCCCGGGTGTTCGATCTCGTTGTCGTCCTCCGGCGGCTACGCTCGGGCCGCCGGCTGGTCCGCCAGATCGCCGCCCTCGACGGCGTGGCCGATGCCGGCGGATACCGCCTCGTCGACGTCTTCCGGGGCGAGCGCAGCGCCGGCACGGACGAAGTCCGCTGGGTCGCGACCGAGGGCTGGCAACCGCCCGACCGGCTGGCGGCGCGGATGGAGCTCGAGGGCTGACGATGGACACCGTCCTGCTGTCCGCGATCCTCGCCGGCGTGGCGGTCTTCTTCGGCCTCATGGCGATCTTCCCGGGCCCATCGACCGACGGTCCGCGCGTCGCTGAGCGGATCCGCGCCTGGCGCTCGCGGCGGGTCGCCGCTGCGGCGGAGGTCCTCGCCCAGGCGCGCCTCGAGCTCTCGCCGCGGACACTGCTCGGGCTGAGCGTGGTGGGACCGCTCGTCCTGGGCCTGCTCGGGCTGCTGCTGTCGCCGCTCGTCGCGGCCGTCGGCGTCGGCCTCGGCCTGCTGCTCCCGGGCGCGTACCTCCGCTACCTGGTCGGCGCCGAAGCGCGAGCGGCCGACGACGAGGCGCCCCGTGTCCTGCGCGCGATGGTCAACCGGGCGGCCGCCGGTGGGACGTATCCCGATCTCTTCACGGCCGCCTCGGAGGTCGCCCGTCACCGCTGGGTGCGGGCGGACTTCGATGAGGCGACCGCCCGCTACTACGCCAACGAGCCCCTCGGCGAGGCCCTGCTGGTGGTCCGGGGCCGGCAGGCGAGCCGGAATCTGCGGCTCATGTACGACGCCCTCATCGTCGCCGCCCGGACCCAGCAGCCGGCGTCGGCGGCGGGTGAGGTCCTCGCCTCGCTCGGCGAGGCCGCCCGGGCGAACCGCGCGATCGCGCGCCAGGCAGCGGCCGAGAGCAAGGGCTTGCGCCTCCAGGCGGCCATCCTTGCGATCGTCATCCCGGCCATGTTCCTGTACCTGCTGGCCGTCAACCCCGAGCTCATCGCGCCGATCACGTCGACCGCTCTCGGCCAGTACATCCTCCTGCCGGCGGCGGTCCTCCTCGAGGTCGCCGGCATTGTCCTGTCCTGGCGTGTGACCCGGTTGGAGGCGTAGCCGATGGACCTCGCTCTCCTCAGCTCGATCCTGACGGGCATCGCCGTGCTCAGCTTGCTGATGGCGATCTTCGACCCCTGGCTCTTCCGGGCCCAACCCAAACTCGACGCGGTCCGGGCGAGCGTCCTGTCGCGCGAGCGCTACGAGCGCCTCGTCGTCGCCGAGCGACCGTGGTGGGAGCGGGTGGTCGCACCGGTCGCCTCGCGTCTCGCGGCCCGGATGCCGGCGCTCGCCTCCCAGGTCAGCGAGCGTGACATCGTCCGGGCCGGGATCGATCCGGCGACGCTGACGCCGGCCGAGGTCTACGCGGCGAAGCTCGTCCTCGCGATCGCAATCCTTGGGATCGGCCTTGCCCTCAGCCCGCTGTTCGGGTTCACCCTCATCCTGGCCCTGCCGCTCGCCTTTGTCGGCTACATCTTCCCGACCGAGTACCTCGCTTCGATGGGCCGGCGCCGGAAGGCGCAGCTGTCGCGTGAGCTGCCGGACTTCCTCGCCCTCGTCCGGCCCCTGGCCGAGCGGAAGGGGCTGGAGCAGTCGATCGCGGCCGTTGCCGACGAGCTCCATGCGGCCTCGAACGGCGAGAATCTGCTGGCTCGTCAGATTCGCTCGGCCGTGGCTGCGTACGGCACCGGGACCGAGTTCTACCGCGCCCTCGCCGATGTGGCGGCGGCGTCGGACGTCGAGGAACTGGACGAGCTGGCAAGCGGCCTCGGTCAGGCCCGCCGGACCGGGAAGGGTGTCTCGGGCGTCCTCGCCGAGCACGAGCGCTCACTGCGCGACGCCGAGCGCAATCGCCTGCTCGGCGCAGCGTCGACGGTCCAGCCGAAGCTCGCCGCGATCCTGGCCGGCATCTACCTGCCGGAGTTCCTCGTCCTCATTGTGGTGCCCCTCTTTCTCTCGACGTTGGGGCGAATCTGAATGGAGGCAAGTCGGATGCTCACAAGGGCTCTCTCGTCACTCCGCCGAGCGTGGCACGTGTTCCGGACCGATCAGCGCGGCCTGACGACGCTCGAGTACGTCATTGCGGCAGGGATCATCCTGGTCGTCCTGGCGGCGGCGATCCTTGCCTGGAACAACGGGCTCGCCCGACGGATCGGCGAACTCGTCGGGCAGCTGCTGGGCCAATGACCGTGCGACCTCGACCGGGCAGCCGCGACGATCCCCGCCGTTGGGAGCGGGGGATCGCGACCGTCGAGGCTGTCCTCGTTGTGCCCCTGGTGCTGGTACCGGTCCTCCTCGCGGTCGTCGTCCTTGGCCGGCTTTCCCACACCCGGCTGGTCCTCGACGCGGCGGCTGCAGCCGGAGCCCGGCAGGCCGCAGTGGTTGGCGGCGACAGCGCGCTCGTCCGATCGCGGATTGCGACCGAGCTATCCGATGGGGGCCTCGATCCCAGTCGTGCCCGGATCGTTGTCGAGCCAGGAGTCGCGGCCTGGGGCGAACCGATCCGTGTTCAGATCGCGATCGACGAGCAGGCGGCGATCCCATTCGCCGGCAAATGGGCCGTTCCGCTCGAGGCCGCGTTCGTGACCCGGAGCGAGGTGACCCGATGAGGACGCGACGGGCTGGCCAGCGTGGTCAGGTCGCCGTCTACGCCGTGCTGCTCTTTCCGATCCTGATGCTGACGCTTGCCCTTGTCCTCGCCGTGGGGACGATCGAGGGGCTCCGAACCCGAATCCGGGCTCAGCTCGACATGGCGGCGCTGACCGCAACCCAGGCCCTCGACCCTTCGGCTCTGGCGGCAGGGGAGCCGCCCAGACTCCAGGTGGGCGAGGCCGAACGGCTGGCTCGGGAGTACCTCGCCAGGAACCTTGCCGCGACCGGTGATGTTCTCGCCGCGACCTCGTCGGAGATTGCGGCAGCCGCGGAAGTCGTCGTCTCGAATGCGGCAGGGACCGACCCGATCACCGGAGCCGCGAACACGACCCCGACCGTGAGCATCCGGGTCTCTGCCCCGGCGCGGATCCCCTTGCTCGGGCTGGCCGGGATTGGCCCGGTCATCACGCTCAGCATCGACGGCTCGGCGTCGGCGAGGACGTGATGAACCGGATTCCGGAGCGCCGTCGACCGCTCATCGTTATCGCGGCGAGCCTTGCCGTCCTGCTTGTCATTGCTGGTGGCGTCCTGTTGATCGGCAGGCTTGCGCCGACGCCGACGCCGACGCCGACGCCGACAACCTTGCCGACGTCGTCATCGACCGCGACGCCGTCCCTCGACCGATCCACTCCCGAAGGCGCGGTCCGCGCCTTCTTCGACACCTTTGCGCAAGCGCGGCGAACGAACGACCCATCGCTGATCCTCCCGCTCACGACAGGAGAGGATTCCTCTGCCTATCGCTCTATCGGCGCCTTCCTGCGCGGCCAAAAGGAGGTCGGTAAGGCGTCGATCACGACCGTTCTCCGACTCGAGGACTTCCTCGTGGCCACAAGCGGCGATCGGTCGACGGTGACATTCAACCTCACTGAGGGTGGTTACGACATTGGCCTCGACTCGGGTGAGCCGCTTGAGTCACCCCAGATCCTGCCGACAACGCACGTCACCGTAGAGCTAGCAGAGGCCGACGGCCGATGGCTCGTCGAGCGCTACAGGTCGGAACAATGAGGCGTTCGGCGTTCCTCCTCGGCGCGGCGATTGGGGTTCTTGCGTTTCCTACTTTGGTATCCGCGTATGACCCGGGCGTCGCGGTTTCGGTGGAGACCTGGGGCTCCGAAAACGGTCGCGCCTATGTTGGCGTTCAGGCGAATGGCCAGTGGAGTCCGCCTGAGTCGCGGACCCGCGTCAGGTCCGTCTACTACTCACAATGGGAGAACCAAGGCAATCCCGCTGCCTACTGCCACGCCTGGTGGGTCTGGGTTCACCGAACTGCGGACGGGACCCTCGTCAACTTCGAGAGCCCGGTTTCGATGGTCCTCTGCGGCCCAGAGCCCGCCATCGGGATCAGCCCGTCAGGGTTCGGCGATCTCAGCCTCTACCTGTCGGTCGACGTTGAACCTGTGACGGCTCCCGCGCGCTCGGAGCGAACGGTGACGGCCGAGCTAACGGCGGGTTGGCGCGACTTCCTCGACGACGCGATCGCCGCCTACGTGCGACCGAACACGGTGCGGGTCCAGCGGTGGACCGTCGACTTTGGCGATGGCGCCCGCCGGACGTTCCCAGGCGACGGATCCGACCGGCTCGTCACGAACCACGCCTATGAGGCGGGCAAGTTCGAGGTCATCGTCACCGCCCGGGTCGTTGGTGAGGCGTACGGAGCCTTCTTCACGCCCGACGGCACGCCCTTCGAGGATGTCGTGCCGTTCAGTCTCGACATCAGCAACCGAGCCTCGGGCGTGTCGGCCCTGCCGATCGAATACCTCCCGCCGGTCGTATCGCCAGGAGGCAGCCCATCCGGGGCGCTTCCCGGCGGGCAGGCCATCGCCGCCGACGCGGCCGGACATGCCCAGATCTATTGGCCGCGCGGCCTGCCCTGTGCGCTCTTTCTGCGCGCGATCGTCGAGAAGGAAGGCTTCATGCGTTCGGGCGGCGTCGTCATCGGCGAGGCGACGACCCGGCTTGTCAGCTACCGCTACCTCGGCGGCGACAACGACGCGTCGAATGGGTCAGGGCCGGGCGCCTACGAGGCCACAGAGCCGATCCGGATCCAGTGGAACACGCCCCTGCCCAATGGCGGCTCGTACCCCGTCCGGGTCGAGCTAACCGTCGAGACGACCTACGACGACGGGACGGTTCGGACCTTCGAGTTCTCGGGTTCGATCGCGGCCAGCGTCGTCTATTCCGCGATCAGCCAGTGAGGAAGATGAGATGAAAGCTCGCCGGGGCGTCTACGCCGCCATCTTCCTCGTCGCTGCACTCACTGCCAGTGCCCTCGTCTACTTCGCCCAGCCGCGCAACGGGATCGTCCGGGCCAAGGTCGACATCGCCGTCCTCACCCCGATCACCACCGACATGGTCGACCTCGTCAGCGTCAGCCCGGCCGACGCACCGGCGAATGCCGCGCGCAGCTTCGATGCCGTCGTCGGCCGCTATGCGTCCGTCAGAATCCTGGCCGGTCAGGATGTCGATGCCCGAGTCCTCGAAACGAATCCGGGCCAACGGGCGTTCGGCTTCGCTGCGCCACTCGAGGTCGGCCAGGTCGCGTTCGCCCTGCCGGTCGAGCCCGGCCAGGCGGTCGGCGGCGCGCTCGCAGCGGGCGCCCGGGTCGACATCGTTGCCGTCCCAAACGCCCTCAAGACGCAGGTCTCCGGCGCCGACTCGCCGTCGGCCGTTGTCCTCGGCCAAGGGCTTGTCGTTCTGACGATCCGCACGCCCGAGGGGCGTCAGCTATCCGATGTCCAGGACTCGGGCCGGGGCGGCGTCGTCATCCCGCCGAAGCTCGGCTCGGTCGTTGTCGCCATCCCTGCGGGACGGCTCCAAGAGTTCGCCGAGGCCGCGTTGAGCTCGACCTTCTACCTTGCCCTCAGCCCGGTGGCCGTGCCGTGAGATCACCGTTCGCCGCGGTTCGCGGTCGGTCGCCCAAGGCGGATACTCCCCCTCCGACGTGGCCGGCGGCTGCCGTCGATGCGGACACCTTCCGCGTTGGGGACCAGGTGTGCTGCGGTTTCGAACTCGCCCCGCTCAACCTCGAGCTGATGGCCGACGCCGAGCGCGAGGCAACCCTGGACAACCTCTCCGCCCTCTATGACGCGATCCCGGGTCCGTTCCAGCTCCTGTCGGTCCCGACCGATCGGACGCCGGCGGAGCACATCGCCGCCATCAAGCCCGTCGTCGACGGCCCGGGCGAACGGGTCTTCCGGCCGTACGTCGCGACGTACCACGAGATCTGCGCGACTCCCAGCCAGCCGCCCCGGCGGACGATCCTGATCGTCCACGCCGCGACCGAGGCCCAGCTCGCGCGCACCAGCGATCTCATCCGGCGGGTCGCCGAGGAACGGGGCCTGGTTGCCCAGGCCATCGACGCTGCCGCGCTCGCAGCGATCTGGTCGGGGATCGGCCGATCTGGAGCGACATATACGATCAGGCCCGGGTTCGCGGAGGGTCCGTCGCTGGTCGCCGCGATCCATCTCGGGCGCCGCTGGCCGGCCGAGGTTCGGCCCGGCTGGCTCAACGGCCTGCTCGCCATCGACGGCGTTGCAACGGTCTCGATGCGCGTTCGCCCGCTCTCGCGGGCCGAGGCAATGACCTTCATGACGACCCGCTTGCGGGTGGTTCGCGCCGGTGAGCGGTTGGCGGCGGAACGGGGCGAGGTCGCCGATGTCGAGCGCGAGCGACTTGGCGCGACAGCCGTCGCCGCCCGGCGTTCGGTTGCCGCCGGCGCCGGCCGGATCTACTTCGTGGACACCGTCCTGCTCCTAGAGGCTCCCGATCGCGCCCAACTCTCGGAGCGCCTCGAGAGCGTGCGGCTGGAGGCGCGCAGTCTGGGGGTCGAGGTCGAGACGGCGACGCTGCGCATCGGCCAGGCCTGGGCCTCGGCCCTGCCGGGCTCTCGGTCAAGGCAGATCTGCGAGCGGAACCTCGAAAGCGCCAGCCTCGCGGCCTCGCTCCTCCACTCGGCATCCGAGCTGTACGAGCCCAGCGGCCACCTCTACGGACGCGCCCGCACGAGCGGCGCACCAATCATCCTCGACCGGTTCGCCCACGCCAGCCACAACGCGATCGTGCTCGGCCAGACCGGGACCGGCAAGACGATGTTCACCGGCGCCGAGATGGCGCGTTGCTTCATGCGCGGGATCCGGGTCATGGGCGTCGACCCGCTCGGCGACTACCGCCGACTCACCGAGACGCTCGGCGGGACCTACGTCGAGCTCGGCGCGGGCGGGGGGCTCAACCCCTTGGCGATGAACGGCGGCGGCAGCGAGGGTGCCTTCGCCGCCAAGCTCGCCCTCGTCGGCCGGCTGGCCGGCGCCATGGCGGGTGGCCTCTCGCGCGACGAGCGGCCGGCCCTCGACCGGGCGCTCCGGACGACCTACCAGGCGGCCGGCATCGGACCCGACCCGGCGAGCCACCAACGGCGGCCGCCGACGCTGGCCGCCCTCGTCGAGTGCCTGACTGACACGCCCGGAGGTCAGGCTCTGGCCCACCGACTCGAGCGCTGGGCGACCGGCTCACTGGCCGCGATCTTTTCCGCTGACGCTGCGTTGCCCCGCGATGAACGGCTCCTCGTCATCGGGCTCGCGGCGATCGGCGACCCGGAGGTCCGCGACGTCGCCCAGCTCGCCGCGCTTGGCGTCCTGTGGGATGCCGTGCGTTCGGACCTCAACCCCAAGTTGATCGTCGTCGATGAGGCCTGGAAGGTGATGCGCCAGCCATCGGGCGCCGACTTCGTGGAAGAGCTCGCCCGCTCGGCCCGCCACTACCACGCCGGGCTCCAACTCGCGACCCAGGACATCGCGGAGTTCCTGCGCTCGGACTATGGCGAGGCGATCGTCAAGCAGTGCGAAATTCGGGTCCTGCTGGGGCAAACGCCTGAGGGCGTTGAGGCCATCGGCCGGTATTTTGATCTGACGGTGGCCGAGCGCCGCTCGCTGCTTCATGCCCGACCCGGCGAAGGGCTTCTCTTCGTCGGGCGCAGCCACGTCGCGTTCGAGGCCCGGGTGAGCAAGCGCGAATACGAATGGCTCACTACCCGTCCAGCCGACCTGGTCGGCCAGTCCCACTTGGGTTACGACGCTCCGAATAGTTCGTGAGGCGCCGCGGGTGGGGCTGCGCAGCAACGGGCTGCGCAATCCCCCTCGTCTGCCTGCTCATCATCTTCGGCGCCGTCGGGGTCCTGACCGGCAACTGGGCGGTCCTCGCAGCGCCCAAGGTCCCGGCCGCTCCACCGGCCGTCGCTGACATCCCGGCCGGCTACCTCGTCCTGTACCGCGACGCGGCCGCTCGGTTCGGGCTCGACTGGCCGGTCCTCGCCGCCGTCGGGCGGGTCGAGACGAACCACGGCCGCAACCGCAACGGCTGCGATCCGAATGACGCCGGTGCCCGCGGTCCGATGCAGTTCCTCGAACCGACGTTCGTCCACGCAGCGTCGCTCGCCGGCATCTCGGACCCCGACATCTGCGACCCGGCCGATGCCATCCCGGCCGCGGCCGCCTACCTGAAGTCCAACGGCGCGCCGACGGACTGGCAACGCGCCCTGTATCGCTACAACCCGGCCGACTGGTATCCGCCGCTCGTCCTCGGCTGGGCCGAGCGCTACGGCTACGGCGCCCGGGTCGTCTGGCCGATCGAGGGCGGCCGGATCAGGCAGGGCTTCGGGCCGACCACGTTCACGGGCGAGCCCGCTCGGTGCTTCGAGGGCCGCTGCTACGAGCACTTCCACGACGGGCTGGACATCGCGGCACCGATCGGCACCCCGGTCCAGGCGATCGCTTCCGGGCGAGTCACGATTGCCGGTCGCATGTCGGACGGAGCGGTCGTGGTCGAGATCGAGCACAGCCGGGGTGTCCTCTCGCGCTACGGCCATCTCGAGTCAGGACTCCATGTCCGGGTCGGTGAGTCGCTAACCACCGGCGAGGTCATCGGGTCGGTCGGTCTGACCGGCCACACGACCGGGCCCCACCTTCACTTCGAGATGTACGCCTCGGGCGAACCCATCGACCCGCTCCTCGTTCTGCCACCGACCACGACACAAGGACGCTCGCCGTGAGCGACGCCATGCTCGGTCCGCTGTTCACGATCGTCTCGATCGCGATCCCGGTCGGCATCGCCAGTGCCGCCGCCGCCACGCTGTTGACCGTCGGCCGGCGCGTCGTCGTCCTCCTCCGCCAGCGCGCGTACGACCGGGCAACCACCGCTGAGCGCCTGCACTGGACGCTCCGACTCGACCCGGGGGCAGCGGCCGATCGGGACGGCGCGCTGCGCCTGATCGCGGCTCTCCACCCGGGCGGCCGCCGCGGCGTGTCGGCCTGGGCCAGCGGCTGGCCACAGCTCGGCCTCGCGATCCGCTGGGTGGACGGCCGCGCACGATGGGAGATCGAGGCCCCACGCCAGCTCCGGCGCTCGGTCGAGATGGCCGTCGCCGCAGCCTTTCCTGGAGCCGAGCTCGATCGAGCAGACGCGCCGAGCGTGGACCCGTCTTCGATCAGGCTGGCTGTCCGAGGCGAGCCACCGGAGGCCGCCGGGCTCGGGACGCCGTCGAACTTCGGGGCAATCCTGGTCGAGCTCCTCGCCCGACTTCCGGCTGGCGCGTCGGCAGCCTGGCATCTCCGGGTCAGGCCCTTGGCGCCGGCCAAGGACCAGCGTTCCGACGACGCTCCGGGCACGGTGGAGATGCTGCTCGACTCCTTCCTGAACCGGCCGTCGCGATCAACGCCGACATCGGCGCGCTCCCACCCGGCGCCCACGCCCGGTCCGTTGTTCTCGGTGACGACCCTCCTCGAGGTGAGCTCGACCAACCCGGCTGCAGCCAGAGCCTGGCTGTTCGACGCGATCGGCGCGGTCGGCACCCTTCGGTCGGCCGGCTGGACGATCGACGCAACGGTCGGCGGGCGGTCAGTCCCGATCCGGGTATCGGCCCGCGATCTCGCCGAGCTCTGGGGTCTCGCCGGGGCGGCCGAGGAGTCGCGGCCGGTTGACGCGATCCGGAGCCGGCGCCTGCCGGCCCCAATCGTGACAGCGCAGCCCGGCCTGCGGGCGATCGGTCTCGATGGGGGCCGCCCGGTCCTCGTGCCCGAGAGCCTGTTTGCCCGCCACTTCGTCCTGCTTGGCCGGACGGGGTCGGGCAAGAGCACCGAGCTCGTCGCCCTGGCCGCCGACGACCTGCGAGCCGGACGGGGCTTCACCTTCATTGACCCCCACGGCGATGCGGTCGCGCGCCTGCTCGACGCGGTTCCCGCGGACCAGGCCCATCGGGTCCATCTTCTCGAACTGGCCGAGAAGGATCATCCGCGAGCCTTCAACCCGATCGAGCTCGACGGCGCGGATCCGGAGCTCGTGGTCGCCCAGTTCGTGGGCACGATGCGCGACCTCTATTTCGCCGGTCTCGCCTCGCAGCCGTTCCGCCAGATCCAATATCTCCGCTCCGCCCTGATGACCCTCCTCCTGCGAGCCAACCCCGACGGGGTCCCCTGGACCCTCGAGTCGCTCAACCTCCTGCTCATCGACCCGACCTTCCGCGAGGAGATCATCAACGGCCTGACGGACCCGATCCTGCTCGCGTTCTGGCAGCACCAATGGCCGAAGCGGGGCGGATCCGATCCGTCCGCCGACGCCCTCACGAGCAAGCTCGCTGCGTTCCTCAGCTACCCCTCGATCCGGGCGATCGTCAGCGCCCCGACCTCGACCATCCGGCCGCGCCGGATCATGGATGGGGGCGAGGTGCTCCTGGTCGATCTGTCCCGCGCCGGCGGCGACAACGCCTGGCTGTTCGGCGGGCTCGTCATCGCCCGCTACTACGTCGACGCCCTGGGCCGCCAGGCGATGGCCCCGGCGGACCGGGTGCCCCACACGCTGTACGTCGACGAGGTCCAGAACTTCGACACGAGCGCCATCCGCGGAACGCTGGCCGAGGGCCGCAAGTTCGCCCTCCAGGCGGGCCTCGCCACCCAGTATCTCGAGAGTCTCGGACGCGAACTCCAGCGCGCCATCCGAGCGAACGTGGCGACGACGATGCTCCTCCAGCCCTCGGCCGACGACGCCCGTCTCCTGCGCGACGAGATGGCGCCCCTGACAGAACGCGATCTGGTCAACCTGCCGCGCTACCGGATGGCTGTCCGGACCGAGCTCGGCGGCCAAACCCGGGTTCTCACCGCCGACATCCTGGCGGAGGCGCCGAACCTCGGTTCAGCGGGTCTCGTCCGGCGCCTCAGCAACGCCCGCGATGCCCGCGCGACAGTCACATGAACCGAGTCACGACAGTGTCGCGACCGACGCCGCGGTCACGACCGCGACCGCAACCGCCATACACGACAGTGGGGCGACGATGAGCGCGACACAGAATCGTGCGCAGCCGAGCTCGAGCCCGAAACCCGACTCGCTCCGCTCTGTCCACGCCGGCGCCATCTGGACCGGGCTCCCGGCGCGGGAGCAGCATCTGCTGCTGTGGCTCCTCGGTGCCGATATCGTCACCGCCGAGTTGGCGTCGCTCCTCGTCTACCGCCAGCTGCGGACGGCCCAGCGGCGCCTGGCCCGGCTCGTCGAACTGGGCCTGTTGCGGGGCTTCTGGAGCGCCAGCGCCCACCGCCCACGAGGCCGCTACGCCTACGTTCTGACACGGGCGACCCGGATCGACATCGAGCGCCTTGCCTGGCCGCACGGTCGGCCCGATCGCCCGCCTGATCTGCCGTCGTCCGCCCCGATTCACGAGCTCGCGACCCTCGACGTCTTCGCTGCGTTCCTGCGGCAGGGCGACCCGTTGCTCGGCGAGGGGATCTTCACCTGGGTTCCTGAGCGGATCTGCGGCCACGTGTTCGGTGGCTTCCTGCGACCTGACGGGCTGGCCGGCATCAGGGTGGGCGATCGGGCGATTGCCCTCTTTGTCGAGCGCGATCTCGGCACCGAGCGGGGCGAGGTCCTGGCGGAGAAGATCCGCCGCTATCGATCGGTCTTCGCCCGAACGCCGGACCTGCCGGTCAATGTCGGGTTCGTCGTCGACTCGGAGCGCCGTGCGAGGGCTGTTCACGAGCTGGTGAGCCACCGGGCGGGGCCCGCCAGCCAGATCACCTTTCTGACAGCGATTGCTCAGCAATTGCACTTGGATCCGCTCCACGCGACGTGGACAGATGGCCGCGTGTACCGGCCAACGCGGGATCTCGCCGCCATCTCGACCGAAGGCTCGTGGCCGGTCATCACGCCCGGATGCCTGTCGGACGGCGAGGCGATCGCGGCGTTGGACGACCGCGGCCTGACGATGCTGCCCGAGCTTTTGCTCTACGTTCGGTGAGGCGGCGTGGCAGGGCAGAACGGGTCCCTGAAAACCCGCACATCAGGAGCCGATCGAGATACGGGCCGTCTCCCGGCTTGATCGCGACGACCTTGGAGGGGAGTGACTACAGAACCGCCACGTTCGGAGCAGTCGCCCAAGGAATATGGACGAGAAAGGTCGCGCCTGGACCGGCGCTGGCCCTACTCGGTTCTCACGCCGACCACGAGATTCTGGCGCATCATGACATCCGCCAAAAGCGAACGCGGCCGTTCCGCCCGCAGACCAACGGCAAATCTTGTGCGAGCACCCGGAAGCTGTTATCACCAAACGGCGGGTTGAACAGATACGACGACCGATCAACCCAATCAAACCGAATTTTGGCAACTCCATGCAGGCTGCTTACGATTACTTGTTCAAGGTTTCCGGATGAGGTCCCCCAAATACGCCCCAGGCGACGTGTTCCGAGGCCCGCTACGTAGCGGCGGGTATGCCGTCGGCGTCATAGCGCGAGTAGGGCCGGACGGAATCATCTGCGGCTTCTTCTACTCTCCACAAGTAGGCGACACGCCGAACGTGACAGTCGCGGTGACGGGTGAACCCACGGCGCCCTTGCTCGTGGCAAGAGTCGTTGATCGTGGTCTCGCCACGGGAGCGTGGCCAGTCGTCGCTCGGGTGCGCGCTTGGGATACAGATGTCTGGCGAATGCCGACGTTCCATCGTTTCGAGCAACTAACGGGCCGATTCATCGCGGTCGAATATGCAGACCATGACCCTAATCGACTTGTGCGGGAACGTGTAATCGCTGCAAATGATGCGCTTCAGCTGCCCGAGGATGATCTCTATGGGGCCGGGGCGCTGGAACTAGAGTTGGGCGCACTCCTGCGAGAGAAGTCCGCTGAGTTTCATGGCGATTGAAAAGGTTGGGCTGTCCGTGTTGTCTTTGGCGGCTCCCGCCGGGGCCGCTAGAGATGCCAGTAGAGCCAGCCACAGCGTCGAGTGACACGCGTGGCCGCCCGGTCGCCCCTATCGCCCGCCTGACCTGCCGTCGTCCCCGCCGATCCACCAGCTCGCGACCCTCGATCTCTTCGCTGCGGTCCCGCGCCATGGCGACCCGTTGCTCGGAGAGGGGATATTCACCTGGATGAGCGGGACGTCAGCCCAGAGCGACGGCGGGCGGTATCAGCGGTTCTATTCACCAAAGGAGTCGTACAGGTTTCCTGACAGGCCGACAAGGTCCTGCGCGCTTGCTCCACTTCTCCATGGAGGGTCCGACGAAATCCCACTCGACAGACCTACGTGCGTCGAATTCGACCATCTCCATGATCTGCCCGCCCGCCGCCGTTTGGGGACCAATAGGAAGGGAAACGGTCAAACCCTCGAGTGACTCCATTGCGGCGTTTACTTGCGGCACAACCACAAAACCGTTCGCCTGGAGGTCCCGGCACCTTGTGCGTATCTACCCGTCGAGACGGCTGCCAACCGGCCGCAATTAGGGCACGGCGCAACGCCGGTAACAAGTCCGTCGTCACCGATTGGGATCCCTTGCGCGCAATTCACACAGGGTTTGATCTGCACGACCTGTCCCCCATAGAGGCCGACAATTCGAAGTACAGAGAAGGCCGCGGCGAGAACGCCGCTGGCTGGCCGTCCGTCGTCATTGCACGAGGATGAGGAGCACGGCCATTAGGACGACCGTCATCCCGACGAAGACTGCAATCCACACTCTGTAGGCATCGCGGTTGAGCCGGAGTGGCCACGTATGCAGGCGGGGACCCTGCCACTCCGCAGGTTTGTCATGCGTGCCAGCGAGCACGTAGATCCAGCGGACAACGGACACGGCCATCAGCACGAGGATGATTGCCTTCTCTAGTTCCACGTTCCCTCCCTCGCCGACTGCTCCCGGTTCGTCGCGGGCGCTGCGCGCGGCCGTGCGAGGCCCCTGACCCAGCGGCGACGTATCCCTTACGCACAAGCCGGTCGTCAGCGGGACTGCAACAACCACGGCTGAGACAAGGGTTCCAGTGCCGGAAGAGCAGTCCCCGAAGGGGGTCCGAAGCCAACCATGAGGACCGAGATGACGGTCCACGGTTCAACTTCGGCCTGATACCCCGAGCGTTGTGACTCCTGATACGCCGAGCGTTGTGACTGATGCACCTGAGGGAGCCCGTCACCGGAGCGGCGGAACCTCTCCGGCCGCGTTCGCGAGTAGCCGACACCCGGGTTGCTGGTGACCACCCACGCGAAACGAAGAAGATCGCCAACTTCCCACATGTCAGACCATTCGGGGTCGGCTAGTTCATGCCGTCACGCTCCACTGAACGGGCTGGCCGCTGCGGCTGTGATGCCGCCGAGGGACCGGGAACACGCCGCTCGGCCCATGCCACCACTATACGATGGCGAGACGACGACCGGTCGCAGGAACCCCCCCGTAGGGTGGAAGTCCAACGGTGGGTTTTGTGTGTTTGAGCGAAAGGCGAAGCCGGAGGCGAGCGCGACTCCCGCGGCTCAGCTGCTGGTCGGTGGCGGTCGCTGCCGGATCGACAAGGCGACCGCCCTGCCGCACCTATTGACCCAAATCGCCGCAACCGTGGATGCGCTGTGGTGGCGGTCTAGAGGGTCGAGCAGCCAAGCGATGTCCACGTAGAGGCTCATCAAGTTTTCTGCAGATTCTCTGCAGACCCGCTCGGCGCGACGTGGACTAATGGCCGCGTGGACTGGCTAACGCGAGACCTCGCCGCCGTCCTGACCGAAGGCTCGTGGCCGGTTATCACGCCCGGATGCCTGTCGGACGTCGAGACGATCGCGGCGCTGGACGATCGCGGACTGTCGATGCTGCCGAGCTCGTGCTCTACGCTCGATGAGCCGGCGCGTCACGCCAGAAACACGTCCCTGAACTCGCTCATCAGGGGCCAAGACTGCCGAGGTCGGTCACGAACGATCTCCAATTTGAACCCCAGTCCTTCGCATCTGAGCATGCCATGAACCGCCGCCGCTTAAGTCGTCGAGATGGGACCGGGTCGATTTGCGCCTAGTTGCGAGTGCGATGAACGGCGGGCGGCGCTCCGTACTCTTATCAGGTGAAAGAAAGCGATATCGACAATGGAGAGGCGGTGCCCGATCTGGATGTCGACCGAGCGCGAAGCGGCGAAGTTGACGCGTTCGTCAGCCTGATCGAGCAGCGCCAGGAAAGGATGTTTCGGGTGGCGGGTGCAATCCTCGGCAATCGAAGCGACGCGGACGATGCCATTCAGGAGGCCCTCGTCTCCATCTGGCGTGAGCTGCCGCGACTTCGGCAGGTTGTCCAGTTCGAGGCATGGGCCGACCGGATACTCGTCAACGCTTGCCGGTTGGTCCTCCGCCGTCGCACCCGCCGATGGGTCCGTGAAATCACCCCGACCGCAAGTTTCAATGCGGACCTCTCCTCGGTCACTCCGTCTCACGACGAGTCCGTGATCGCCAGAGATACGTTCGGGCGGGCGTTCGAATCACTCGACGTCGATGCACGGGCGCTCCTAGTCCTGCGACATCTAGAGGGTCGCTCAGTGGCCGACATCGCGACCGTCTTGTCGATACCAGAGGGCACGGTGAAGTCGCGACTCTTCACCGCCCGACGGGCCCTCGAGGCGGCGTTGGGGCGCGAGGCGTCATGAGCCTGTCAGACGAGGATCTGCGACGGGCCCTGGCCGAACGCTCGGCGACGGTCATGCGCACGGGATCTGAAGAGCCCGATCGTCGTCTGGGTCCCATCGCCCGGGCGATCGCAACTTCGCCGACCATCGGGAGACGCGAGCCGCTGCCAGGCGCTCGATCCGACTGGGCACTCCTGCCGCGGGTCGCCGCCGTGATCGTGATCGCCTTCCTCGGGCTGCTCGCGATAAAGTTGCCGCCGTCGCCGAGCGGCGATGCCTCGACGACTCCACGCATCACCCGCACCGTCGCCCCATCATCACAATCGGTCGCACCGACACCGACGGCGGTCGCGCCCGCAGCCGCACCTTTCCGGATCGTCGGTTGCGAGGATCTGGAGTTCTCGGCTGTGCGGTGTGCGGCGGTCGTGGCGCGAGCTCGGGAGAGTGCCCTCCCGCCACTGCGTGCCGAGGACATCACCGCCGCGACCGTCGCTCGGCCGGAGGTCGACTACACCATCCGTGCATCGTTCCCGATCGCTGCCGTCAGCTTCGCCCTGGTCGGTGGCGGATCTGCCGAGGTTGAGGTCCGGTGCGGCCTCCCGGGGAATTCCGACCGGGCATGCAATCCGAACGCCGCCATCTTCGTGCGGGGTGGGATCGACCAAGACGTGCCCTGCGCCGGCGAAGCACCCGAACATGCCTGCGCGACCTTGCCGCCCAGTCCCCGGCCCGCCTCCATCAAGGCCGCCGAGCCACTCCGCGTCTCGGTGTTTGACCTTCCGCTCGATCACCTTGGGCGGTACGAGATCCTGATCGGGATCGCCCGATTGCCCGACGGGGTCATGGTGGAACGATCGGCGCGCCTGGCTGACACACGGCCGACAACACTCTGGATCGACGATGGCGTGGCGATCGATGTCCGGTCGGATATCAGCGGTCGTCCGCCGATCGGCAGCGTCTATCGGGACCCCTACGACGGGCCTGAGCCCGTCAAGGTCTACCTCGTCTTCGACGTCGTCGAGTTGAAGCCCGGGGCCGTACTCCAAGTCCGGGACCTCGTCGTCCGCTGAATCTCGGTCCGGTCGCTACGCGAGGAAGGGTCCAGGTCCCGCCGTACTCCCCACAACGCCGCGTCGAATCGGCCGCGCACGTCCGGTTGACCGTCCAGATCGCGTGACCACTGGCGTCCAGTTCGGGATCCGCGTCTGTCCGGGTTCGTGTCCGCCGAATTCCAATTCCCCACGCCCCGTGGCACCCCTGCACGTCTTCGACAGGGACTTGCCTCCCTTCCAATCAATACACTAAACAATACACTTAAACCCCCTTCACATCGGACTGCCGTGCGGCTAGGGTCTTGTCAGGCGGCCGGACCGGAAAGCGGTGTCGTAACCCAGTTCCGGTCGGCCGCCGCCATCGCCCAGATCGGGCATGGAGGAGCCCTCCGGCACAGGCTCCCGCGGCATCAGCCGCGATCACACCAGCGCCGGCGCCGGGATCCAGAGCGGTCCGCGGCGACAGCCGCACCTTACCAACCACATAGACGCTGCCATATCGCGCTTTTCTCGATGCGCGATCGATGGCGAGGCGCGCCGACTGCTCACCCGATCGGGTGGAGCCCCGGCCGGGCCGAGACGACCGTACCCCGAGGACACCTCCTCGAACGATCCGACCGCCGGTCGACGCTCCGCTCCTCGTGGGCGGTGGCGTGACCGGCTCGGACTCGTTCGGGCTCCTCGTCGACGGCCAGTCTCGTCCGATCCGGGCTTCGCCCGTTCGGGTGGCGGACCACGTCCGCGCCGGAATGGAGGTGATGTCCACCGAGGACGACTCTGAACCGGCGGCGAGCGCGCCCGCCGGTGCTCAACGAATGCGCTGTGCGCCGGACCCGGGCCGATCCTCGTCGATCGATTTCAGAGGCAGCGTGCCGCGACTGCCTCGCCTGCCCGGTTTCGCCCAAGTGCGCGGCACCCCGAACACGGAGGCAATTAGCCATGCAGGCGATGGAAGCAACGACCGCCCCGACGAAGGTCATCTACGGCGTGAACGAGCTCGATCTCGATCTCGCCGGGAAGTCCATCCGGGGGATCTGGAAGGTCCTCGAACAGGTCCTGAACATTCCCCGCGACGCCGCGGTGTCGGTCAACGGCGACCGGGTCCAGGACGACTATGTCGTCCGCCCGGGCGACGAGATCGAGTTCCAGAAGCAGGCGGGCGTGAAGGGCCGCTCGGCCTGACGCCAGCCAAACGCGGATGTCCCGGAGCCGGCACGCCACGCGTGCCGGCTTCGGGCTCCCGCAGCAGAAAGGAGCCCGAAACGCCATGCAATCGCGCACGTTCCTGCGCATCGACGGCGACCTCGTGAGCCTGGTCACGGAGGTCATCGACCGGGAGGTGACCCTCCCGGACCTCCTGGCCGAGCTCACCACAGCTCAGGTCGCCATGACTCCTCGGCTGCCAACCGGCTGCCGCTTCTGGATTCGCTCGGGGACGACCGACCGTCAGGTCTTCGTCGTCGAGCAGGCCCCGTCGCGGCGGACGATCGAGTACCACGCCAGTCGACGTCACGACAGCGAGCCGACCTCGTATCGGATCGCTCTGCCGTACGTCGTCTTCGTCGTCTCGACGACCGGCGACCAGATCGAGGCTCTGTCCACGTATTTCCGGCCGCAACCAATCGCGTCGCTCGACGCAACGCTCTGTTCGTCCACCCTGCCGAACACGAACGACGATGGGATCGTCTGTCTCGGATCGGTCCGGGTGAGCGGCGCGAGCGTCGGCGAGCGAGTCGACGCCCTCATTGGTGCGTTCTGGTCAAGTCGCTTCAACCAGGACCTCCGACGCCATCCGATGCCGTTCTCCGGTGGCTTCCGGGCCTGGGCCTCCCGCTCCCGGCGAGATCCGCTCGCCGCCCTGTTGATGCAGTACGACCCCTACTGGCGGACCCTCCGTCAGGTCGTGGCGCAGATGGCCGGGCTGGCGATCACGGATCTGCCGGCCGGGACGCCCATTCCGGAGGAGCCATCGGAGTCGGAGGTCCTGACGCCGGAGCCGCCTCCGGCAGAGGGAGGTGAGACCGATGCCGTCGCTTCGTGACCACCTCGTTCGCACGCCGGAGGTCCGGGCGAGGAACCTTTCCGCCTGGATGGCGCCGGCTCTCGGTGAGAGGCCGACAGCGCTGCCCGATCGGTTCTTCGAGGAGGCCGCACTGACGGTGCTCGCCCACGTCTTCCGGGAGTCGGGTCCCATCCAGGAACAGCTCGTCTACGAGCGACGCCGCTTTGAGCGATTGGTCCAACTGATCCATCGCCTGCCCGAACGGGGAGGCGACCGGTGATGTTCCCGATCCTCGAAGCCGGTCCATCACTCGAGGGGGCGAGACTTCCAGCCTTCGTCGTCGCTCGCGACGGCCTCTACCTGCGGAAGCGAAGCCTCCTCGGGTTGAGCCAGACGAAGGTCAACCGGATCGCCCACCTGCCGGAAGGCCGGGAGTTCGTCGACTACGCGCTGCCCAAGGTCCCGGCAGACCTGATGGCTCGTGCCGTCGGCTTCTTCCGCGCCGTCTACCGGCTCCACCGAACCGAGGCGGCCGTCCTCCTGGTCTGGCGTGACTCAGGTTTCGACCTCGCCGTACCGGCCCAGAAGGTGTCGAGCGCTTCGGTCCGGTTCGACCTGGCGGACGGCGATCTGCCGGCCGGGTCGCGGCTCGTCGGCTCGATCCACAGCCATGGCGGATACACCGCCTACGCCAGCTCGATCGACGAGGACGACGAGGCGGAGCTCGATGGGCTCCATATCGTCGTCGGCGACTTCGACCGGCGGCGGCTCGGCTACTCAGCGGCAATCGTCGTGGACGGCATCCGCTTCCACCTGAAGACCAGTTCGCTCATCGAGCGGCCTCGGCGTCTCGCCGAGCCGCCCGACGAGTGGCTTCGGAGGGTGAAGGTGGCGCCGCCGCCCCGGCCGAAGGGCAAACCATCGATGGCCGCGTACCTCGCCCGGGGCTGCAAACCCTCGGCTGAGATCGCGAAGCCAAGCCGGCGGGAGCTCGACGAGGCGATCGCCAAGGCGAGCAAGCTCGCCGAAGGCCTCGGTTACCGCCTCTCCTCCCGGCTCGTGCCGGTCCCCGGCTCGAGCGAGAAGGGAGGCACCGCCGATGGCTGACCGGATCGTCCTCGCCGGCTGCGGCGGGATCGGGAGCCAGTTGGTCCCGCCCCTCGTCCGCTACCTCGCGAACCGGCCCGAGCCGCGATCGCTCCTCGTCCTCGTCGACGGCGACGTCTTCGAGCCCGGGAACCGATCGCGGCAGGCCTGCTCGCACAGTGATCTGGGTTCGAACAAGGCCGAGGCCCTGGCCCGGGTCGCCCGCGACGATGGGCTGGCCTGTCAGGTGATCCCCGAGTTTCTCGACGAGACCAACGTCCGCTCGATCGTCCGCGAGGGAGACATCATCCTCCTCGCGGTCGACAACCACCGGGCGCGGGCTCTCGTCGATCGGCATCTCGGATCGCTCGACGACGCGACGCTCATCAGCGGCGGCAACGACGAAACGGACGGCAACGTCCAGCTCGTCCGCCGCCGCGACGGCTGGTCCATGGACGGCCATCTGACCGAGATCCACCCGGAGATCGGCATGGCCAGTGAAGAGGAACCGCGCGACGCCGGCTGCCAGGTCATGGCGGCCGAACGTCCGCAGCTCCTCGTGACGAACCTGATGGTCGCCAGCGCGATGCTCGCCTGCCTCTGGCAGATCAACGAGCGCGGCAGCATCCCCTACAGCGAGGTCTACCTCGACGCGATCCAGAACGCGGCCCGCAGCCGCTCCTGGTTCCGCGTCCCGGCCGGCGCGCAGTAGGGCTTGTGTGGATTGACGGTGCACAACCCGGCCGAGGCGGCGCCCACTGGCGTCCCTCGGCCGAACCATCTAAGGAAGCCTTGTGACGGGAGTTGTCACAATTGTCACAAACTCGATCGACGAACCCGTTCAGACCGGGCAGCGGGATTCTCCCGCCGCTTCTGGCTGGCCGCGAGCACGAGACGGCGATCTTCCAGGGACGCATG
>JACCVQ010000035.1 GCA_013698095.1 Chloroflexota bacterium
AGGAGCTCTTGCACAATCCGGGGATGGGCACCCGCGTCCACCAGGAGACTGGCCGCGCCGTGGCGCATGTCGTGCAGGCGCATGGCGGGCAGCCGGTTCCGGCGGAGGAGGGCCTGGAAGTGTTTGGTGAACCATGAGCCGTTGACGGCGAGACCGTCGCCGGTGACGAAGACGAGCGAGTCACCGATCGGCACGATCGGCCGAAGCCCATCCAGACGCTGGAGGCGACTGCGGAGCCGGTCGATGATGAAGTGCGGGCCATCGGTGCTACCGAGGCCGCTGTCTTGGTCTGAACCAGAACTGCGCTCCGCCCGGACCCTGAAACCTGATGGCGGACCGTCAGGGTCATGGTGTCCAAATCCAAGTCGGAGCGGGCGAGGCCAAGGATCTCGGAGGAGCGAAGACCCATGGTCAGCGGCGTGTGCCGCCGCCCGGATGGGGCACGACGCGCCCTTCCGCCATGGCCCGGGGAGGAGCCTCGCCAGCTCGCATCGCGCCTCGACAGCGAATGCGACCTGCTTCTGAAGAATGGCCTCCTCCCCACCGACCTCGTCACGCGAAACGGCCGGGTCGCCCAGGCTGCGCTCCGAGCCTGGACGCCGGCATTCACGCACGGGGCTCTGCAGATCGACCATGTGTTCGTCGAGGGGGGATGAGTTCACCGGTGTGATCGACTGGTCCGAAGCCGCAAGGGGCGATGCCCTGTACGACCTGGCCATCTTGACGCCCATGAAGGTCGAGATCGCCGATGGTTCGCTGCACGACAAAGCGCTACGCTGCGCCGTCTCGATCATTCATAATGGCTTCGTCGAGCCAAGACGACCCTCAGCGACCCGGCACCAGAACCGCAGGCCGAGGTGGTTTATGTCGGGACAAGCACGGTCTCGCTCAAGCAGCGACGAGGGCGACCTCGCCGTTGCGCGGGTGGCGTATTCCGGCTCTCCTGAGACGATTGGCACGGCTTTCGCCATAGCGCCCCAACTGGTTCCGGGCCATGTCGTCGATCGATGGGCCAAAGCTATTCACATCGACGAAACGGACGGCGGACCTCCGGACGATGCGAAGTTCCAAAGAGTGCGCGATGACAAGGCTGCACGCGCCTGCTGGCTGACCTTGAGTCTGTATCGCACGTCGACGCTCGTCGCCGTCGCGGAAGGGTCCCCCGTCCCCTCGACGCTCGTAAAGGGGGCGTCGGTCCGATGCGAATCGATCGCGGCGATGCGCCAAACCGCCGACATCGTCCACGACCGGCTGAAAACGCCCATCCGGACATAACGACACGCCCTCCGCCGGGGTTAAACCTTTCCCTTGTACTGCTACTCGGCTCTTCTTTGCATTGGCCACTTCGACGAAGTCGGTTCGTAGCCTGTGGCGACGAGGTGACCGCGCAGAAGCCCAGGGGCCAGTGCGCCTGTCGAGGCTTCGCTCGACGGGCGATCCTATGACGAGTCGGACCTTATCGCCGACGGGGCCTTCGCTCTCCCCATCCGCGCCGAGTGTGCGCCTCCCGACCGAAGTCCGAAGTTCAACCCAGGATCGGGCAGTAGTCGACCCGATGACCGGTCTGGCTGATGACCGGCAGGACCACCGGCTGAATCGAGCCGTTCCCGAACTCGACGACCTGCCCGCTGTTGAGATACAGGAGGTGGTCGGACGGCAGGAAGATCAGGGATCGACCTCGGAGGGTCACCCGGATGTTGTCGCCTTCGTACACGACCAGCCCCGGGCCGCCCGCGTTGACGACGACCGAAGTCGAGGTGTCCACGTTCACGAGCCGAAGGACGAGACTGCCGGTGACGATTGTGTGCGTCGGCTGCCCGGACTTGTCGAAGAACGTCGTTCCGTACTCCCGGTTGACCAACACGTCGATCCGGACCGGGAAGGCGCACAGCTCGCCCGCCGCGAACTCGATGAACTCCGGCGCAGGCAGGAATTCCCGGAGTGGTTTGGCTGCCGCCGCAGGCGCCGCCGACGCGAGAAGCGTGATGGCGGACAGGATCAGGACCAGGACCAGCCGGACACGCCGCATACGGGCCTCCTCCCGCGGGAGCGGCGCGATCGGCTCCGACGCCCCGGACGTCGGGACTGCGGGTTGCCCGCCGGACGATCATCCTAGCGTGATGTTATGCGGAGTGTCGCTGGCTCCTGACGAACTACCGGGCGAGGGTCGCGGCTGGCGTCCGGTGATGACGGGACGGTCGCCGTTCTGCCCTGAGCCCTCACATTCGATGGGAGTCGGGGCGTAGTCGGGGCATCAACTTCAAATCGACGGGTCCGGCAGCCGCGGTTCCCACCCTCCGCGTCCCGGGACTTGACCGACAGCGGGCAGCTAAACCTCTCCCTTGTACTGGTACTCGGCTCTCTCCTTGCCCTGGCCGATGTACTCGTTGGTGGCTACGCTGATTGCTTCGTCATAGCCATGGAACTGGGATCGTCAACCAAACACCGTCCCGCGCCACGCCCGAGCATGCTCGCGCCGCTCGAGTATCTAACAGCCCGACGAACGCTCGGCCCGCGAGCATCAGGACGAGTCATCGAGGGCATTGGTCCGCCCCTTCGTAGCTTGCGAAAGGCGTTTGTACGCAGTCTGCGGTATTCCCAACCTCCCCCCTCCACCCTAGACTGGCACGAAGAGGCGGGGTCCGGCTTCTCACCGGCTACCCCAGGAGCTCGGTCTCGATCCCACTTAGCGTGCGGTCGCGGCCGTATTCGTGCGAACAGCATTGGAGTCGACGTGTCGATCTTGAGGAATCGTCGGCAGCTGGCCGTGCCCTTCGCGATTGTCCTTCTACTGGTCTGCGCTGCTGGCCTGGGCGCATCCGTACTGGTTCCCACCGGCATTGCCGCGGCGACCGCGCCGAGCCTTGTTTCGGCATCGTGCGACGGTGGGCCCGCAAACGGCAACAGCCAGCAGGCTGCCGTCAGCGCTGACGGACAGTTCGTCGCCTTCTACTCGGACGGGACGAATCTCGCGCCGGGCGATACGAACGGTCAGCATGATGCCTTCATCCGCGACCGTGCCTCCGGCGCCGTCGAACTGCTCAACGTCTCGAGCGACGGCCAGATCGGCAATAACGAAAGCGCGTACCCTCGGCCGAGTGGTGACGGTCGGTATGTCACTTTCCACTCGCTGGCGTCCAACCTCGTGCCGGGAGACACGAACGATCGGGCCGACATCTTCGTTCGCGACCGACAGCTTGGCACCACGGAGCGTGTAAGCGTTGCGACCGATGGTTCCGAGGCGAATGCCCACAGCGGAGGGCAGGTAATCACGCCTGATGGCCGGTACATTGTGTACGTCACGGGCGCGTCCAACCTGTCGCCGCTCGACACGCAGGCTGATAACCTCGACATCTACCTCCGGGACAGGCAAACCGGCGATACCGAGCTCGTCAGTCTGGCGGAAGATGGGACGCGCCCGTATATCTTCGAATCGCTGAACCCGTCGGTCAGCGATGACGGCCGCTACATCGCGTTCGAGAGCCGTGCGCAGCTTGTGGCCGACGACACCAATTACGACTCCGATGTGTATGTCCGCGATCGACTGACCGGCACCACGGTGCGCATCAGTACCCCTCCGGGGGGTGGCAATGCGGACAGCTACAGCTATATCCGGCTCGGGCACGGAATCTCTGGCGATGGGCGCTACATCGCGTTTGAGTCCGGATCGACCGACCTGGTTGCCGGTGACACGAACGGGTGGGCCGACGTGTTCATCCACGACCAGACGACCGGGACGACCACCCTCCTGAGCGTCGCAGCGGACGGCTCGCAAGGCAACTCCGTCAGCGCGACCGCAGCCATTTCCGGGGACGGCAGCCGCGTGGCTTTCTTCTCGGTCGCAAGCAACCTCATCCCTGGCGACACTAACGGCATTCAGGATGTGTTCGTCCGCGATTGGCCGAGCGGCGGGCTCGAACTCGTGAACGTGACCGAGGGTGGAGGGCAGTTTTCGGTTAACACTGCGGCACCGAGCCTGAGCCGGGACGGATCTGTCATCGCGTACATCGCGGCTCCTGGGACGCCGTATGGTGGATCCGACGGGTTCACCGACATCCTTGTCAATGCGGCTGTCAATTGCGCACCAACAGCTACGACCCCAGGCTCGCCAACGAGCGTCACGGCCGGGGCCGGCGACGGTCAGGCCTCGGTCAGTTGGGCGGCACCGGCCTCTGACGGCGGCAGCCCGATCACCTCCTATACCGTGACCTCGTCGCCCGACGGCTTGATCGCAACCACGGCCGGCGCGACGAGTGCGACTGTCACTGGGCTCAGCAACGGCACGGGGTACACCTTCACCGTCAGCGCGGCCAATGTCGTCGGAAGCGGACCGTCGTCAGATCCTTCTGTTGATCCGGTTACGCCGCAGGCCGGCGCAGCCGCCCCGCAGACCACCACCGAGACCGTCCCCCCGGGCGATATCGGCACGGCCACCACCGACCCGACCGCGACCGGTCCGACGCCATCAGACCCGGTCACGACCAGCGTGACGGTGCCGCCCACGTCCGACGGTGGCACCATCTCGATCGCCGAGACGGCGGTGACCCAGAGCGCACCGGCAGGCGGCTACCAGTTCTTCGGCCAGCAGATCGACATCACTTCGACCGCTGGAACCACGGCGAGTAACCCGCTGACGATCGTGTTCACGATCGACTCGAGCGCCATCCGGACGAGCCTCGGACTCGCGCCAAGCGATCCGCTGCCGACCGCGGACCAGGTCACCGTCACCAAGGCCGAGACGGGCAGCCCCATCGTCCTGGTGGTCGCAACCTGCACCACCAGCACGCCACCAATTGATCCGGACCCCTGCGTGTCCGAGCGGCAGTACATCAACAATGGCGACGACCTCAGGATCACGATCCTGACCGGATCCGCCAGTCACTGGAATACGGCCGTCAAGCCGGTCGCGGTGACCGTCGCCGACAACGGCTACAGCCCCAAGAGCGTGACCGTGGCACAGGGCGGGTCCGTCCTCTGGACGTTCGCCGGCTCGAAGCCCCATAGCGTCACCGAGAACCTCAAACTCGGCCCGGCAAAGTCGCCCCTCTTCAACTCGGGCGCTCTGACCAGCGGCCGTTACGGCTACCTCATCCGGGCTGCCGCCACCTATACCTACGGATCGACCGTCAAGGGCGATCCGGGCAGCTTCGCGGGAACCGTGGCCGTGCCCGTCGGGATCAGCCCGACGAGTGGCGGGACGGCGACCTCGTTCACGGTCACCTGGTCGTCGGCGGCCATGACCGGCTACGTCTTCGACGTCCAGTACCGGTTCATGAAGGCAGGCTCGAAGACCTGGTCGCCGCTCAAGTCGTGGAAGGCCAGCGTAGCGACCACCAGCGCCACCTTCAGCCCGTCGTCGGGCAAGGGCACTTATGCCTTCAGCGCCCGCCTCCGCAACTCGAGCACGGGCCTCAACGCGCTGTGGTCACCCGAGGCCACCCTCATCGTCCGTTAGGGGGCACATGCCAGAAGGTCGATGACAACCGGCCTGACCCGGGTCGTCGGCGTCGTTACCATTCTCGATGGCACGCGGCCCGACGGCTTCGCCAGCGTCCACGGCAAAGATGGTGAGACGATGCTGGCGAAGGTTGATCCTTCGCGGTCGTCGTTGACTCGTCGGGATGCGTTAAACCCTTCCTTTGCATCGCTACTCGAGTTTCGCAGAACGTCCTTCGATGGAGCCGCGTGGGGACTTCTGACCACCGCGCTCAGCACGATTCTTTACAGCGGGGCGAGGTCCGTTGACCTGTCCAGCACGGAGGCACGGATGCGTCCGGCCAGCATCGTCGTTGCTCTAGCTCTGAGCCTGCTCGGCTGTGGCCTCAGGAATGAACCCCCGAGTGGTGGGATTTGAGCACGGCCTCTGACCTGCGCTGACGCCGCGCAGCGAGGAGGCCACCGATGTGATTCTCAGCGTGTCTCTTGCCGGAGCACGTGAGGTTCACCGATGGCCCTGTCGCAGTCTGCCCTGTCCGAGTTGCTCGACGCGATCCGCGCCGGTGGCAGCGCTGACGTCATGCGCGACGCGATGTCGCTCGTCCTCCAGCAGCTCATCGAGCTCGAGGCCGAACAGGTGATCGGCGCCGGTCGATACGAGCGGACGGATGGTCGGACGACCCACCGCAACGGCAGCCGCAGCCGGCTGCTCAGCACCAAGGCGGGCGATGTCGAGCTGCACATCCCGAAGCTCCGACAGGGCTCGTTCTTCCCATCCCTGCTCGAGCCGCGACGGCGGATCGACCGCGCCCTTTGGGCGGTCGTCATGGAGGCCTACGTTCACTAATGCGCTTGGGCGTCGAACGAAGGGGACCGGCCCAATGGGCCGGTCCCTCGTGCGTCGAGTGCGCGAGAACCTCGACGCTCTACGGATCCATGAAGATGAACAGGCCGTAGTCGCGGTCGCTCATCAGGATGATTGTCTCGCCGTTGCGAACGAACGTCTCCACGCCCCAGAAGTCATTGCCCTCGGGGCCGATGAACCCGCCGACTTCCACGAGCTGGCATCCCGCCGTGGTGCCCGGCGTCGGGCACTGGATCTGGACGGCTCGAGCACCGGCGTTGTAGTACGACAGGTAGGCTGTGTCGTTGCGCAACGGGTCGGCAGCCACCTCGTGGACGGAGAGGTCACCGAAACCCGTGGCATAGTCCGGGCTGAGCGCCTCGGGCACTGCGTACTGATCGAGCTCAGCGAGGCCGTTCGCATCGAACAGCCGGACGTAGCCCCAGCCGTCGAACTGTGAGCTGACACTCGTAACGGTATCGCCGATCGTGCCGACCGGGAGATCCCAGAAGTCGCCCGCGGCGCCCGCGAGGCACGCGGCGAGGTCGAAGTCGGCCTCCCGATCGAAGAGGGCGAACCCGGTCTCGCGTCCGACGAAGATGACGGGCAAGGTCTCGTCTTCGAGGAAGGGCTCAAACGCGTTCTTGCACGCGTCCGGGCCTACGCGGTTCATGATGATGACCGCTTCATAGCCGCCAGCGGCCAGGACTGACGCGACCTTTTCCTCGAAGAGGCAGATGCCGCGTTCAACGACGGCGATCGTGTCACCAGGCAGGCCGGCCGGGACGGTGCTGCCCGGGCAGGCGTCACCGACGAACACGGTCGTGCCGCTGATCCCTTCGGCTTCGTCGGTCGTCGTTTGGGTCGCCGCCTTGGCGAGGAAGGTGCCGCCGTCATCGGTGTGGACCTGGAGGCGGTACGGCGCAAAGTCCTCGTCAGTCCCGATGATGAAACGGTTGTCAGCGGTGAACTCCGCCTGGTGGCCGTTGCCTTCCGGGGGCGTGATGCCCGGGACGAGCTGGTCGACGACCGGATAGTCAGTGTCGTCCAGGTAGACCGGATGGGCGGGGTCGGTGACATCGAGGAGGACCCAGCCGCCATCCCAGTAGGACAGCAACATGATCCAGCGACCGTCGACCTGCTTCACGATCATGTCGTGGAGGAAGGAGTCGGTCAGCCCGAGCTCCGGCTGATTGACGCCGAAGTCGTTGAGGTCGAGCTCCGTCAACAACGTCGGGTGCTTCGGGTCGGTGATGTCGAAGATGTCGACGTCGCTCGACTCGTACTCGTCCTGGAGGACGAGGTAGGCGTGATCCCCGGCGTCCCAGATGAAGACGCTGTGCGACTCATTGGCGTCTCCGCCTTTGGCCTTCGCGCCGTCAATCGTCCGGTCGCCAAAGTTCGCGGCGAGCTTCTTCGGCTTCAGCGGGTTGGTGACATCCCACAGGCTGAACCCGGCTTTGAAGTTCTTCCCGCACGCCTCTTCGTTGACGGCGAGGACGTCGCCCGTGAACGACGGCGTCGTGATGTGGACGACCTGCATCCCTTCGCCCGGTCGCGTGTCCTGATGCATCGGGATGAAGCCCACCTCGACGGGATGGGCGAGGTCCGAGATGTCGATGACGTAGACGCCCGCGTCGGGGCTTGTCCGGCCACCTGTCTCGGGGCCGGCGCAATCTTCGGCTCCCCAGTTCGCGAGGTAGGCGTAGTTGCCGTCCGGATCGACTGCGACGTCCGCAATTATGTCGGGCGCAGCGTCGTGGACGCGGACCTGCCCGAGCAGCTCGAGTTTGCCCCAGTCACCCTCGCCATCGGGATCCAGGTCGGCCGGGGGGCTGAGCAGGTTGTCGATGAGAAGGTGCCCGCCCTCTTCACCGTGAAGCCCGTCATGGGCCGTAGCCGCAAGTGGTGAGATTGCTCCAACGAGCAGACCGCACAGGGCCAACGAAACCAGGCTGCGCCGACGCCGCATCAATCCATCCTCCGCTCCGGGTACCCCGGTCCGCGTTGACCTCCTGCCGCTCGGTCGCTACTGGGCGCGAGAGGGTGGCCGAAGGACGGACTCTCTTGGCGAGACACTACACCTCGGGGTGTGGCGCGTCATCTCGGTCGGAGCGTGGGGATCACGATCGCGGGAGTGCTGACGAGCTCGGAGACCGTGCTTCCGGTAGGACACGTGTCGGCCGAACATGACGTCGACGACCGGTACGTTCGCGACGAGGCTCTTCGTCTGGGAATCGGTCGCGACGAACACCATGCCGGAGACGATGAAGATGAGCGTCCCGCGCCGGCCCCGGCGGGAGGCCCGTCAGGTCGCGTCTCACCCGCGCGCCGATCATGCTCCGGTTCGGGGTGAGGGCCGGTTGGGGAAGGGGACGGCGATATGACGTCAGGCCGGCAGATCGACGGCAAACCGGCCCTGTGGATCGAAGGCGATGGGTTGGGCCGGACCGGCGATCTCGTTGGCCGGATCCTCCGCCAAGGCTGCGAGGAGCGGCTCGCTCGCGAAGAACCATTCGAGGTGCTTCGTGTCCAGGATCCGGGCGATACGGGCCTGCCCCGGGTGGACGCGCAGGCAGCACGCGATCGCCACGTCGAGAGCCTCGCGATCGGTGTCCACGGTCAGTGCGATCCGAGCGCCCTCCGGCGTCTTGGCCGTGATGCAGTTCATGTAGGTCTTCACCCGATCCATCCGGTCGGCCGCGCGGCGGAGAACGACATCGGCCATCCCGATCCCGACGGCATTGCCCTCGGTCGCGTCCGTCAGGTCGCGGACGACGATCCGCTGGATCGCCGGCGGGCGACCCGTCGGGCCGGTGTAGTAGCGGCCCACGACGTTCGAATCCATGCCCAGCCCGCTGATGTCCTTGCCGATTCGATCGATGATGAGGACGTCGAGCTCGGCGAACGGCAGCCGAGCGAGGAGGCCGTCGGCCTCATCACGGAGCTCTCGCTCGCGCTCGTTCATCCGGGCAGCCGCGACGGCCTCGATCCGGCTCAGGCGGGCATAGCCGTTCTCGACCAGGGCCAGCCCGAATGGGATGTCGAGGCGGGACAGGGTGTATCCGGCGACGGCCGGGATCAGGTCGGCGAAGGCCGCGAAGCCGCGGCCGTGGAACGTGTCTGCGCCATGCTGCTTGCCCAGACCGATCGCGACCATCTTGAGCAGCCCGCTCTCGACCGGGCCGCTGAAGTCGGTGTGGGGCTTCACCCGGTTGATCGGGATAATCACGTCCGCCTCGTCGTGGGCGATCCGGTCGACGAAGACGGGGATCCCGCCCTCGATCTCGCCGATCCGGACCGTGTCCATGCTCGAGCGGATCGCGCAGCCGATTGTGTCCTCGCGGATCCCGAGCGACGCGAGGACCTCGACCTGGCCGTCGGCGGTCGCCCCGCCGTGGCTGCCCATCGCCGGCACGACGAAGACCCCGGCACCGAGCGACCGGAGGTTGCGGACCGCGGCCCGGGTGACCTCGGCGATCCGGTCGATCCCGCGACTGCCGACCGCCAGGCAGACCCGGGACCCGGGTCGGATCGTGGACGCCATCGTCGCGAAGGCGGCGTCGACCGCCTCGTCGACGTCCTCCACCTCGGTGCGAGCGAACCGGTGCCGAACGAGCGCCCAGCGCGGCAGCTGGTCGATCCGGAAGACGGCCAGGGGATCGGCCGGGTCGGGTGCATCGCCGCCGATGGCGGGCCCGACGGCGACGTCATCGAGCGATCCCGGCTGGGGGCTGCCCACCCTCAGATGGTCATCGCGCTGAAACCGCCGTCGACGCGCACGATCGAGCCAGTCACGAAGCCCGACGCCGCTTCCGCCGCCAGCCACACCACGGCCCCGACGAGCTCATCGGGCTCGCCCAGGCGGCCGGCCGGCGTGTGGCCGACGATTGCCGCGAGCCGGTCCTCGGACAGGAGTGTGCGGTTCTGTTCGGCGGGGAAGAACCCGGGAGCAATGGCGTTGACGCGGATGTGGTGCGGCGCGAGCTCCGCGGCGAGGTACTGCGTGAGATTGTTGAGCCCGGCCTTCGCGACCGAATAGGTCAGGACGCGGCTAAGCGGCGGACCGGACGAGGCCGACGAGATGTTGATGATCGAGCCCCCGCGGCCCGCCTCGACCATGGCCCGGCCGAACACCTGGCAGGCGACGAACACGGACGTCAGGTTGGCGTCCAGCAGGCGGTGCCACTCCTCGAGCTCGATCTCGAAGAACGGCGTGGCGCTGTTGACGCCGGGGGCGTTGACCAGGATGTCGACCGGTCCGAGACGCCGGCCGATCTCCTCGAGCGCGGCGACGAGCGCGGCCGGATCGGTTGCATCGGCCGTGACCGAGATCGCGGAGCCGCCTCTGTCGCGGACGGCCGCGGCGCGCTTCTCGCCACGTTCCACGGACCGTCCGAGGACCGCAACCGCCGCACCCGCATCGGCGAGACCGTGACAGATGGCGCCGCCCAGGACCCCGGTTCCGCCGATCACGGCCGCAGTGCACCCGTTGAGATCGAAACGGTCCGTTCGTGTCGGCAGGGCGGTCTCCTCACACTCGGAGTCGCAGGAGCGATCAGGCCCAGTATGGGCCTTGTCCGCCCGTTGTCCAATGGTTTATTGTTGGACAATCGACCCTGCTCGCCCATCGTCTGCCTGGAGGAGCCCCAGCCCAATGGTCAAGTATGTGTTCGACACCCGCGACGTTGTCCGCTACCGGTTCCCGACCCACACGAACGATCTGATCATGGATCGCCGGGACTCGACCGCATCGGAGGCGTTCTTCGTCATCCTCGAGCCGGGCGAGGCTCCACCGCTCCACGTCCACCCGGACGTCGAGCAGGTCTTCTATATCCTCGAGGGCGAGGGCACGATGGCGGTCGGGGCCGACCAATCCGAGTCGGTCGAGCTTCGCGTCGGCGACTTCGTCCGGACTCCACCGGGGAACCCGCACGCCGTCCGCTGTACCGGCCCCTCCCGGTTTGTCTACCTCAGCATCGATTGCTTCGTCGCAGGTCCGCCGGCCGCCGAGCCGACCTGGGAAAGCCATGTCCGCACGATGTGCGCCGAGCACGGCTGGGACTTCGATGCCGTGAGGCTCGGCCACCTCGAGACTGACGCCGGAGTCCGCCCCGCCGGGGCCTGAGCCCGAACGCTGCAGTTGGCCGATCGGCGATCGACCGACAGACCGGTAACCGCTCATGGAGGCGTCCCGTTGATCCGCCATCTCGAAGACCTCACCGTCCAGCCCGAGCCGTATGCCGACTACCGGCCGATCTTCGAGACGTCCCGGCTGAACGTCACCCACGTCCGGATCCATCCAGGCCAGACCGTCCCCGCCCACACCCACACGGACGAGGACCAGGTCTACTGGGTGTCCTCGGGTTCCGGGTTCGTCGAGCTCGCCGGTGAGCGGACCGCGGTGGCGGCCGGAAGCGCCGTCCTGATCCCGCTCGGGACGGAGCACCTGATCACGAATACCGGCAGCGAGCCGCTCGACTACGTCTTCTTCGTGGTCTTCATCCCCGAACGGCCATGACCGCGATCCAGCTCCGCCACGGCCGCCTCGTGACCGAGATCCTGCCCGACCGGGAGCGGGTAGGCGCGGCGGCGGCTGCCCACGTTGCCGGGCGCCTTGCCACGATCCTCGCGACCCGCGACGAGGCCCGCCTGATCTTTGCCGCCGCCGCCTCGCAGGGCGAGTTTCTCGATGCCCTCGTCGCGATGCCGGGCATCGACTGGGGGCGAGTCGTGGCCTTCCACCTCGACGAGTACGTCGGGCTCCCGCTCGGCGACGAGCGCTCGTTCGGGGAGTGGCTGGATCGCCGGATCTGGTCGAAGGTCCGACCCGGCCGGGTCGGGAAGCTCGACGGCGCGGCCGCGGCCCGCGATCCCGAGGCCGAGTGCGCTCGGTACGGGGAGCTCCTCACCGCGGGCGGGATCGACCTGGCCTTGATCGGCGTCGGCGAGAACGGCCATCTCGCCTTCAACGACCCGCATGTCGCCGACTTCCACGATCCACTGGCGGTCAAGGTCGTCGAGATCGACGACAGGAGCCGCCACCAACAGGTCCGCGATGGCGCATTCGCGTCGTTCGAGGCGGTTCCCCGCCTGGCGATGACCGTCACGATGTCGGCCCTGCTGGCGAGCCGCGCCGTTTCGGTCGTCGTGCCCGGCGCCCAGAAAGCGGCTGCGGTCGCGGCGATGCTGGAGGGGCCGATCACGACCGCCTGTCCGGCGTCCGCCCTGCGCGACCATCCGGACGCGGTGATGTTCGTCGACGAGGCAGCGGTGTCGGGGGTGACGCCATGACCGGTATCCGGGCCGCAGTTTCGGCGGCCGATCTGGCGGTCAACGGCGGGACGCCGGTCCGGACCACGCCGATCGGGCGGTGGCCGGTCTTCGGCGAGGAAGAGGAGGAGCTCCTCCTCGCGGCCCTCCGGTCCGGGATCTGGGGCTCGATCGACGGCACCTACGTCAAAGAGTTCGAGGCGGCGTTCGCCGCCGTTCACGATGCCCGCCACGGCGTCTCCCTCGTCAATGCCACGATGGGCCTGACCGTCGCGCTCAAGGCCGTGGGCGTTCAGCCCGGCGACGAGGTCATCGTTCCGCCCTATACCTTCATCGCCACCGCCAGCGCCGCCCTGATGCTCGGTGCGATCCCTGTCTTCGTGGACGTGGATCCGGAGACGCTCCTGATCGACCCGGCCGGGATCGATGCCGCCGTGACGTCCCGGACGCGGGCAATCGTCCCAGTCCACCATGGCGGCTCGCCGGCCGACATGGACGGGGTTATGGCGGCGGCCCGGCGCCACGGCCTGCGCGTGGTCGAGGACGCCGCCCAGGCCCACGGCGCCGCCTGGCGGGGACGGCCGGTCGGCGCAATCGGCGACGTCGGCGTGTTCAGCTTCCAGTCCTCGAAGCCGGTCAACGCCGGCGAGGGCGGGATCATGGTGACCGACGACGCCGAGCTCGACGAGCTCCTCTGGTCGTACCGGAACGTCGGCCGGCGCCGCGGCGGCGAATGGTACGAGCACGTCCGGATCGGCTGGAACCTCCGGATGACGGAGTTCCAGGCCGCCGTCCTGCTCGGCCAGCTCCGCCGGATGCCCGACCAGCAGGAGCAGCGGACGACGGCAGCCGCCTATCTCGAGACCGGCATGGCGCGAATCCCCGGTGTCGCCCCCGTCAAGGTCCCGGACGGGGTGACCGCGCACAGCTGGTACACCTACCACTGGCGCTGGCTGGGCGAGGCCGACGGCGGCATGCCCAAGGCGGAGTTCGCCGACGCACTTCGGGCCGAGGGTATCCCGGTCTTCGCCGGCTACGTCCCGCTGAACCGGAACCAGGCGATCATCGACGAGATCGAGCGACTCGGCGGTCGGCCGGCCGACCCCTGCCCGAACGCCGAGCGGGCGGCCGCCGATGAGGTGATGGTCTTCACCCTGCCGATCCTGATGGGGTCCAACACCGATCTTGACGACGTGCTGACCGCGGTGGCAAAGGTGGCGAAGACGCGCCGATGATGGCTGCCGACGACACGCTCGCCATCGGCCTGCTCGGCTGCGGAACGATCTCGGCGCAGCATCTCGAGGCCATCGCCGCGGTCGACGGGATCCGGCTGGGTGGCGTGGCCAGCGCGTCGGAGGAGCGCGCCCGGACGGTCGGCGAGCGATGGAGCGTGCCGTGGACGACCGATGTCGGCGAGCTTCTCGGGCGTGATGACATCGATGCGGTCGCGATCCTCACGCCATCGGGCCTCCACCCGTCCCAGGCGCTCGCGGCGCTCGGCCGGGGAAAGCACGTCCTGGTCGAGAAGCCGATCGCCCTGTCCGTTGCGGCAGCCGACGCCGTGATCGCCGCGGCGGCGCGACAGGGTCTGACACTGGCGACGGTGTCGCAGCGGCGGTTTGAGCCAGCCATCGCTGCCCTTCAGGCGGCCGTGGTTGCCGACGCGGTCGGGACGATCTCGCTCATCCTGGCGGAGGGCATCTACATGCGCCCGCAGTCCTACTACGACAGTGCCGCCTGGCGGGGGACGCTCGACCTCGACGGCGGGGTCCTGATGAACCAGGCGATCCACCTTGTCGACGTCGTCCGCTGGCTCGGCGGGCCGGTCCGCTCGGTCGCAGCGCAGGCGGCGACCCGGACCCACGCGATGGAGGCCGAGGACGGCGCGATCGTCAGCATCCAGTTCGCGAGCGGCGTGCTCGGCTCGATCGTGGCGACGACCTCGGCAGACGTCGAGCGGCCGGGCGAGATCCGCGTCCACGGCGACCTCGGCCACGTCCAAATCGTCGGTGAAGAGGCCCGCGAATGGCAGATCCCGGGCTGGCCGGCTCCGGAGGCGGCACCCACGGCGGCCCCAACCACGACCGGCAGCCCTGCCAGCGCCACCTGGGGGACCACGGCCGCCGGCTACGTCCGGCAGTACACCGACTTCCTTGACGCGGTTCGGAGCAGCCGTGCGCCCATCGTGACCGGCGAGGACGGGCGGAATGCGGTCGAGATCGTGACCGCCGCCTACGAGTCCGCCCGGACCGGCCGCTCGGTCAGCATCGAGACCGTCTCGTCGCGATGACGGACGTCCGATGAAGATCGGCGCGGCCGCCGTCGAGATCACGCCCCCCGTCGGCCTTGCAATGGACGGCTACGGGGCGCGGATCGGCGGAGCGGCCGGCATCCACGACCCACTCTGGGCACGCGTCCTGGTCGCCGAGGGCGAGGATGGGACCGCGATCGGCCTCGTCATGGCCGACCTCCTCCAGATCGAGGAACGACTCCAGGGCCTGATCGCGGCCGAGGTCCTCCGGACCGCCGGCATCCCGCGCGACCGCCTCCAGCTCGCCGGAACCCACACCCACAGCGGGCCTGCTTTCTCCGAGCCCTCGGCGGCAGAGGAAGTCGTGGGACGCGCCATTACCGGCGCCGTCGCGGAGGCGTGGGCCGGCCGGCGCGAGGCCGTCGCGGCGGTGGGCATTGGCACGATCGACGGGATCGGCGCCAACCGCCGGCCGAACGGCGGGCCACTCGACGATCGTGTCACCGTCGCCCGCTTCGACGACCTCTCGGGGCAGCCGATCGCGACCCTCGTCAACTATGGCTGCCACCCGACGACGCTCGGTCCCGACAACAACCTCTATTCCGCCGACTTTCCGGGTGTTGCATGTGCCCGGATCGAAGATGCCCTCGGCGGAGTCGCCCTGTTCTCCACCGGCCCGCAGGGCGACGTGAACCCGGGTGGCTATTCGCCCGAAGGCAGCATGGTCGGCGTCGTGGCGCCGTGGCGAACCTTCGAATCGGCCGGGCGCTACGGCGCGGCGATCGCCGACGTCGCCGTAGCCGTGCACCGCGGATTGCGACCGGAGCCGTCGGCCCGGGTGTGGGGCAGTGCCGCCATCGTCGAGCTCCGCCGCAAGCCACTTCCCGATGCCGGCGTGGCAAGGGAAGCCGCCCGGGCCGCGGCGGCGACCGCAGCCACCATCCGGGCCGCCGATCTCTCGCCGGACGCCACGTACCACGCGGTCGTGGCGGCGGCCTATGCCGAACTCATCGCCGGCCAGGCCGGCGATCCCCAGCGCGACGAGGACGTCGCAATCCGGATCAGCGCCCTGGCCTTCGGGCCGCTCGTCCACCTCGGCGTCTCGGGCGAGCTGTTCACGGCCCTTGGCCAGCGGATCCGGGCGGCGGTCGGCGACGACCGGACGTGCATCGCGGCCCTCTGCGACGGGACGGTCGGTTACCTGCCGACGGCCGATGCCTTCGGCGTCGGCGGCTACGAACCGAACGCCAGCGTGCTCGTCGCGGGCGAGGGCGAACGTCTGGCCGACGCCATCATCCGGCTTGCCCAGGGCGCACCCGCGGCATGACGTCGATCGCACGACCCGAGGAGGACTCAATGGCCGCTCCCATCCACGCCCGTTATGCCGATGCCTCGATCGGCCTGATCTCGCGACTGGCTACCGAGGAAGGCGAGGCGATCATGAAGGCCGGCCTGGCGGTCGCCGACCGGATCGCCGGCGATCACCTGATCTACGTCATCGGGCCCGGCGGGCACTCGCAGATCGGGGCGGAAGAGGTCTTCTCGCGCGCCGGCGGGCTCGCCTGCATCGTGTCGTTCATCGACGACGGCTTCTACCTCGGTCACGGTGCGGGCCGCTCGATGCGGATCGAGCGCACCCCGGGCTATGCCAGAGCGCTCCTCGACGAGGTCACCTACGAGCCGGGCGACGTCCTGATCATCGTCAACGCCTACGGGATCAACGCTGCGACGATCGACAGCGCGCTGTACGCCCGCGAGCACGGCATGACGAGCATCGGCGTGACCTCGGTCGCCAACCAGCGCGGACTTCCGGCGGGCCACCCGAGCCGCCATCCGAGCGGCAAGGACCTGTGCGACCTCGTCGACATCGTCGTCGACACGAAGATGCCTCTCGGCGACGCGCTAATGACGATCGACGGCGTGAGCGAGAAGGCCGGGCCCGTCTCGACGATGGTCAATGCCTACGCGCTCAACGCGATCATGCTCGAGGCGATCGACGAGCTGGCTCGGCGGGGGATCGAGCCGCCGGTCTGGCGGAGCTCCAACAGCCCCGGCGGCGACGAGGCCAACGTCGCGGTGATCGAGCGCTACAGGACCAGGATCAAGAACCTTTGACCCGCGACGGGATGGTGGCGCGGCCCGCCGGACACTGGCCGACGAGCGACTTGCATCCACAATGTCGGATGATCTACTGTCGGACAATCGTGGCCGTCCGAGGAGGAATCCGTCCATGGCCATTCGTCGACCAGAGACCCTTACCACGGCCGTGGCGTCGCACATCAAGGAGGCGGTCGTCAGCGGGCTGTACGCCCCCGGCGCGCGCCTGCCCGAGGTCGCCCTCGCCGCGGAGCTCAACACCTCGCGAGGCACGGTCCGCGAGGCTCTCCGGACCGTGGCCGACGGCGGCCTCATCGAGATCATCCCGCGACGCGGCGTCTTCGTCTCGCAGCTCTCCGTCCGCGCCACCTGGGAGATCTCGAGCCTGCGAGCACTGCTCGAGCCGTACGCGGCCCGCCTCGCGGTCGAGGCTCGCGGGTCGGATCCGACGATGCTGGCCCAGGTCAGCGCGGCCTTCGAGGGACTCCGGGAGGCAGTCAAGACGGCAGATCCCACGATCGTCGCCGACGCCGACATGGCCTTCCATCGGTCCGTGTTCGAGCACTGCGGTCACGAGATGCTGCTGAGCCGGCTCGACTCGCTCCAGGTCCTGTCCCGCCGGATCGTGCTGACGAACCAGCTCTCGTCGGCCGACGCCCCGACGCTGGTCGCTCAGCACGAGCCGATCCAGCACGCGGTCGAGCTCCGCGACCCGGAACTCGTCGAGGCCGCGGTCCGGGCCCACGTGATCGAGGCGGGCGAGTTGCTGATGACCCGGATGGCGCCGCTCGAGGCCAACCGTCGCCACTCCGATCCGCATTCGTTCGGCCTCGGCCGATGGCCCACTGGAACCACGCCCCATCCCCGGAAGTCGCAGGCGTCCAGTCGTCCGCGGCTGGAGCACGAGAGGTGAGATGCGTCTGAGGAACGATCGGCGCCGTGCCGAAATGCTGCACATCGGCGATGGGACGAATGTCTCCACGCCGCGGAGGAGGAGCGACATGAACCGGACCAACTCATGGAAGAAAGGCCTCGCGCTCACAGCGACGCTGGCCCTCGCGATCGGAGCCTGTAGCCCGGCCGCGACGACGGCCCCGGCGGCGACAAGCGGAGCGAGCGCCCCGGCCAGCGGCGCCC
>JACCVQ010000048.1 GCA_013698095.1 Chloroflexota bacterium
TCGTCGCCGACGGCGTCCAGGTCGAGGCGCTGTCGCCGCAGCCGATCCGGACACGCGGCGGTCGGACCATCCTGGACGTCGGCGACCTGGTCTCTGAGCAGGTCCTTGACGTCGTGCTCCGGCTCACATTCCCCTTCGGGGACGTCGGGCGGACGAGCGGCGCGATCCTTAGTTTGGCCGATCGCGACGGCGTTCTTGCGGCGAGCGATCCCGGTGCGCCCGCGGACGCGCGACTGACGTGGACATGGGCGGACAACACCGTCAACGACGGCCAGCCGCGCGACATCGAGGTCGACCGGGCCGTCGCGACCCAGTTCGCGGCGCGGGCCCGCCAGGAAGCGGTCCAGCGCAACCGGCACGGCGACTTCGCCGGCGCCCGGCACGTCCTGGCCGCGACCGCCAAACGGATCCGCGAGTACGCGGGACGCGACACGCTGATGCGTCAGCTTGTTGCCGAGCTGTCAGCCGAGGCCGAGACGTTTTCTGCCCCGATGAGCCCGATGATGCTGAAGGAGGCGCACTTCGCCGGCTCGAACCAGTCGCGGATGCGCAGCGCGACGGGCCAGGCCCTCAAGCGTCGCGAGCCCACGCTCAGCTAGGCTCCCGAAAGCGGAGTAGCGATGTCGGCCTGATCAGGGCCGGCGTCGCGCCGGAGACCGCCGTCGGGCCTGATCGGACCGCGTCGGCGTCGCGAGCCCGTGCTCGTAGTCGTTGAGGACGTCGAAGAGATCCTCGGCTGCCCACGCGCGTCGGTATCGACCGGTCGTGATCTGTCGAACGACCCCGCTCGTTTCCAGCGCCCCAAGAGCGCGAACCTTGGAGTGCGGAGGCTGAAATCCAAGTTTAGGCAGCGTACCTTGCAAAGTCACCCGATCAGCCCGCATATGTCGGCGTCCCGATACATTCCCGGCATGCAGATCGACCCGCCCGAGGACATCGAGCTCGAGCTCGTCGAGAGCACCGCCGACGTGGACCCGGGAACCGCCCAGATGCCCCTGCCACCTGGCGCCGCGCTCGAGTTCGCATTCGCCGGCGTGCTCTGGTACTGGCGCGGTCCGGCGCCGTACCACTTCATCACCGTGCCCCCGGACGCCGCCCGCGCGATCCACGCGATCGCGACCGCCGTCACGTACGGCTGGGGGATGATCCCGGCCGAGGTCCGGATCGGGGCGAGCACCTGGACGACGGCGCTCTGGTCGAAGGACGGAGGCTACGTCATCCCGATCAAGGACCGCTATCGCAAGGCGGAGCGGCTCGTCCTTGGCGACATGGCGGACGTGCAGCTGGTCGTCCAACGCTGACCGGCTGACGCGCGTCCCGGCTTGCGAGCGAGCGGTCGCCATGCATTGACAGGCCAGTCTTCTCTGCATAGATTCGTGCCATGAGAAAGCATACGACGATGGACCTCGACGCCGAGCTGGTCGCGGCGGCGGCCGGCGTGCTCGGGACGATAAAGATCGTCGATACGGTGCACGCGGCATTGAGCGAAGTCGTTCGTTCGCGCCGGCGGGCGGGGATCGTCGACTTCCGGCCCTCCCTAGACCTCGACGATCTCGATGCGATGCGTGGCCACCGCTTTGCCGAGGCGCGGGCCCCGTACCAATCGAAGCCCGAATGATCGAGCTCTACGACACGAGCGCCCTGATTCTTGCCGCCCGCGACTCGGCGGCGGCAGCCCACCTCGCCGACGCCGTCGCCGGCGACGATGTGGCGGTGAGCGAGCCGATCCTGATCGAGTACCTGAACGGTGCGCGCAACGTGGCCGAGTACGACAGGTTCGCGGATGGCCTGCGCGCCACGCACGTCATGGACACCGCAGCCGCCGACTGGGCTCGCGCCCTCGCAGTCCATCGCGCGCTGGCCGCGTCCGGGGCGGGCCATCAGCGGAGCGTGCGGCTGGTCGACCTCGTGATCGCGGCAGCCGCAGAGCGTCACGCCTTGCCGATCGTTCACTACGACGAGGATTACGACCGCATCGCCCGGATCACTGGTCAGCCGACCCGCTGGATCGTCCCACGCGGCTCGGTCTGACGGATCGCCCGGTCAGGGCCGGCGCTGCGCCGGGACTTTCAGCGACGTACCCGGATGCCTTCCGAGATGCGGTCGTAGGGCTGCTCCGTCCGCTCGCCGACCGCGGCGACATCGGCCGCAGAGACCGCCTCGAACAAGGAGAAGACGGTCTCGTCGATCGGGACGAGCAGTGACCCGAGCAGCGTCACCGGCCGGCCCTCGCGCGACAGCTCCATCGCCACGTCCTCGGCGGCCCGCGTCTCCTGGCGAGCGGTGGTCGCCGATGTGCCGGCGCCGTAGCGCTCGGCCAGGAAGATCCGGATCGGCCCGTGCGGAGCCACCGCGTTGTCTGGTGCCATGCCGCCACGATGCGCTCGGGGCGACCCGGCCGCCATCGGGCGATTCCCTACAACGCGGCGTCATCTGCCCCGCACGACGGCACGTCGCCTGCCGCCATTCGTCGCCCGAGCTCGGCCCGCGAACGGATGCCGAGCTTTGCGTACGCCCGCGCCACATGCGCCTCGACCGTCTTGGGGCTCAGCGCCAGCCGCTCGGCCACCACCCGGTTCGTCAGCCCCGCCGCGATGAGCTCCACCACTCGCATCTCGGCGGGAGTCAGCTCTTCGCCGGCACCGCGTCGGCGCCCGAGTCGGTCGATTTCCTGGCGAGCCTGGGTGGCCCAGGCGGGCGCCGGGAGCTCGTCGAACAGCGAGACCGCGCGATCGAGCCGTTCACCGGCGGCGCGGCGGTGGCCGAGACGCCGCTCCAGTCGCCCGAGGACGAGCAGGGCCCGGGCCTCTGCGAAGCCACCGCCGGTGTCGGCCAGTTCCTCTGCGAGCTCGACCGCTGCACCTTCGAAGTCACCGCCCGCCGCGCGCACGAGCGCCCGTGATCGCGGCAGCGCAGCCGCGATCCACGACCGCGGGAGCATTGCCTCACGCCGCTCGAGTCGGCTCAGAACCTCGGCGGCGCGAGCGGTCGCATCGGCGGCCCCGGTCGCCAGGAGGGCCTCGATGTGGTCGGGCTCGGTTCGGTGCCGGAGCGGCTCGCGGACGGCCAGGCCATCGACGAGAGCCTGCATCCGATCGAAGGCCTCGGCCGCGGCGCCCGCGTCCCCGCCCGCCAGGCGCGCCGTCCCGATCACGTCGAGATACATCGCTCCAGTTCGGGATCGTCGTCGCGGCACGCGGCCGCCCCCGCCTCGGCGTCCGTGATTGCCTCCACCAACCGGCCGAGATGGGCGTCGACGAGGGCGCGGATGCGGTGTGACGGATCCGGCATGAGCTGACCCATCTGCTCGGCGGCCTCGACGCTCAGCGTGGCGGCCTCGTCCGCCTCGGCCCAGCGTCCCGCATACAGCTCGAGCTCCGCGATGTGGGCGAACAGATCCGCATCGGACGATTCGTCGCCGGAATCACGGGCCCACTGGAGGTGCCGTTCGAGCCGTGTCCGGGCCAGGTCGTAGCGATCGGTGTATTTCCACCACAGGGCTGGGATCGTGCTCGCCTCCCAGGACGGCACCGCGGGCTCGATTGCGAGGGCCGCGTCGAAGGCCGCGAGATCCGGCGGCGAACCGGCCCGAACGTCGGCGAAGAACAGCCCGAACGTCGCGAACGCAAGCCCGGAGGGATCGAGCGTTGGATCGATCAGTGCCACGGCCTGCCGGCCGTGGGCACGGCTCGTGTCGGCGTCCTCGGCGAACAGCGCAAGGCGGCTGTGGATCCGGCCGCTGAGTGTTGGCTCGCTGGCCGCGTCCGGCAGCGCAAGCTCGAGCGTCGCCACCGCGTTCGACCGATCGAGATACGACTGGACCGTCCCAAGGAGCATCAGCGCCTCCGCGCGGCGCGGCCCAGGAGCCATCCACGCCCGGGCAGCCTCGAGAACAGCTCCCGAGCCGGCCAGGTCGCCTGCCTCCAGCCTGGCCTCGGCCTCGAGAACGACGCGTCGGGTCCGGGCCTCGAGGTTCGCACCAGGCGTCAGGGCCCGCGATCGCGCCAGCAGCTCGGCGCCGAGATCGGGCGCGCCACCGTGGTATGTCCGGGAGCCGGCGGTCTCGAGCTGGTCGGCGAGGTCGGCATCCTCCCCGGTGGCCGCGAGGGCCAGGTGGTGGGCGCGCTGCTCGTCGCCCTCGACGACGGCACCCAGCCGGCGATGGACGGCGCGGAGGGCGGCGGCCGAGGCCTCGGCCTGGACCACCGACGCGAACAGGGGGTGGCTGAAGTGGACCCGGCCGTCCTCGATCGTGATGACGCCGGCCGTCTCAGCCTCCGCGAGTGCTTTCCCGTCTGCGGCGTCGGCGTCCGCTGCGGCCCGCGTCACCAGCGCCACTGTCGGGTGCGAGAGAGCGGCAGCGAGGAGCAGCGCTGCCCGGGTTCGAGGCGCAAGACGGGCGAGACGGGCGCCGAGGAGGTCGCGCAATCGCTCGGGAACCGGCAGGGCCTGGCCCGGCGGCGGCTCGCCGGCGCCGGTCTCGATGAGCGCCTTTGCGATCTCGATGGCGGTCATGGGGTTGCCTCCGCTCGCGCGCTCGATGCGGGCGAGTACGGGCCGCGAAAACCGGTGACCGGTCCGGTTCGTGAGGAGGTGATGCAGAGCCCCGAAGCTGATCGGGCCGAGACGGATGCGGTTCGCCCGGTCGCCGAGGAGCTCGGCCGTCTCCGCGAAGAGCGGGGCGTTTTCGCCGGAGCGCCGCGTCAGCAGGAGGCCAATGCGGGCATCGCCGAGCCGTCGCAGGGCGAACGTGAGGACTCGGGCAGATGGTGGGTCCAGCCACTGGCTGTCGTCGATGGCGAGGAGGACTGTTCTACCTTTGGCGCGCTGCCGGAGGACCGCCGTGGAGCGACGCCGAGCGCACCCTGGTCGACCGCTTCGCCGACCGTCTCGCGCAAGAGGGCCGCACCGAGCGCCCTCCGCTGCGGCGGCGGAAGCTGCTCGAGTTCCTCGTCCGGCAGCCCTCCGATCAGGTCACGCAGCGCGACGAACGAGAGTGCCTGCTCGACCGCCGCCGGCTCGCAGCTGAGGACATCCATCGCTCGCTCGCGAGCCCCGCCGACCGCCGCCCGCCAGAGCATGGACTTGCCGACGCCGGCCTCGCCCTCGACCAGGAGAGCGACCGCCCCGCCGCTGGTCCCGGCGCCGCCTCCGGTGCTGATTCCGGTTGGGCTCGCAGCGTCGAGGAAGGTTTTGACCGCCTGGAGCTCCAGCGCCCGGCCGACGATGTCGGGCGGGGATGGCTCGATCGGGCTGGGGAGGGGCATGAGGCAACGGTAGCGCGCGGGGAGCGGGGATCGGTGACGCGAGGGGGGCGCGTTGTAGGGAATCGCCCGACGTTCTTTGAGCAACCGACCGCGACGATGCCGTCATGTTGAACCTTCGATCTCTCGCCCTTGGCGCCGTGACCATCGCTCTCGCTACCGCGTGCGGCGGGAGCGCCCCCATCCAGAGCTCGGCGGGCTCGCCGGCAGCCACGGCATCAGCGCCGCCGGCCTCCGCGGCCGTGACCCCGTCGTCGTCCGTGCCGCCCTCGTCGGCCATCGCCAGTCCCACGGTGTCGTCAAGCCAGCCATCCCTCCCGCCGATCACCGCCAGCCACGCCGATCCGGCCCTCGAGGCCATGCTTCCCGCGGCAGTTGGCGGCACGGCCCTCCAACGCTCGAGCCTCACCTTGTCGGCCGTGCTGGACAGCGGCGGCAACCGTCCGGTCGTGGACGCGTTCCTCCAGTCGATCGGCAAGACCGAGGCAGACGGCACTGTCGCGCTCGCGTTCGACCTGACCGGCGCCGTGCCGGGCGGAATCACAGCCTTCAAGGTGGCCGGCGCCGATCCGTCGGCGCTGCTCGCTGGAATCGTGTCGGTCGAGGGATCGGATCTCGGCGGCGCAGCGTCCGTGACCCAGGCGACCGTCGGCGGCAAGAAGGTGACGGTCGCCACGATCGGCAGCGGCGTCAACGACTCGACCTGGATCTACGGGCGCGGCGACGTGGTGTTCGTCGTCAAGGCTCCGGACGCGACAGGCGCAGCGTCATTCCTCGAGCTCCTTCCGTAGCCATGCTCCGCTCCGTTCCGGCGCCTCGTCGGCGGATTGCGGCCGCTGTCATCGCGGTTGCGATCCTGCTCTTGATCGTCGTGTTGTTGCTCCTGCGACCGTGGGACCGGACCGCAGCCGCGGCCGCCCCGCAGACCGTGTGGCAGGCGATCTCGAGCGAGATGACCGGCGAGGACGTGCCGGTCGCGACGGCGCTCAAGGCGTACGCCTATCTCACCGGGCTCGACATCCCGCGGGTTCAGATTCCCGCCGGGGTTCGGGGCGACGACACGCCGACGTCCGCGAGCGGCGCCCTGCGCTGGGTTCGGGCGAACTGGGCCCAGGTCGCGCCGGACCAGCAGGCCGCGATCGAGGCGTCCCTTGCCCCTCAGCCGGGCGACCTCGTGATCCCGGTCACCGGTCCTGACGGCGAAGAAATCGCCAGCGCGAGTCGCGTCGCAACGGCCGACGGTGGCGTGCCGGGCGGCCTCGTTCCCACGAAGGTCAGCAGCGACACGGAGGCCGCGACGATTGCCGAGGCGATCCGCGCCGACGTCTTCGTGACGATCACCCACATCGGCCAGAAGCTCGGGCTACCGGTGATCCGAGAAGGCCTCTTCGTCAATGACGTGACCTTGGTCCTGGCCCATTGGGACAAGGGCACGACCTTCTGGGAGACCTTCGCGAAGTCGGATGGGACCAACTACACCCCGTGCAACCTCGTCGTCTACAAGAACCTGTGGTCGAAGGAGGTCGCCGGCCAGCCGCTGTCGCCGACCATGCACGTCACGCTGACCCACGAGATCATCCACTGCTACCAGAACCAGGTGATCGGCGACATCGACAGCGCCTTCGGGATGCCGAAATGGATCATGGAAGGCAGCGCCATCTGGCTGGCCGGCAACGACACCGGGATCGTCGAGCCAATGACGCCGGGCATGTACCGAACGCACATCCTGGGCAAGCCCGAGCGCGCCCTGACGGGGCGTACGTATGACGCCTACGGCTGGTACGCCCTGCTCGATCACCTTGGCCGGCCGATGTGGAGCCTCTTCGCCGACGCGTGGCGGGCCGCGGCGCGGTCGACAGGTGCGGGTCGCTCGGAGGCATTCATCGCGGTCCTCGAGGGGGACGCCGACGATGTCGAGCGTGCGTGGGCCCCCGCCTTCGCCCGCGAGAGCTCGTGGAACGACCCGTGGATCACGTATGGGCTGGGGCTGCCAGCCGACGCCACGGCACCCCGGATTCCGGTCCGGGCGACGGGCGCCGGCTACCTCTCGAGCCTGCCGGATCGGTCGAACCAGCTCGTGACGGTGACGGGCTCGGACGGCGAGATCGTGGTCGTCGAGACCGACGGCCTGGCCAGCGTCCACGACGGCGCCCTGGACAGCGAGCTCGCCTTCACGTCGCGGCGGTTCTGTGTCGACGGCGACTGCGTCTGCCCACCCCGGACCCAGCGGGCCGGCGAGCGCATGGCCGACGAGGAGATGCACCTGCCCTTCATCGTGGCGTTCCAGTCGCCGGCCGGTGGCGCGGGTCAGCGGATCTCGAGCCGGACGCTGGCGGAGGAGTGCGGCCGGGCCGATTCGCCGGCGCCCTCGTCGTCGTCCCCGCGGCCGAGCGGCAAGCCCCCGGTCGCCAGCGGACATCGACCGCCCACCTGCGGCACGCGCTGCCCGGGGAGCAACGGCGATCCGCACCTGCGCACGGTCAACGGCATCGCGTACGACTTCCAGGCGGCCGGCGAGTTCACGTTGCTGCGGACCCCCGACGGCCTCGTGGATGTCCAGGTGCGCCAGGAACCGGCGACCGGGGTGGAATTCGGCCGGGTCTCGAACAACACGGCCCTCGCCGTGCGCCTGGGCGACCGGCGGGTCGCGATCTACACCACGGCAGCAGGGTTGGACGTCCGGCTCGATGGAGTGGTCCAGCGTGGCGCCGACCCGCTCGACGTGGGCGCTGGACGCGTCGAGCGGCACGAGCAGGGGATCGCGATTGACTTGCCGGACGGGACGGTCATCTGGGCCCTGGGGCGACCACCGTCGGGGATCTACGTCCTGGTTGATCCCTCGGCGCGGGTCATGGCGGAGGGCGTGGGCCTCCTCGGTCCGACAGCGGACGGGCTCGGCATCCCGCGCCTGCCCGACGGGACGGCGCTGCCCAGTCCGCTCGACCGGCATGAGGCCTATCAGTCGCTCTACGTGCGCTTCGCCGACGCGTGGCGCGTGACGGACGCCACGACGCTTTTCGACTACGACCCGGGCAAGACCAGCGCGAGCTACACGATCGCCGACTATCCGGCCGCGCCGAAGATCGCGACCTTCATCGAGCTCGCGTCGGCCGAGCAGGCCGCGGGCCGCGCCGCATGCGCCGATGTCGCGGACACGGAGCTCCGGGATCAATGCGCGTATGACGTCGTTGTGACCGGCGATAGGAGCTACGTCCGTCCGTACGTGACCGTCGAGCGCCTCGCGGAGCGGGGGAGCGCCGCTCTCGACGAGCCCGCCGCAGCGCCCGGAGCGCACGCGCCGGTCGAGGTCCTGCCGGTCATCCATCGGCTTGCCGGGAGCGCCCTCGACCCGGACGGAATCCTGTACGTCTCGGCGGTCATGGCGGACCGGTCAGGTGTCGTCGTCGCCATCGACCCATTGACCGGTCGGATCCTCCATGAAACGCCCGTCACGGGCTCGGGCGAGGTGGACGTGGCCGCCGGATCGGTCTGGGTGGCGGAGCTGGACGCGCCCGCGACCGGCGGCCCGTCGTGCTCCGTGGCGCGCCTCGATCCCTCGACGCTGGCAGTACAGGCCACCATCCCGACCGCCTGTCAGGGCCTCGGGTTGGGAACAGATCTCGCAGCGGTCGGCGGCGACGTCTGGTTCGTGGACCCGAGCGGGGCCGACGCTGCCGGCGCGGGTGGGGTGCTGCGCCGGATCGATCCAGCCACGAATCGGGTGGCCGCGACGGTTCCGATCCCGTTCGTGGGCGGGACCCTGCGGGCCAGCGCCGCCGCCCTGTTCTACGGCGACCCGACGAAGGGTCAGTTCCGCCTCCGACCCGGCGAGACGGCGCTCGCAAGGATCGGCAACCCGGGAACTGAGGCGTTTCCAGCGGGCTGGCCGGCTGGTGACGGGCTGTGGGCGGTCACCGAGGGAGGGCTCGGGTTCTTCTCCGCCGCGACGGGCCCGTCCGGCACGATCGATTTGAACGATGCCGACGGCGGCATCCTCGTCGGCGCCGACACGGAGAGCGTGTTCATCGAGCGGCGGGGGACGTCCGGGACCAACGAACTCTGGCGTCGCTACCTCGATGGCCGGGTGCCGGTCCGCCTCGCCACGGCCACCACCGCCGCGACCGGGATCGGCCCGCTCGAGCTGACATATGTCGAGGGCGGGGCGCCGAGCCTGTTCGTCAGTGAGAGGGCGCTGACCAAAGTCTGGGTCCTCATCTCGCGGACCAACCCGGCTGAGAGCCTGCTGCTCGTCCAGGGAGCGGGTCTCCCGACGCCGTAGGACAGATCCAATCGCGGCCGACTGTCGATTGTGCGTCCGGGCGTCAGCGGCGGGTGGCCACCTGCCGCTTACCCGGCCGCCTCGAGCTCTGTCCAGGTTCGAGTCGGCATCCGCTGTTCGTAGACGGCGTGGCAATCCTTCCCACTCGCCTTCGCGGCGTACATCGCGGCGTCGGCCTGGGCCAGGAGCTCGTCAGCGGTGGTGCCCCGCTCCGAGGTCAGCGCGATCCCGATGGAGCCCCCGACGACCACCGACCTCGCCCCGATCTGGATCGGTCGGCGCAGCTCGCGGAGCATCCGTTCGGCCGACGCGATCGCCTCAGCCTCGTCGCCGACCCGACCGAGGAGCACCGCGAACTCGTCGCCGCCTTGGCGGCCCACCACGTCCTCGGCCCGGACGGCCCCCGTCAGCCGCTCGGCGACGCACACGAGCACCTCGTCGCCGCCGGCGTGGCCCTGCGAGTCGTTGATGCTCTTGAAGTCGTCGAGATCGATGAAGAGCAGCGCGACGGCCTCGCCGCTCCGGTTGCGCCGCGCCAACGCCCGCTCGAGGTGATCGCGCAGGAGCACCCGGTTCGCGAGCCCGGTCAGCGGGTCGTGCAGGGCATCGTAGATGAGCTTTGACTCGAGACGCTTCCGATCAGTCGTGTCGACGACGAGGCCCTGTGAGATGCGGCGCCCGGTCTGGGTGTCGCCGGGCAGCGCGTACGCCTCGTCGCGGACCCAGACCTCGGATCCGTTGCGGGCGAGCATCCGGTACTCGGCGCTCAGGGGTTCGCCGGTCCGCCAGTGGTGCTCGTATGCGGTGGTGGCGGCATCGCGATCGTCCGGGTGGATCCGGCTCGGCCAGAGCTCCGGAGCATCCAGGAACTCCTCCGGGCGATAGCCGAGGATTCCGGTCACCTGCGGGCTCATGTAGACGAGGCGACCGCCGTCAGAGACGTCGGGATCGGCCCTGTCGATGTAGACCGCGGCCGGGACGTGCTCGATGAGGACCTTCAGCCGCGAATCGGCTTCGAGGGCCTGGCGCACGGTTCGCTCGACGTGCTCGGCCGACCGGTGCAGGCGCTGGACGAGGACCACGCCCGAGGTGACGACCACTCCGAACGCCGCGAGGGCGGCGACCACGACGACGGGGGCACTCGAGCCCGATCCGCCGCTGGCGAGGCTGACGAGGGCGAGCCCGACGAGGACGAGGGCGCCGCCGAACAGGCCGCCGGCCGCGAGGCCGATGGGCATGCCGAACGGACGTGCAGACCAATCCACACCCCCACCGTACTCTCTCGACCCCGACCGGGACACCACCAATTCGGCCCATTTGTTTCGTACGCCAACGTGCGTACGATCGGAATCAATCGGAGGCCAGCGGCGAGCTCTGGCGGCTCAGCGGCGGGTGGCCACCTGCGACGCCGCGTTCGTCGCGAAGGCGCGCAGCAGGAGCGAGTGGCGCACGCCCAGCGAGTCGATGACGGTCAACGGATTGCCGTCGGTCGCCTCGTGGCGACCCTGCCGATCGCGGACGACGAAGCGGCCGCCGCGGAGCTGCCGGATCCGGATCTCGGCACGGGATGCGCGCTCGGCGACGATGCCCGTGATGGCCCGGGAGCCCTCAGGCCGGACAAACGTGATCCCGAGGTTCGTCCCGTGGCCGATGTTGGCCGTGTGGACCACGTCGACCACAGCGACGACGTAGCCGGTGGTCCGGCCGCGATACAGCGCAAACAGCGTGAACAGGATCCCGAGGGCGGCCAGCCCGACGAGGCCACCCAGGATCGGGAGCAGGACGGGGTTGCACTCGAACGGGCCGCCACACGGCTTGACGACGTCCGACAGCGGCGAAGCGTCGCTCGACCCGGTCGCGTTCTCGGCGAACGCCCGGCAGACGTACTCGAGGCCGTTTGTGAGGGCGGTGATCTGGGTGGCCGGGCTGGCCGGGGGCGCATTGGTCTCGGCCGTCCACGTCGCACCCTGGTCGGCGGAGCATTCGTAGTGGAACGTCGAGACCGCGGCCGACGGGGCGGGATCCACGCGGATGGTGAGCGCACCGTTCAGCGCCTCGACCGTCGGCTTTCCGGGCGCCGCGGGCAGGCCCACCGGGGTGACCGAGGTTGACGCCGCGCTGAATGGGCCGGTCGCGGCCCCGCTGACCGCGGCAACCTCGCAGCGGTACGCCAGCCCGTTCGTCAACCCGTCGATCGTGGTCTTCAGCTCGAGAGACACGCCCTCGGTCGACTCGATCCAGGCGCCTTCGCCGGCGCGGCAGCGGACCGTGTAATCGGTGATCGCCGGCGACGCGGTCACGGGTGCCCAGGCCACCTCGATCCGGCCGTCACCGGCGGTCAGCCGGACGCCTTTGACCGGGGAAGGCGTCGGCGCCGGGGTGGGGGTCGGTGTCGGTGGAGGCGTGGGCTCGGCGGTGAACGTGCAGGTGGCGTCCTGGAATGCGGTGGCGACGGCGCTGCCCGCTTCGTCGGCCGTCTGGAACACGACCTGCGGCCAATCGAACGTCGCCCCGCTCACGCAGGCGGGCATGTCCCGGATGATCCGCATCGCCTCGAGCCCGCTCGTGAGCCCGCCGCGATCCGCGGCATCGAGGCCCATCCCGACCGGCAGAAGGGCGAATGGCGTGCGCGCCCCGAAGAGCCGCTGGAGCGCGGGCTGGACCTGGCTGGCCGGCACGCCCGCCACGTCGTGCTTGCCGTCCGTGAAGAGAATCAACGCCGGCCGGACCGCGTCAACCGGAAGGTGCTTCCCAGCCTGCTCCATCGCCGCCACGTAGTTCGTGTCAATCCCGATCAGGCGGGTGAGGGCGGGGGTGAGGCCCTTGCGGTAGGCCGCGGCCAGCGTGCGCAGGCAGGTCGCGAACTTTGCGACGTTCTCCGCACTGCCGAGCAGCTTCAAATCGACGCAGCCCGGGTAGTCCGCGGCGCGGGCCGCGAACTGGACCAGTGAAACGGTCGTGTCGCCGCCGACGAGGTCGGCCGAGGTGGCGTCGACGCGATCGGCGATCCGCTCGATGGCATCGCCGAACCGGGTGCGGTTCGTGGCGTCCTGGAGGATCGACGCCGAGAAATCGAGGACGAGGACGACGTCAGACTTGTCCGGGCCGGCCGCCCGCGCGCTCGGCACGATGCCGGCGCCCACGATGACAACCGCGACGAACAGCGCAGCCAGCGCCGATCCCCTCGGACCGTGGTGCTTCATCGGGCCCCTTGTGTGTGGTCTGTATGGAACGTTGCCCATGATGACAGAGCGAAGCCCCAGCGCCTGTCACCAACTCGGGAAGAGCGATGTTCGCCGGGGCTCCGCTCGCGCCGACCATGCGCCGTGAGGGCGTTCGCTTGCAATGGCGCTCCGAAGGTGGGGGTGCAGCCGCGCACCGACCCCTTCGGGAGCGGGGTCGGTGCGCGAGAGGGCGGTGAGTGCGTGGGTCGCGATCCGGAGGTCGCGCTGGGCTGAGTCCCGGTCAGCGCAGCCCGGACATTGCTCGCTGGTTGGCGTGCACCTTTGACGGCTTCCCTGTCACCTTCGCGGCCGCCGACGAACTCGTCGCAAGGAACCGCGGCGGGACGCGGACGTCCGTCGCCTGCTCGAGGTCGTAGGCGAACCCGAGCAGCTTCGGCTCATCCCAGCGGGCGCCGATGAACGTGACACCGACCGGCAGGGGCCCGGCGTAGCCCGCCGGGATCGTCATGCTGGCCCAACCCGAGATCGCCGACGGGCTCGACGAGCCAACGAACGTCGAGAAGTCGCCGCCGAGGTCGCCGTTCACCGGATCGGTCAGCCAGGCCGGCCCGTTCGTCGGCCCGATGATCGCGTCGAGGTCGTTCGTCGCCAACGTCTCCGTGATCGCCGCCCTGGCGATTGCGTTGGCGGTCTCGCGCGCTTCGGTGCACGCGGGGTCGGACCGGCCGCCGGTCTCCTGGGCCCACTCGAAGATCAGCGAATTCCACGGTCCCTCGAGCCCGGGGTGGGCGTCGTTGAAGTCGATCAGGTCCTGGAGCGTCTTCGGGTAGGCCGCGCCGGTGTACGTCTCGAGGTAGGCCGCGATGTCGTCCTTGAACTCGCACAGGAGGGCCTCGAACTCCGGCCCGTAGGCATCCTCGATCGGAATGCTCGTGTTGTCGACGATGGTGGCGCCCTGCGCTTCGAGCGCGGCGATCGTCGCGTTCAGGATCGCGTGGACCTCGGGGCTGACCGTCGGGTTGTAGGTGCCCGCACGCCAGACGCCGATCCGGGCGCCCTCGAGAGCGTCAGCGTCCAGGAACTGTGTGTAGTTCGTGAAGGCGTGACCGGCCTGGGCAGCCGTTGCCGGGTCGTTGGGGTCGATGCCGGTCATCGCCCCGAGGACGACGGCGGCGTCGGTCACATTGCGGGTCATCGGCCCGGCAGTGTCCTGCTCGGCCGAGAGCGGGATGACCCCGGCCCTGCTGACCAGCCCCAGCGTGGGCTTGATCCCGACGATGCCGTTGGCCCCGGACGGGCAGACGATCGAGCCGTCGGTTTCGGTGCCGATGCCGACGGTCGCGAGGTCGGCCGCGACGCCAGCGCCGGTGCCGGAGCTGGAGCCGCACGGGTTTCGGTCGAGGACGTAGGGCATATTCGTCTGGCCGCCGATTCCGCTCCATCCGCTCGACGACGGGGCGGACCGGAAGTTGGCCCACTCCGACAGGTTGGCCTTGGCGAGGATGATCGCGCCCGCGGCGCGGAGCTGGCGAATGAGGAACGCGTCGGGCGGGGTGCTGCCGGCGAGCGCCCACGAACCTGCCGTGTTCGCCATGCCGGTCGTGCCGACGTTGTCCTTGACCAAGACCGGGATCCCGAGGAGCGGGCGACGGTCGCCGGCGCGGCGGGCCCGGTCGGCGGCCCGGGCGTCAGCCAGCGCCCGCGGGCTGACCGTGATCACTGCGTGAAGCTTCGGGTTCAGCTTCTTGATCCGATGAATGTAGAACTGGGTCAGCTGGACGGCCGACAGGCGATGGCGGTTCATCGCCGCCTGGAGCTGCGGGATCGTGGCCGCATCGACGTCGATGCCGGCAACCCTGGTCGAGGTGAACGGCGCCCCGAGCGCGGCAGGCGCCGAGATGCCGACCACGCCGAGCAAGAGGGCCATGACGGTGGCGAGGACGAGGGAACGTCGAACCGGGCTGGGCATCGCGGGACCTCCACGGATTGGGTGGGGCGGTCTGGGCGTCTGGGGGCTCACGTCCATGAAACGCGCTTCGTGTCCATTCTGACAGGTGGGCGTCTCGCGGGAGTTATTCCCGTGCGGCGGCCTGGTGGCCTGCTCCAGTTGCGAGCCAGATTCGATGCTCAGCGTCCGGCGGGGCGGGGTTCTGGCACCCCGCTGCGGGTACGGTCCGGTCCATGAAGACGCACAGCACGGTCGCTCCTCGCACTGCGACCATCGAGCGAGACGAGGTTCGGCGCGAGGGCCGAGCCATCCAACAGCGATCGACCCAGCAGCGATCCGGGATCGTCGCGGCCGGCGCCACCGCGGTCCTGGCGATCGCGCTGGCCGCCTGCACCCCGGGCGCCTCGTCCGTGCCCCTGCCGTCGGTCGCGTTCCCGAGCGTGAACGCGTCGGCCGTCGCGAGCGCGGTAGCCGGCGCTGCTCTGACGGCCCTCGACGCGGTCGATGCTTCGATCACCGCCAACACTTCGGCGACCGGTCTCACGGCCGACGAGGCGGCTTCGCTCAAGGACCTCTCGACGGGTGCCCGGACGGCGCTCCAGACCGGCGACACGACCGCCGCCCGGACCGCCATCGACAACCTGAGCACGAAGGTCGCCGGCTTCGCCGCAAAGCTCAACACCGATGCCGGCCGTCAGCTGACGGCCGCGATCGCGGCGCTGAAGGCAGCACTGCCCGCAAGCTGATCGGCGATTCACCCTTTCGGCGGTGCCGCGTCCTCTTGGGGGGACCGCGGCACCGCCGTTTGATGTCCGGTCCCGTTGCGGCCGGTGCGGCCGTCCTCGACTTCGATGGGACGATTTCGAACGCCGTGCGGAACCACATGGAGTTTCCGGCCCTTCGACGCTTTCGGACTCCGAAATCGTCAGCGGTGCGGAACGGGGGTAGTCGTCGACGGCGTTCGGTTTCGGACGATCGCCGCCCCGGCGCCGCGCGGGACCGGACACCGCCGCGAAACCGGCAGATGACCCGGGCCTGCGATGATGGTCGCAATGCCGACCGACCTCGACCCCGCCCTCGGCGCGCCGCCGCTCGAGGATCACCTCCGGACGATGCTCGGTCCGGACGCCGGCTTCCGCGACGGCCAGCGCGAGGCGATCGAGGCGGTCGTCGGCGACGGCGCGCGGGCGTTGGTGGTCCAGCGGACGGGCTGGGGCAAGAGCCTCGTCTACTGGATCGCGACCCGCGTCCGGCGCGACGAAGGCCGCGGCCCGACCCTGATCGTCAGCCCACTCCTCAGCCTGATGCGCAACCAGATCGCGATGGCGGCCCGGCTGGGCTTGAACGCCGTCACGATCAACTCGGGCAACGTCGGCGAGTGGCGCGAGATCGAGGCCCGGCTCGAGCGCAACGAGATCGACGTCCTGCTGATCTCGCCCGAGCGACTCGCCAACGAGGGCTTCGTGAGCCGGGTCCTGCCCGCGATCGAGCGGACGATCGGGCTGCTCGTCATCGACGAGGCGCACTGCATCTCCGACTGGGGCCACGACTTCCGTCCCGACTACCAGCGGATCGGCCGGTTGCTGCCCACCCTCGGCCCGTCCGTGCCCGTCCTCGCGACCACCGCCACGGCCAACGACCGGGTCGTCGCCGACGTCGCTGCCCAGCTCGGCGAGCGCGTCGCGGTCATCCGTGGCGCGCTCGCCCGCGACACGCTCCGGCTCGACGCGATCCCGCTCGCCGACCAGGCGGAGCGTTTGGCGTGGCTCGCGGAGAACCTGCCGCGACTTCCGGGGAGCGGCATCGTCTACTGCCTCACCGTCGCCGACACGGAACGGGTCGCGAACTGGCTCCAGAGCCAGGGGATCGACGCTCGCGCCTACAACGGGCCAATGGCCCAGGCCGATCGCGAGCAGCTCGAGGACGGCCTCATCGCCAACGAGATGAAGGCCCTCGTCGCGACCGTCGCGCTCGGGATGGGTTTCGACAAGCCCGACCTCGGCTTCGTCGTCCACTACCAGCGGCCGGGCTCGGCGATCGCCTACTACCAGCAGGTCGGGCGGGCCGGGCGGGCGGTCGAGCGGGCGTACGGGATTCTTCTGTCGGGGCGCGAGGACGACGAGATCGCCGACTACTTCCTGCGGACCGCGTTTCCGCCGGCCGACCGGATGCGCGACCTCCTGGCGGCGCTCGACGGGGTCGAATCGGCGTCGATCGGGCGCTTCCAGCGCGCGGTCAACCTGACTCGCGGCCAGCTCGACCAGGCGTTGAAACAGCTCGAGCTCGACGGAGCGCTGACGAAGACGGGCGGGCGCTGGTCGCGGACGGCGCTCGACTGGAAGCCGGACGAGGAGCGGATCGAGCGGGTGACCAAGACACGCCGGGCCGAGCTCGAGCAGATGCGGGCGTACGTGACGACCGACGGCTGTCGGATGGCGTTCCTGACGGGCCTTCTCGACGACCCGGAGACGGGGATCTGCGGACGCTGTGCGAATGACGTCGACAAGGGGATGGCCCGGACGGTCGACCCGGCGCGGACCCGGGCGGCGATCGACTTCCTGCGCCGGAGCCTGCGCCCGATCGAGCCGCGCAAGCGCTGGGTCGAGGGCGCGGCTGGAGTGGGAGCGGACAGCGGCGGCGCCGCGGGCTCGACGGTGATCGCCGCGCCGAACGAGCCGGGCATGGCGCTGTGCGTGGCTGGCGACGCCGGTTGGGGCCGCGACATCGTCCGGGCCCGGAGCGGCGACGGCCGATTCCCGGACGGGCTGGTGGTCGCTGCGACCCGGGCGATCCGCGACCAGTGGCAACCCGATCCGGCGGCGGAGTGGGTGACCTCGATCCCCTCGCGAGCCGCCGACACGCTCGTCCGGGGCTTCGCCGAGGCCCTTGCGGGCGAGCTCAAGCTGCCGTACGTCGCGACGCTGGTCGAGGCTCGCGCCGCCGGCGGCGATTCACCGCGACCCCAGGCGGCGATGCAGAACAGCGTCCTCCAGCTCGAGAACGCCCGCTCCAAGCTCGCCATCGACCCGGCAGCGACCATCCCGACCGGCGCGGTCCTTCTCGTCGACGACCTCGTCGACAGTCGCTGGACCCTGACCGTCGCGGGCGCGCTGCTGCGCGGGGCGGGAAGTGGACCGGTCCTGCCGTTCGCGCTGGCGGAGGCTCGCGGGCGCGATGGCTGAGTCCGGGCACCGAGCCGCGGCCGAGCGGCGTTACGCTATCGCCGGCGACCGCGGTTCACGGGATTCGGAGAGGGACGCGGAATGATGAGCTCATCGGTCAACGAGGCATTGCGGGCGTCGGTTGCTCCGTTCCTCGGCTTCTACACCGGACCGATCGGGGCGGCCCTTGCCCGACCCGGCGTCTCGAACTTCGCGTTCGGCAACCCGAACGAGATGCCGCTCCCTGGCTACGTCTCCGCGCTCCACGAGCACCTCGACCCGCGGGCGCCGGACTGGTTCGCCTACAAGCTGAGCGAGCCGACGTCGCAGGCCGCCGTCGCGCGCTCGCTGTCCGCGCGAACCGGCCTCGATTGGGACCCGGCCGACGTCGCGATGACCAATGGCGGGTTCGCCGCCCTGGCCGTCGCGTTCCGGACGATCCTCGAGCCTGGCGATGAGGTCGTGTTCCTGTCGCCGCCGTGGTTCTTCTACGAGCTCCTGATCCTCGCAGCGGGTGGCGTGCCGATCCGCGTCCCGCTCGCGCCGCCCGCGTTCGACCTCGACCTTGCGGCAATCGATGCCGCGATCACGCCACGGACCCGGGCCGTCCTCCTGAATTCGCCCCACAACCCGAGCGGCCGGGTCTATCCGCTCGCGGACCTCGAGCGTCTGGCCGCGACCCTCCGCTCCGCATCGGCCAGGATCGGGCGGACGGTCCAGCTGATCTCGGACGAGCCATACAACCGGATCGTGTTCGACGGCCGGACGTTCCACAGCCCAGCCGAGGCCTATCCCGACACGCTGATCACGTACTCGTACGGCAAGACCCTCCTGGCGCCGGGCATGCGGATCGGCTACCTGACCGTCCCGCCGACCATGGACGGCCGCGAGGAGCTCCGGGACCGCGTTCTGATTGCCCAGCTTGCGAGCGGCTTCGCGTTCCCGAATGCCCTGCTCCAGCATGCGATTGAGGACCTCGAGAAGCTGTCCATCGACATCGGCGCCCTCCAGGCCCGGCGCGATCGGATGGTCGGCGCGCTCGACGGGATGGGCTACGAGCCGACGACGCCCGAGGGCACGTTCTACATCATGGCGAAGGCGCCGATCGACGACGACATGGCCTTCGCCGAGCATCTCGCGGCCGAGAACGTCATCGTCCTGCCGGGCACGGTGGTCGAGGTCCCCGGCTGGTTCCGGATCTCGCTGACCGCCAGCGACGCGATGGTCGAGGCGAGCCTGGCCGGCTTCGAGCGAGCGCGTGCGACAGCCCGGGAGCTCAGCCCCGCGTAGGCGATGTCGTCGGCTACGGCGTCAGCAGGTAGAACCGGAGCATGTCGAGGGCCGGCTCGTCGAGCCGCTCGAAACCGCCGAAGCTGGCCGCCTCCGCGTACGACCGCATGGTGTCGGCCCGCATCGCCGTCCCCGTCGCAGCTGTCGGGCGCTCGGTCATCGCGGCCGGCAGGCAGGTGAACAGGCTGAAGCCGTAGTAGATCCGCTCCGTCTCGCTGCCCGGCGCGGTGAATACGTCCTCCGTTCGCTCGTCGGCGATGAGTGCGACGCCGTCCGGCTTGAGCATCCCGCGGATCGCGCCGAGCACCTCGACCGGGCGTGAGAGGTCGTGGATCGCCTCGATGACGACCGCGACGTCGTACTGGCCGGCCGCCGCCGGATCGGCAGCGTCTCGAACCGCGAATGTGACCCGGTCGGCGACGCCCGCCCGCTCGGCGTTGGCCGTCGCCAGCACGATCGAGGACCGGTCGAGGTCGAAGCCGTCGACCTTCGCGCCCGGATAGGCCTTTGCGATCGCGATCGCCGCCCAGCCGACGCCGCACGCGACGTCCGCCACGCGGGCACCGGCCGCCGCGCCGAGCTTTTCGTGGACCGCCGGGATCGCGGGCAGGATGTCCTGGCCGAAGCTGTTCACGAGCCAGGGACGGTTGAAGTCGCCCTGGGCCTCGATCATGTCCGGCCCGTAGTCGGCCCAGTCCACGCCGCCTCCGCTCCTGTACGCGTCGAGGAGGACCGGCAGGACCTTCGCGCAAGCGACCACGGAGCGCGCGAGCGGTGCCATCGACAGCGGGCTGTCGAGATCGAGGAGGGCATCGGCGTAGGCATCGGGAAGGACGTAGCGGCGGCGATCGGCAGCAGCCGAGGTGTCGTCGACGTCGAGGAGGTCCGCGACGGCCTGCTGCTCGAGCCACTCGCGGGCGTAACGCTCGTCGATGCCGGCCCGCGCGGCGAGCTCCGCTGCCGTCGCCGGGCCGCCGTCACGGAGCGCGCGGTACAGCCCCAGTCGGTCGCCGACGTAGACCGACATCACCTCGAACATCCCGATCGAGGCGTCGAACAGGCGCCCGACGAGGGCGTCGGCGGAGCGCTCGGGCGCGGGCGCATTGTGGGTGGCGGTCATTTGGGGACTCCAATCGATCAAACATGGGTCGGGGTACCGATTGTCCAGTTGGGCGGCCACCCGAATAATGGACGAACGTCGGCACACGGAACATGAAGCCCGGACCGGCAGGGTTCCGGCCCGGCCCGACCGGGTCCTCGGAACCGTCATGATGCGAGGATGCCGACGAGCCGACTCTTCCGCGCCGCCGCGATCGCCTGGTTCCTGACCGCGGCCGCCCGCGTCCTGGTGGCCGTCCTCCGGATCGGGCCGGCCAGTGAGACGGGCACGTTCGTGTCGACCCTGGGCGGCGTGGCGGTCGGGGTCACCGGCGCCTGGCTGCTCTGGACCCGCCCGGACAGGCGGAGCGCGATCATCACCACGCTGTTCGGGTTCTACGCCGTGCTCGGGATCGCGTACCTGCCGCTCATCGGGCTCGAGTCGTGGTTCATCGTCCTGATCGGGACCGGCGTCCTGGCGTTCGTCCTGTCGCTCGCCTGCCTGATCGTGGCCTGGCGCCAGCCGCCGACCGCGGCGTGACCGAGGCGGTCGAGCGGCTGCTGGATCGGATCACGCGGACCGGGCTCGGACGGACCCTCGACGGGCCGGGACCCGCTCTGCTCGCATCCGCCGCGATCGTTCTTGCCTATCTCGCGTTGGTTTTCCTCCTGGTCCCGGACGCGCTCGAGGAGCCGCTCGGCGTCGACTTCGACCTGTACCGCCACGTCACGACCCGCTGGTTGAACGGCGGGCCGTTCTTCGAGCCGTATCAGGTCGCGGGGCCCTACGAGATCCGGGCTGGTGACGTCCTCTATCCGCCGCTCGCGCTCTGGCTGTTCGTGCCGTTCGCCCTCGTCGGAGAGGCAGGCCTCGCGTCGTCCGTCGCTGCGACCGTGTTCTGGGCGATCCCGCTCGGGACCACCGCGGCCACAGTCATCGCGCTGCGGCCGCGGCCGATCGTCTGGCCGTTGATCGCGTTGTGCGCCGCCAATCCCACCACGGTCCTGAAGATCTGGACCGGCAACCCGGTGATGTGGTCGATGGCGGCAATGGCCCTTGCGGTGGTCGGCGCGTCGCGGTTCGCGGCGCCGTTCGTGCTGCTCAAGCCGTCGCTGGCACCCTTCGCTCTGTTCGGCATCAGGCATCGATCGTGGTGGCTCGGGCTGGGCGTGCTGGTCTTCCTGTGCCTGCCGTTCGGGGCGTTGTGGGCCGACTGGGTCGGGTCGGTGGTGAACTCGCGCGGTGGCGGCCTGCTCTACTCGGCCCTCGAGATCCCGCTCCTCCTGCTGCCGCTCGTCGCCTGGGTCGGGCGAACGCGCGGCGGGTAGCGCGCGGGGGCTCGTCGCGCGCGGCTCGTCGCAGGCCCGTCGCGCCCGCCGGTCGCGCCGGGCAGGTGCCGCTCAGTCGCTGCTGGGCTGGTCGGCGAGGAGGTCGGCGTCTTCCGGATGGCGCTCGATGTAGCCGCTGAAGAACGGGCACTGGAGCTCGATCCTGAGGCCGCGTCGCCGGACGTCGTCGAGGGCGCCTCGAGCCAGGCCGCGCCCGACGCCCATCCCCTCGGCATCGGGCAGGACCTCGGTGTGGACGAACACGATCGGACCGCTGTCGTCGACGAGCTCGTACTCGGCGATCCCGACGACGCGGTCGCCGAGCCATGCCTCGTAGCGGGATTCCTCGGGGTTGTCCTCGACGACGAGGTCGGCAACGGCGGCGGAGGGCTCGGTCATCCGATGCATCCTAGGCTGCTCGGTCAATCCTCGCGTTGCGAACGGCGGCGGGTGACCCTTGCGCGGTCCGTCACCGATCGGTTACGGTAACCATCTGATTACCGAGCGGACGATGTGGCCGACCGGTCGGACCAGCCCGATGACAAAGGAGAGCACCGATGGCGCCCGGCACCGGAACGAAAGATGATCCGTGGGTCCTGAAGACGGCCCCGGGCACCTCCGAGTACACGATGTACCGCGATGACGCGGCCGACCCGGCTCAGATCGTCTGCATGGTGGGCTCGACGAAGCTGACCTACGACGTCCGGGCGATCGACGAGCTCCACGCGATGCTCAAGGAGCACGGCGACTGGATGGACCTCGGCGGGACAGACGAGCAGAAGGCAGCACCGGATGGCACCGTCGAGGCGTGGGGCCGCTCCGAGTCGAACCCGCGCGGCGGCTGGTACGGGCTGAGGAAGGGCTATCGCGGCCGGTTCGGTGTCTACATGCCGCCACTCCTCGAGGCGCTCGGCCTCGTCGAGCTGACCCACGACGCGAAGAACAACAAGGTCCGGGCGAGGTGAGCCGGCGGTTCTTCGAGAGCTCGGCCGAGATCGCGCTCGTCTGGGCGGCGCTGACCGACGGGGGTCGCTGACGTCGTGCCAAAGGGTGCGAGGCCGGCGGCGGCGCCGACGCCGGCCGGCTTGGCGGGCGATCCGTTCGAGGCCCTCGGCGACCCGAACCGGCGGGCGATCGTCGAGCTCCTCGGGGCCGACGGGGCGACAGGTCGGTCGGTCGGCGAGCTGGCCGGCGCCCTGCCGATCAGCCGGCCCGCAGTCTCGCGTCACCTGCGGCTGCTGAAGGACGCCGGTCTCGTGGTCGAGGAGGCACGCGGGACGCGCCGGATCTACCGCCTCCACGACGAGGGGCTCGACGCCGTCCGAGCCTATCTCGACCGGGTCTGGGGCGACGCCGCGACCCGATTTCGGCTCATGGCCGAGAACACGCGGCCCAGCCATGGCTCGCTGGCGACCCGGCGTGGGACGGGGCGCGGAACGCCATGATCGAGCCCTCCCTGCGAGCGAGCCGATGATCGAGCCGATCCGGCTCGAATTCGGGGTTGCGTGCCCGCAGGACCATGCGTTCGCGATCTGGACCGCCGGGATCGATCGCTGGTGGCCGGCGGATCACACCGTCACGGGCAGCGACGATCTGCTGGTCGTCCTCGAGCCGCGTGCGGGAGGCCGGATCTTCGAGCGGACGCCCGGCGGCGTCGAGCACGACTGGGGCGAGGTCACGGTCTGGGAGCCGCCGAGCCGGTTCGGCTATCTCTGGCATCTCAAGCGCGATCGCGCGGACGCGACCGAGGTGGAGATCCGGTTCGTCGCCGCGGGCGAGGCAACGACCCGGGTCGAGATCGAGCATCGCGGCTGGGAGGCACTCGGCGCCGAGGGTGAGTCGTGGCGCGATCGGAACCACGGCGGCTGGGCAACGCTCCTGCCGTGGTACGTGGCCGCGGCCGAGGCATAGCGTCGCGGCCGCAGGGCGGGGTGCCTGCCCCCACGGAACCTGGTTGTCCGATTTCGTATGCCGGCGGAAGGGACACCCGTTCCAGCCGGTCGGACGATTTCGGACTCCGAAATCGTCATTGGGTGGGCGATGGCTGTGATCTTGAACGGCGATCGAAATCGGACACGGGCGACGCGCAGCCCTGGCGGCGCGGCGCCCGCGCAGGGACCACAGCACGCCCGGATAACCGTCGGGTGATCGGGGTGTGGCATGCTGCACCTGCACCGGATCGACGAACGCGCTGCGCGAACGTCCCCCGGAGCCGAATGACCCCACCTGGAGGACCGCTCAGCCAGTGCCGCCACGCAAGCGCCGGACCGTCTACCCACCGCCCCGCAACGCAGTTCGCCCGCCCCGACCGGGTGAGCCCGGAGGGCCGGGCGGTCCGCCGATCGGCGAACCGTACGTCCGACCGACGGTCGCCTCGATCAACCTCTCGGCGAGCACCGGCCGGGCCGGCCTGAAGATCGGCGACCGCGTCCGGATCAACGGAACTGGCCTCTATTCGGGCGAGCTGGCAACGATCGAGAAGCTGGCGACCGGAGCGATCCCGTCGGCGGTGGTCCGGACCGACGCCGGCCGGACCCGCCAGGTAAGGACGATCGACCTCGAGCCCGTGACAGCTCCTCCGCCGTCCGCGGCCGCCGCGGCATCGGCCGGCCCGGCTGACGGTCCGGTGGCCGACGTCGCGGACGCACCCGAGGGCTGATCGGGGGACGAGCGTGGCGATCGCACCTCGGGCCGACGCCGATCGCCTGCTGGAGGACCTGAACGCGGCCCAGCGAGAGGCCGTCGAAGCGACCACCGGCCCCGTCGCCATCCTCGCCGGCGCGGGCACCGGCAAGACCCGGGTGATCAGCCGCCGGACCGGCTACGCGATCGCGACCGGCGCCGTCCCGGCCGACCAGGTCCTCGTCGTGACGTTCACCGACAAGGCGGCCCGCGAGATGGTCGAGCGGCTGCGCGCGCTCGGGCTCGGCGGGGTGATCGCCCGGACGTTCCACGCCCACGCCCTGTCTCAGCTCCGTTTCTTCTGGCCCTCGCGCCACGAGGGTGCAGCGCTGCCCGACCTGCTCGATTCGAAGATTCCGTTCCTGATCCGGGCGGCCCAGGGCCTTGCTCCGCCCTACAAGTTCACCCCGATTCGCGACCTCGCGACCGAGATCGAGTGGGCGAAGTCGCGCGGGATTGGGCCCGCTGGCTACGAGGCCGCGATCGGAACGCGCGAGCCACCGATCCGGGCCGACCTGATGGGCCGGGTGTTCGCCGATTACGAGCGGGCAAAGACACGGGCCGGCCGGATCGATTTCGACGATCTCCTGTCGGGCACGATCGAGCTTCTCGAGACCGACGAGGATGCCGCCGCGATGATCCGGGCCCGGAAGTCGTGGTTCAGCGTCGACGAATACCAGGACACGAACCCCCACCAGCAGCGGCTGCTCGACCTGTGGGCCGGTTCGAGCGTGGACGTCTGTGTCGTCGGTGACGAGGACCAGACGATCTACACGTTCACGGGAGCGTCGTCTGCCTATCTCACCGGGTTTGCGGACCGTCACCCGGGCACGCGCGTCGTCGCGCTGACCGAGAACTATCGCTCGACGCCGCAGGTCCTCGGCATCGCCAACCGGCTGCTCGCAGCCGATGGCCGGAACAAGGCATTGACGCCCACCCGCCCCGATGGCCCGGCTCCCACCGTCGAGGGCTACCAGGACGGCGACGTCGAGCTGTCGGCGACGATGCGCCGGATCAAGACGTTGCTGGTCGGGCTCGGCGCAGAGCCGGTCGCGCCGGCCGAGATCGCGATCCTCGTCCGGATGAACGCCCAGCTCGCGCCGATCGAGGAAGCTTTGACCCGGGCCGGCATCGCGTACCAGGTCCGCGGGGTGCGCTTCTACGATCGGCCTGAGATCACGGCCGCGGTCGGCGCGATCCGCCGGCTGAAGACGGGGGCCAGCGGCCGGGCGCTGGCGCGCGAGATCCGAGCCCTGTTCCGGACCGAGCTGGGCCACGAGCC
>JACCVQ010000054.1 GCA_013698095.1 Chloroflexota bacterium
GCGTCGCCCTTCCCAGTGGTCCCGACAGTCCCCAGGAGAACCACATGCGCTCGTTCCGGGTCCGTTCGCTCGGCGCCCTCGCGCTGAGCCTCGTCGTCATCACCCAGACCGTGGCGGCCGCGGCCCCCGCGGTGAGTGTCACCTCCGTCGGCGGCCAGGCCGTGAAGAACGGCGCCGTCAAGGATCCGCTCAGCGGAAGCGTCGAGGTTCGCGGCAGCGCGACGCTGGGCACGTCCGGCGGCTCCACCGCGCCGGCGACGACGCCCCTCGTGGCCGACGCCGGCGACAGCTCCTTCGTCAAGATCGGCCAGCCCGCCTACCTGGTGGGAACCGGATTCGGCGGCGTGGAGCCGTACTCCTTCGCCTGGACCGCGTCTGCCGGCTCGATCGACGGGGCAAATGCCCCGACCGCTGCCTTCGGGACCGCCGGCCTCGCCGCCGGGACGTACACCGTCTCGCTCCGCGTGACCGACGCAACGGGCGCCAGCGCCAGCGACACGGTCAAGATCGCCGTTTACGACCCGAACCCGAAGGTCCTCCTCGACACGACCGTGGCCGACTCCACCCCCGGCACGCTCGTGACCGGCGGCGAGGTCCGCTTCCCGTTCGGCGTCTCCGCGGGCACGCTCCGGATCGACGTAACGGCGTCGTGGAGCATCCCGGCCAACGACTACGATGCGATCCTCCTCGATCCGGCCGGCGTCCAGCGCGATGACAACGGCGCCGCGGCCGGCGAGCCCGAGGTTCTCGGCTACGCCAACCCGGCAGCCGGCACCTGGACCCTCGTCCTGACCAAGTACGCCACGTTCACCGAGCCCGCCCTCCATGTCGTGGCGACCGGCGTCAACATCGTCAACCCTCTGCCGACCGTCGACACGGCCGGGCCGTGGCGCTTCCTCGTCAGCGCGAGCCAGTCCCTGACCGCGACCGTCAGCGGCGGGACCGCCCCGATCGCGACTGGCTGGGACACGAACCTCGACGGCCGCCTCGACGCGACCGGGACGAGCGTGACCACGACGCTCCCCGAGGGCCGCCACCTGGTGACGTTCAAAGCAACGGACGCAAAGGGTTACGAGCGGCGCGAGACGACGAGCGTGTTCGTCGCGACCGCGGCCAACCTCGCCCAGTCGACGACCGCGCTGACGGTCGTCGGCGTCGCCGACTCGGGCGTCAACCCGTACCACCTCGAGTTCAGCGCGACGACGTACCCGGATCCGGACGTCCTCACCGCGACCGCCAACTTCACTCGCCACCCATCCGAGTACCTCGCGGGCTACCCGGCGAGCTCGCAGGCCCTGCCCTTGACCCTCGGCGCCGGCTACTACCCGGCCAAGGACAAGCCCGCCTTCGCCGCCGTCGAGCAGGGCAAGATGTACTGGATCCCGGGCACGAAGATCATCGGCGCGATCGACGCCGACAACAACGCGGCATCCAATGCGGCCGCCGACGCGACCCCGATCCTCGACGACGACGGCCACGGCACAGGCTCCAGCTCGGTCTCGACCGGCAACCGCTACGGCTATTGCCCGACGTGCCTGCTGTTCTTCGTCGAGGGTCTCGACGAGACGATCGCCACGAGCTACCCCTTCGTCGACATCACCTCGCACAGCTTCGGCTACACGGCCGGCCTCCCGATCGGGCCCGCTCTCGGCCCCAATGAAGCCACCCGGGCCGGCGCCGAACGCGGCCAGATCATCCTGTTCGCGGCCGGCAACGGCATCGGCAACGCGTTCGACGTCCCGATCGCGACGTATGGCTCGGACCAGACCGGAGCGTCGTGGAACATCACCGTCGGCGCCATCCGGCGCGACAGCCAGCGGGCGATCGTGGGCGACGGGATCCCCGTCGACATCAGCGCCTGGGGCGACGGCAACCTGCCGTCGGCGTGTCGGACCGGCACCGTCGGCCAGTGCGCGTTCGGCGGCACGTCGGCCGCCACGCCGTACACCGCGGGCGTCTTCGGCACCGTCCTGACGGGCGTCCGCCGGGCCATCGGCGACCCGAAGGCCGGGCAACGGCCCGGCCAGGTCGTGGCCGAAGGGGCCGCCATCCCGGGCTCGATCTACCTGTCGGACGGAAAGCTGACTCGGACCGAGCTGCGCGAGGCTGTCCTGAAGACCGCTTTCCCGCTCAACCAGGACAACCAGGTCTCGACCTTCCCGTTCCCCGCGACGGCGCCCTACGCCGGCGAGTCGAACGTCCTCTTCGAGGGCTACGGCGCCGCGACCCCGGAGAGCGCCAAGCGGGCGATCGACGTGATCCTCGGCAAGGCTCTCCTGCCCGATCGCTCGTTCGAGGATGAGTTCTTCGTCCTCGACCAAGCGATCAAGGACAGCCTGTACGGCGGCTACGACCGGGACGGCGACGGCGACGTCGACTTCCAGGGCCTGGCCGGCACGACCCTGACGCCCGCGTCGGTCGCGAGCGTCGAGGGCACGATGGCCGCCCTCCGCCTGGCGGCCGAGAAGACCGGCGCGGCGACCGCCCTCGCCACGCAGACCGGTCAAAGCGCGTTGACCTTCTACCTCCACCGCCGCTTCGCCGCGGAGCCGGGCAAGGCGCTTTCGTGCCTCGCCGACGACAACGAGCAGTACATGGACAAGACCGACACGGTTGGCGACCTCGAGCCGTGCTTCGAGAGCCGCGTGACCAGTGTCGTGGCCGCCTACCGGCCCCTCGGCCTGTTCGCGGCGAGCGACGCGCTCGACGCACCGCTCCCGGCCGGCTCCACGGTCTACGCCACGGTGTACCTCGCGGCGGAGACGCCATCGGCAATCCGTCCCACCGGGGTTCTCATGGCAACCGATCGCGAGATCGGCACCGGTGAGGGTCAGCTCGCGCCGGTCCTCGGCTCGGGTCCCAACGGCGCCGGTTGCGCGGCCCTCGGGGAGGCCTGCTGGACGAAGTTCCTTCTGAGCTTCGAAACGACGCGGCCGGCCTTCGTCGGAGAGCCCCTGACGTTCCAGGTGCAGCTCATCGGCGCGCGTTCGTGGGCCTTCGGGCACGAGGGCGGCCATGCCTCGAAGGTCGCAATCGTCGCCGCTCCGATGCCGGACTCCGGTCTGGAGTTCGGGGCGACGATCGAAACCCCTGCCGACGGCTCGACCGTCGTCGCCGGATCGGACGTTGTGGCGGGCGGGCGGTATGCCTTCCCCGACCTCGGCTCCGATCCGACCGGTGCGGGCGACCATCCAACCACCCACCGGGTCGAGGTCTCGCTCGACGACGCCTCGTTCGGCTCGCCGCGGACCGCCGTCCTCGACGAAGCCACCAGGACGTGGAGTGCTCGTCTCGGGTCGCTCGCGGCCGGCAGGCACACGGTCCACGCCCGGGCGATGATCGACCAGCAGGCGTCGCCCGTGGCCGCCTCGACGTTCACGGTCGGACCGGACGCGCGCATCGAATGGCAGGTGGTCGATCGCAATGCCGCTCCGGACCCATCGGCCTGGCAGACGGCCGACGGGACCACTTCCTGGACCTACCGCTTCTCGACTGCCGACTCAGGCGCGGGCCAGCGGACGCTCGTGACCCGACTCGTGGAGGCCGGGCTCGAGACGGCTCGGGCGCTCGTCCGGGCGCGCTTCCGGTAGAGCTGCCCACCCGGGATCGCCGCCGACGTTGAGCGGCGATCCCGCGGTCCGGGACGATCAGGCGGTGCGAGAAGGCACCGATGAGCCGGAATGAACCTTTGCGTGACGCTGGACGAATGGAAGATTGGTATGGTCCGTATGGGCCGATAGGACTATCGTCTGATTTGGACCCTCTGGAGATCCCGATCGCGTGTTGCGCCGTCCCAGCTTGATCCGTCTCCTCGTCGCTGCGGCCCTCGGCCTCGCCCTCATCGGCGCAGGCCCATTGGCGCCGCGCGCGGCCGCCGCCGAGCGCTCCAATCCCAAGGTCGTCCTCATCGTCGGCCCGGTCGGCAGCGTCACGCCGTTCTACCGGCGCCTCGCCGATGAGGCCGCCGCAGCCGCAGCCAAACTCACTTCGAACGTCGTCAAGGTCTACTCGCCCAACGCCACCTGGCCGGCGGTCAAGGCCGCACTCAAGGGTGCATCGGTCGTGGTCTACCTGGGCCACGGCAACGGGTTTCCGAGCATCTACCGCAAGCAGCTCTACGGGCGGACCCAGAATGGATTCGGGTTGAACCCCTACGCCGGTGCCGCCGACGCGCACCAGTATTTCGGCGAGGACCTTATCGGGTCGCAGATCAAGCTGGCGAAGGACGCGGTCGTGATCTTCAGCCGGCTGTGCTATGCCAGCGGCAATACTGAGCCGGGCCTCGCCGAGGGCACCCTTGCGCAGGCCCAGCAGCGGGTGGACAACTACGCGGCGGGCTTCTTCCGAGCCGGGGCCGGGGCCGTCATCGCCGACGCGTTCCTTCCCCCCAGCTACTACGTCGCCAGCGTCCTGCGTGGCACGCGCACCATCGACTCGATCTGGAAGAACGCGCCGAGCCGGAATGACCACTTCCTGCGCTTCCCGAGCCAGCGGACGAAGGGAGCGATCGCCCAGATGGATCCGGAGCAGGTCGATTCAGGCTTTTACCGTTCGATCGTCCTGAAGGCGAAGCTGACGAGCAGTCAGGTCGTCGGGAATGCCGTCCGGCCGGGTAGCCAGCCCGAGATCGTGCTCGAGCCGACGCTCACCGGACTCGGCGTAACGTTCGGCGCGCCCGACCTGACGACGCCGCCGACGGTCGGGGCGAAGACGTCGCTGACGCTCCCGGTCGCGGCCGACGCCGCGGGGCTGCTGCCAGACAAGCTGATGGTCGGGACGCGCTGGGACCGGCTCGACGGCGGACCCGCGGCGCCTGCTGGGCCTGCCGCGCCGGACACACCGGCTGCGGCCGCATCGCCCGGCCCAGCCGCTCCCGGCGATGACCCGGGCACGACGGCCGCCGAGCCACCGCCGATCGATCTTGTCACTCCCGAGCGGACGGGTGAGATCGTCGCGCCGGTTGCCGCGAAGAAGCTGAAGGGCGGCGGGATCGAGGTGCCGGTCCTTGTGCCGACGAACCCCGGCCTCTATCGCCTCGTCTCGACCGTCCACCAGGCCGACGGGCAGGCCTTCGATGCCGCCACCCAGGCCCTGATCCCGGCCCTCGTCGTCCGCGTGACCGGCCCGCTGACCGCGACCTATACCACCGCCCCGACCGCCACGGCGTCGGCCGGTGCGCCCTTCAGCCTCGATGTCGTGGTGACGAACCTCGGGCGGAGCGCCTGGGGGAACGCCGCCGAGGTGCACCGGGTCGACGCGGCCGAGACGGTCCCGGCGTCGCGTGCCATCCTGGTCGCGCGCTGGGTCGATCTGGGTGCCGCGGCGATCGGCGCCTCGACTCCGGCCGGGACGCTCGCAAGCTCGATCCTGCCCGCCGGTCTGGCGCCCGGCAAATCGATCGCACTCGACTTCCGGATGACAGCTCCGGCTGCGGCCGGAGAGTACCTGCTCGTCCTCGATGTCGTCGATCCCAAGACCGGCTCACTCGCTGCGGCGGGAGTCCCCCCGGGCATCGTCCGGGTCACTGTCATCCGCTGACGGGTCCGTCCGGGCTACGATCCGGGCGTGACTGAGCACACGATCCCGGGCTTCGCCCCGAGCACCCACGGCTTCCACTTCGCGAATGCCTGGTCGGCCGGCCCGACAATTCGGTTCGGGCCGCTGGACCCGCGCCTGATCGGGGTGGGCGACGCCAGGGCCGGCCTGTGCGGTGGGATGTGCTACACCGTCGCTGATTTGTTCGCGGCCGACGTCCAGGTCCCACCCGATCGCGAACCGCCGGCAAATGGCTCGCCGCGGTTTCGCGCGATCGTTCGCCGCCAGGTGGAATCGCTGGCCTGGCTGTCGGTGCCGATCCGGTTCTGGCTGCGCTCGGCGCTGGGCGGATCGTTCGGTGGAGATCGCGCCAGGTCCACCTGGGAGCGGGAGTGGCCGAAGGCCCGTGCCCGCCTGGACGCGGGGCGGCTGACGTCGATCGGGCTGATCCGGGTCGCGACCCGCGATCCGCGCGATTTGACGCACAACCACCAGGTGATCGCCTGGGGCTACGCTGAGGACGGGCGGGCGGTGACCCTGCGTCTCTACGACCCGAACTGGCCGGACCGCGACGACGTGACGGTGTCGATCGACCTCGACCCCGCGCTCCGGCCGGCGGGCCTCAGCCAGTCCACGGGCGAGCCGCTCCTCGGCTGGTTCGTCCTCCCCTACGCCCCGAAACCGCCGACCAGCTGGCGCTGAAGCGCCGGCGCCACCCGGGCCCCTGCTTGCGCCCGGCGGGCTGACGGGCCCGGGCCCCTGCTTGCGCTCGGCGGGCGGGCTTGTCGCGATCGTCCGAAACCGAACGCCATCGACATCCTCCCCCGTCTCACGAGATCGGCCGACGTCGGACGCCGATTTTCGGACGATGCGCGGGAATGCAGGTGACTTCCGGGAGCGTTCGCTTTCGGACTACCGTCCGGCGCCGCGGCGGCCGGGGCCGACCGTCCGGGCCGGCCGACGGTGCCGGCCGACCGGCAGGCGCGCAACGCCTTCACACCTCGGGCAGCACCTGGGCGTCAGTCTGGGCCGGCGCGAACAAGTCGCCGACGTCCGCCACCCGCTCGACGATCGTCCGGATCGTCCAGCGGTCCGGCCGCAGGTCGGGATCGTCGAGCTCCTCCCACGAGATCGGAGCCGACACGGGGGCGCCCGCCGCGGGCCGCACGGCATACGGCGCGACAAGGGTCTTGATCGACGCGTTCTGGGTGTAGTCGAGGCGCGCCTTGCCGCCCCGGTTGGCTTTCGCCCAGTCCCACGAAACGAGGTCCGGCACGAGCGACCCGATCGCCTTGCTGATCGTCTCGACCCAGGCGCTCGTCTCGCTGAACCTGTAGCGCGGTTCGATCGGGATCCAGATCTGGATGCCGCGCTTGCCTGTGGTCTTCGGATAGCCGCGAACCCCCAGGTGGCCGAGTGCGGTCCGGTACAGGCGGGCAAGGACGAGGGTCTCGTCCCATGTCGTCTTCGTCCCCGGATCGATGTCGATCAATGCGAAGGTCGGGCGGTCCGGCGCATCGATTCGTGACGTCCAGGCGTGGATCTCGAACGCCGCCTGGTTGCCGAGCCAGCACAGGCTGGCTACCCGATCGGCGACGAGGTGGTCATTCGCATCGCGGTCGGCGACCCCGACCTCGTGCCAGCGGCGAAGCCACGCAGGGGCCGTGGCAGGTATGTCCTTCTGCCAGAAGCTCGGGCCGCTCGCCCCGTTCGGGAAGCGCTGGAGGTTGAGCGGCCGCTCGGCGAGGTGAGGCAGCATCGTCGGCGCGATCAGGGCGAAGTACGTGATGAGCTCACGCTTCGTCACGGGTGTCGCGTCCGGCTCCGAGGGATGCGGCGGAAAGAGGACCTTGTCGAGGTTGGTCAGCTTCAAGTCGTCGCCGAGCTCGCCGCCGACGCGCCAGACGCCTTCGGCCGGCATCGCCGCGAGCCGTTCGAGATCGCCTGGACCGGGCCGCGCCAGCAGGTCCGAGCTCGCCGAGGCCGTCCTCGTCGGGCTGGGCTGTCGGGCCGGGCCCACCGTGGTCGACTTCTTGATCGTCGTCGACTTCGTCGTCGACTTCGTCGTCGTCTTCGCGCCCTTCTTCGCCGTCGGCATGCCTGCGGCCTCCTGATCGGGGGTGCTGGGAACGTCGGTGTCGCCGGAGCCCTCGGTCGGCGCAGGCTCTTCGGCCTCGGCCGCGGCCACCGCGGCATCGGACGCGACGGCGACCTCGCGTCCGACGAGGCTCGGATCGCGTCCGGCTTCGATCCCCTTGAACGAGGTCTGGCGGACGTGGCCGTCTCGAGTCCAGCCGCCGATCTCGGCCCGGATCACGAGCTCGGGTCGGATCCAGGTCACGCCGTTGAGGTCGCCGCCCCAGCGGCCGCGATAGTCCACTGGCGGCGGCGGGTCGAACGGCGGCGACTCCGCGACGAGCGGCGCCATTGCTGCAAGCAGCCGCTTTCGCGTCGCCGCCGTGAACCCCGACCCGACCTTGCCCGCGAAACGCAGCTTGCCGCCGTCGTACACCCCGACCGCCACCGCACCAAGGTCGCGGGCGTTGCCTTCGCCGGGCGTCCAGCCGCCCACGACGAGCTCCTGCTCCGGCCGGATCTTCAGCTTCAGCCAGGCGGGCGTTCGCCTGCCCGGTTCGTAGCGCGAGCGGCGCAGCTTCGCGACGATCCCCTCGAGGCCGCGTGACTTGGCCGCGGCCATGAACGCCTGGCCCTCGCCGACGACGTGCGAGGCGAAGCGGACCCTGTTCGTCTCGCGGAGGACGCTCCGCAGGAGGCGCTTGCGGTCCTCGAGAGGGACGCGCAGGAGCGACCGGCCATCGAGATGAAGGAGGTCAAAGACCTGGTAGACGAGCGGCCCGGCCGAAGGCCCCGCGCCGGCCTTCGACCCGACCCGGCGCTGCGAGATCCGCTCCTGGAGCAGCGAGAAGTCGGGCCGGCCCTCGTCGTCGAGCGCAACCACCTCGCCGTCGACGATCGCCTCGCCGGCATCGATCCAGGTCGGCGGCGAGAGGAGGTTCGGGAAATAGGTCTCCGCGTCCTTCAGGCTCCGGGTCCAGAGCTTGACGATCCCGTCACGCACGACCGCCTGGACCCGATAGCCGTCCCACTTGATCTCGTACAGCCAGTCTGGATCGCTGAACGGGGTCGTGGCGAGGGTCGCCGCCATCGGCTCGATCCGGTCCGGCATCGGCTCGCGCAGCGCCCCGGTCAGGTCGATCTCGGCGACCGCCGCCGGCTGCTCGCTCACCCAGATCGCGTCGCGATTGGCCTTCACCTCGTCGTTCGTCCGGCCCGTCTTCACGCTCTGCGGATGGTCCTCGGCATCCCAGCCCGTGACCGCGTCGGTGTCCCGTTTCTTGATCAGGAGCCACTGCTCACTGTCGTCTTCGAACGAGGTCGTCGCGGCGGAGCCCGGGCGGCGGCTTGTCCGGACGATCGTGAATCGGCCGCGAACCTTCTGGCCCGAGAGCACGAACTTCAGCTCGCCCTTGTCGATCGCCGTGAGCGGGTCCGGTGTTTCGGCCTCGGGCAGCCATGTGCCCCAGTCCCAGACGATCACGTCGCCGGCGCCGTACTGCTTGGCCGGGATCACGCCCTCGAAGTCGAAGTACTCGATCGGGTGGTCCTCGACGTGGACGGCCATTCGGCGCACGAGCGAATCGAGGGTCGGGCCCTTCGGGACGGCCCACGAAACGAGGACACCGTCGATCTCGAGCCGGAAGTCGTAGTGGAGCCGGGTCGCGCGATGGCGCTGGATGACGAACCGGCCGGTCCCGCGCGGCGGCTCGGTTGCGCCGGCGGGCTCGGGTGTCTTGCCGAAGTCGCGCTTGCGGCGATAGTGCTCGAGAGGCATCGCCGCTCAGTCTGGCGGATCGACGGGTGACCGGTTCAGCGGGGCGGGCGCGCGCTTCGCGCGGGGACCGTCGCGGGGCCGCGGGACGCGCGGCGACGGAACGGTCAGGCGGTCTTGCGCTTGCGAGTGGCGCGGGCGGGCGCCGCCGACTCGGCTTCGGCGTCCTCGTCGGCCTTGGCGGCCTTCTTCTTCGCAGCTGCCGACTTCGTGGTGGCAGCCGCCGAGCTCGCTCGGGCCTTCTTCGCCTCGGCGACGCTGACCGGCTTGTCCGCGGCGCGCGACGCCTTGGCGGCGTTGACCGACGCCTCGAGCGCTGCCATCAGGTCGATCAGCTTGCCGCCCTCCTCGACCGGCTCGACGGCCTTGACCTCGCGGCCCTCGACCTTGGACTCGATCACCGACATCAGCGCGTCGCGGTACTCGTCCTTGTACTCGGACGCGTTGAACTCGCCGGTCATCGCCGACACGAGCTGGCGGGCCATCGCGAGCTCGGCCGGCTTGAAGTCGTAGTCCTCGTCGGGCAGGTCCAGCTCACTTGTCGATCGAATCTCGTCGGGCCAATGGAGGGTGGTGAGGAGCATCGTGTCGGAGAACGGATCGAGCGAGGCGAGCGCTTCGCGATCCTTGATCACGACCTTGCAGATCGCCTTGAGACCCTCCTCCTGGAGCACCGAGCGGAGGAGGTAGAACGGCTTCCGGCCGATCTTGTCGGGCTCGACGTAGTAGGCCTGCTTGACGAATCGGGTGTTCGCCGATTCCTCGTCGTCGGCCTTGGTGAACTGCTCGATCTCGATGGAGCTGATGGTCTTGAGCGGGACCTTCTCGAGGTCCTCGTCGGTGATGACCACGTACTCGCCGGGCGAGTACTCGTAGCCCTTGACCGTATCCGAGCGGGAGATCGGCTTGTCCTCGACCGGGCACCACGTTTTCATCTGGATCCGCGAAAGGTCCTTCTCGTGGAGCATGTTGAAGCGGATCGTGTAGTCGGACTCGGTCGCCAGGTAGAGCTTGACCGGGATCGTCACCAGCCCGAACTGGATCGCCCCCTTCCACATCGCGCGCGCCACGGCAGGTCCTCGTACAGTCGGTGCGGTCGTCGATCGGACCGATCTGGCCGCGTGGCCGGACCGGGCTCGCATGATACCGCGGTCGTGCAACCGGCCCGTGCAGGAAGGACCGGCCGCCGGGTCAACGGACCGGCCGCCGGGTCAACGGACCCGCCGCCCGTCAACGGAGGATGACGAACCCGTCGATGTCGACCCGGCCATTGCCCGCGACGCGAACGTCGATCGTATGGCTGCCCGACGTGGCGAACGTGGTCGAGTACATGATGACCCGGCTCTGGCCGCTCGAGGCCCGGAAGCTGACAGTGCCGCGGCTGGCGCCGTCGATATAGATCGTGGCCGAGCCGCGGGTGGTGCCCACGGGCGCGACAAGAGCGACCGCCCGACCACTGAACGTCAGCCGGCCGCGCGCGCCGGCAGCGGTCGCGTACGTGGTGTAGCCATTGGTGGCCGGGGCATAAAGCGCCTTCCTCCATGTTCCGCTGTACGTGACCGCGGTCGAGCGGTCCGAGACGAGAGCGCTCGTGACGTTGGCGCCGCTGACCCAGCCGCTCCAATTGCCGACCGCGTCACGCGCCCGGACTCGGACGCGGTAGAGATGGCCGAGGGCCTGGGTGAGGTTGACCGAGCGGACTGCGGCCGTTGTCGAGGCGATCAGCCTCCAGGGTCCTGCGTCAACCGCGACCTGGAGCTCGTAGCCCGCGACTGGCGTCAAGGCGGCCACCGCGGCCGGCCACGTGACGCGGCTCGCGACGGTGGTCGCGCCGAGGACGGAGCGAGTCACGATGCCCACGGTGGGCGGAGCCGCCACGGGCCGATCTCCCGCGACCTGGATCGCCGCGAGCGTGGAATGCGTGGTGCCGTGCTCGTCGCCGACGACCGTGACCTTGTAGGTTCCGATGGCGACGCCCTTCGGCATGTTGACGGTCAGGGTCGTGGTGGTGGGGCCGAAGCCGTAGACGCTGGTCGCGCTGAAGCTGGCGGTTGCGCCGGCCGGCAGGCCCGCGGCTCTGAAGCGGATGCGTTCGAACGACGTGGTCGAGCGGCTGACGTTGATCGCGACGCGCGCTGCGCCGCCGCTTTGGCCGATCAGTGCTGCGGCCCCGGCGCTGACCGCGAACGTGCCGCGCGGCCCGACCCGGGACACGTCGAGGAGCTTCTCGTGGTACGCATCCGGATCCGACGACGTCCGCCAGTTCAGGTTGCCGAGATAGATGAGCGCTTCCTTGACCTCGGCCGGGGTCAGACGCGGCCGGCTCGCTTTGAGCAGGGCCGCGGCGCCGGCGACATGAGGAGCCGCCATCGAGGTTCCCGAGCTGTATTTGTAGCCGCCGGGCACGGTCGACCAGATGCATTTGCCGGGTGCGATCACGTCGACGTCCGAGCCATAGTTGCTGAAGTCGGCGAAGGAGTCGTCGCTGTCGTAGGTGCCCCACGAGAAGCAGCGGTTGCCGCCGAGCCCGCCCGCCTTGCCGTCAGAGTCGGCGAGAGCCGAGACCGTGATGACCTCGTTGTAGGCCGCGGGGACACGGACCGAAGAGCTGGCCCCGTCGTTGCCTGCGGCGGCCACAACCGTCACGCCGCTCGCGACGAGGCGGCAGATCGCCAGGTGGAGGATGTCGTTGTTGGTGTTGCCGCAGTTCACGTCGTCCCTGCCCCACTTTGCGACGCTCATGTTCACGGCCTCGAAGCGGGGGCGGCTCGCATCGAGCGGGTCACGTTGGGAGGCGATCCAGTCCAGACCGCAGACGTACCAGCTGAGGAGGCCATCGCCCGCGTCATCAAGAATCTTCACGGCCCACAACCGGACGCCCGGCGCCACGCCGACGACGCCGCTGCCGTTGTCGATCGCGCCGACGGTGCCCGCGACGTGGGTTCCGTGGCCCTCGACGTCGCGCCACAAAGCGCGGTTGGTTGTCGAGCAGTTGTAGCCGCCGACGACGTTCAGGTCGGGCGCCTGGGAAATGCCGGTGTCGACGATCGCGACATCGGCATCGACACGCTGGTCGACGCCATCAACCTTCGCGACTGCCGAGCGGGTGGCGCTCATCCTCGAGATGCCGGTGGGTGTCGTCTGGGCCTGAAGGGAGATCTTCTCGTCGGCGACGATCATCTCCACCGACGCATCTCGGCTGAGGGTCGTCACCTGGGCTCGATCGAGACTGGCCGAGTACCCCCGGAAGGTGTGCTTGAAGGTTCGATCCGTCGTGAAGCCGATCCGGCGACCCTGGCGGTCGGCGACCGCGACGGGATCGCTGCCTGGCTTGAGCAGCACGATCCAGCGACCGGTCGGATCGGTGGCGGCGCGCGGCCCGGCGGCCTTCGCGGCGGGAGCCTTGGCGCTGGGTGCGGCCGCAGGGCCCGCGGACCCCTCCTCGGTCGCGACCGGTCCCGGGCCATCAACGATCGGCGCGCTGGCCGGGGCGTCGGGGTCAGGCTCGGCGGAAGGAGGCGACGGGGACGTCGGCGGGAGCGTCGGCGGTGCCGTTGGCTCGACCACGGGCTCGACGGACGGATCGGGCTCCGCGACCGGGCGCGGCTCGATGATCGGAGCAGGCGAACCGACAGGGCCCGGTTCCGCAGCGACGGCGCCGCCAACCGATGACAGGAACAGGGCGGCGGCGGCGGTGGTGGCCAGGATTCGTCGCATGGATGGGTTCTCCGGCGCGGACGAGTTCTCGAAGACGCGCTAGCGGGCCCTCGGGACCCATGGTGCGCCTACGACGCAAGCCTCCCGACTCGCACGGCGAACCGACAGGACCCGGTGGTCCCATCCGCGCATGGCCCGCATGTCCCAACCGCACCAGACCGGACCGAACCGCACAGGGTTCGAGGAAGAGTGTCCGAGCGCATCGGATCCGATCTCGTCCACCCGCGATTCCCGCTCGGCGACAAGCCTCAGCGAGCGGCCGCGCGCGCCATCCGGATCTCCAGCTCGGCCTCCGCGACCCTGGCGATCACCCCGTCCCGGAGCCGGTCCATCGCCAGCTGCAGTCCGGTCGCACTCGTTGCGATCGAGGTGAGCGTCGCCTTGATCCCCTTCAGGGCGTCGAGCTCGGCGCGAATCGCAGTCAGGGCGGCCCGGACGGCCTCGACGTCGATCTCGGCCTCGACCTCGCGCAGGCTGCTGATCGTCAAGAGCCGGGCGAGGCGCAGGGCGGCCTCGAGCGTTGCCGTCTCCGGCGCGGCAGGATCGATCACGCAGTACACATCGCCCGCCCGGATATCGAACGGGGCGATGCCGGCCGGCGCATGAGCCGGGCTGAACACGACGAGGGCGACCGCTGCGGCGCGATTCTCCTTCGCCTCGCGCAGCTCCTCGCGCATCGCCCGGCCGGACATCGAACGATCCTTCGCCTCGACGACGATCCGGGCGTCGGCTCCGCCGGTCCGATCCGGGTTGACCGTCACGACGAAGTCGCCCTTCTTCGAGCGGAGCAGCTCGCCTGTCTCGCTGCCCGTCCGGTCGAGCAGGTCGCCAGAGCCGCGGGCGAGATCCGCAAGGAGCGCCTCGAGGATGTCCTCGAAGTCGCCGCCCTTCGCGGCCGATCGCGAGCGCTCGACGCCACGCGCCGCGGCTGCTGCCTCGATCGCGGTCAGGCGATCGTTCAGCTTCTCGAATCCGGCGCTGACCTCGGTCCGGAACTGGTGCATCGGGGAGTTCTGGCGGGTGGGGTCCAGCAGGAGCGCGAGCTTGGACGCGTCGCCGTCGAAGTACGTGCCGAGGAGCGTCCGCATCCGACCGATCGCGCTGTCGCGCTTCGTCTCGTCGAACAGCTCGCCGACGAACGACCGCAGGGCGCCGCGATCGCCGAGGAATTTCTCGAGAGTCCGCGGCAGCCGGCCGTCGCCGTCGGCGAAGTTGGAGCGGAGGACGGCGTCGAGCGCCTCCGCGGCGCGGACGTTGGCCGCCTCCGAGGACCGCAGGAGCTTGTCGAACTCGCCGCGCACCAGGTCGACATCGACGCTCACGGTGGCGTCCTGGAGCGCAGTCAGTCCGATCCGGAGCGCCCGCTCGAGGAAGGCCGGCCGGTCCTCCGCGGGGTGCTCGGCGACGATCGCCGCCAGCGACGGATCGCGGACGACGAACCGCTCGATGACGATCCGGTCGCCGTCGACGCGAATCTCGTTGGTCGGGAGTTGGACGATGCGGGCTTCCATGACCGGACTGTGACCCGGGCGCGTGTCACCTAGCCTGTCACGACGATCGCACGAGACCGAGTCAGCCGTCGGACCGCCGGATCGTGGCCTCGATCAGGCCGTGCGGCTCGGTCGTCGAGACGTAGACCGCGCGGTCGTTCTCGATCCCGAACGGTCTCAGGTCGACCGTCCAGTGATGGAGGTTCGGCAGCGACATCGCGATCTCGGCGACCTCGGCGTGACGCTCCAGGACGGCCTTGCCGACAATCCAGATCGAGGCCTGGACCGAGACCGAGTGGTGGTCGGCCATGACCTCGAGGAAGGTCGCGCGAACCGCGCCGTACGAACGCTCGAAGTCGACCTCGACCGCCAGGTCGTACGCCCACGACACCGTCACCTTCGTGGCCATGATCCGGTCCTCGGTCTCCGTGAGCGTCGTGAATCGGTCGCGCGGGAAGCCGCTGAACGCCGAGCGGGTGGTCTTCATCACCGACAGGCCGTCGAGTCCGGCCCGAATGGCGGTCCCGTCGCGGCCGACGACGACGACCGCCGTCCGCGTCTCGGAGCCGTCGCGCGTGAACGCATCCCGGGCGTCGCCGATCGGCCGCCAGGCGTGCTCGGCGATCGTGACCCGGACTCGGTCGACCTCGTCGCCCGCCGCCAGGAAGTGTCTGCCCAGAACGATCCCGAAGTCCTCGATCGCACCCGTCAGGTACTCGCCCGCCAGCGCGTAGGCCGTGTTCTTCATCGTGTCGGTCGCGATGACGGCGCTGTTGTCGCCGTCGCGGTACGAGGCCGCGAAGTCGCCCTCGAGCGCGATGGCGATCGTCAGGTCGCGGACCCGGTGGGGCGACTCGCCGCGAACGACCTTGACCAGCCTGATCGCGGACTTGCCGTAGGCGTTCTGACCGACCTCGATCACCTGGTCACCTCGACAGGACTGGCCAGACGTCGGTAGCGATCGTGGGCGATGGCGACGACGTCCGCGACGGCCCGCCGGATCTCTGCGGCCCGGTCCGCATCCAGGGCGGCCTCCACGACCGGCACCAGCTCCGGGCGCGACCGGCCGTTGACGAAGACGCAGAACCGGAAGCCGTGGCGGGCCTCGTATGCCGCGTTCAGGCGCTCCAGCTCGGCCATGGCACGGGTCGTTTCGACGTCGTAGCCTTGCTCCCGGAACGAGGCGGCCGAGACCGACATCGGCGGGGCGCCGAGGCGAGGGTGGGCGTCGATCAGCTCGAGCTGCTCGGGCTCCGGCAGCGCGGCGGCGATCTCGGCGGCGCGGACAAAGAACTTCGACTCGTCGCGGAACGGGCGCGCGGCCGCCAGTTGGGCGAGGAACCGGGGCGCGCCCTCGAACCAAGGGGCCGTGGCGGCGATGAACTCGGCCTCGGGCAGGGCGTCGAGGGTGGCAATGTCCACTCAGCTTCCCCGGTACGTCGTCATCGAGTACGGCGCCAGGAGGAGCGGGACGTGATAGCTCCGACTCGCGTCGGAGATCCGGAAATCGACCGCCAGTCGCCGGAAGAACGCGTCGTCGGCCCGCCCGATGTCGAACTCGAGCCGATAATCGCCGGCGACGAGCGGTCGCTCGAGGAGGTCGCGGACCCGGCCGTCGCCGTCGGTCAGGGCCTGGGTCATCCGGATGGGGGCATTCGGGACGTCGAGCCGGTAGAGCGTGACCCGGACGTCGGCGGCAGGCAGCCCAAGCTCGGTATCGAGCACATGGGTCGAGATCGTCGGTCCGGCGCCGTCGGTCACCGTTATCCTCCGTTCATGACGACCCTCCAGATCGAGGTCGGCGACCTCCACTTTACTGCCCGCTGGGAGGCGGCCGCGCCTCAGACGATCGAAGCGATCCGGCGGATGCTGCCGATCAGCTCGAAGCTGATCCACTGCCGCTGGAGCGGCGAGTCGACGTGGATCCCGTACGGCGACTTCCGGCCCGGTATCGACTACGAGAATCACACATCGCATCCGGCGCCCGGGATGCTCGCGATGTACCCGGGCGGCATCAGCGAGTGCGAGATCTTCTTCCCGTACGGGGCGTGCCAGACGGCGTCGAAGGTCGGCTCGCTGGCGGCGAACCACTTCGCCTCGATCGTTCCGGAGGAGGGCTGGGAGGATCGGCTCCGCGAGGTCGGGCGACGCTGCCTGTGGGATGGCGCCCAGCCGATCGTGATCCGCGAGGTCGACTGATGAACACGACGCAGCGCGTCCGGAACCGCAACACGGCATACGGACAGGTCGGCGTTGCGATCGCATGCCTGGTCGTTGCCGTCCTACTCCTGTACGTCGACACGCTTCCCGGCACGTTGACCGAGCTGCCGGGCGCCTTGGTGACCCTGGGCCTGGTTGCGATCTGGATGTTTCGCCGTGGGTGGGGCGGCTTCCGGGCGATCGCTGTGCGCCCGGCGGGTAAAACGACGAACGAAGGAGCCGCCTGACGCTGAACTGTTCGCCCGACGCACCGAGTGACCGAAGAGGGGTTTCAGACCCATTGGTGAACGTCCAGCCGTCGCTTGGCGTGCCCGACGCACGAACTGCGGTGGGCTTGGTCAGTACGGGTCCGGCAGGGCGATGCCCAGCCGGTCGCGGAGCAGGTTCATGTCTTGGCGATCGTGTGCCTGCGGCTCGTAGCCGAGGTGGAAGCGGACGAGCTGGCCGGCCGTCAGGCACCGAACGGTGACCCCGGCAATCGAGCCCTCGCCGAACGCGTCCGGCGGATAGTCGAAGACCCGGCCGTCGTCGCCGGGCTGACGGCCATGACCTGCCTCGTCGAAGGTCACCGGATGAAGGTCGACGGCACGACCGCCTGCCGCTTCGAGGACGAGCCGGACGGGCCGACGGTCGAGGGCCTGGCGATAGCCGAGGCCTGCGAGCCGGTCGATCGCGGCGTCGAGTTGCTCGGCCCGGATCGCGAGGTCCAGGTCGCGATGCGGGCGAGTCTGCTCGCCGACGAGGGCATCGACCGCCCAGCCACCGGCGATCCAGGCGGCGACCTGTCGATTGCCGAGCGCGTCGATGATCGCGAGCACCTCGCCCGCCGGCATTGGTGATGGTTTCGTCACCGGGCGAGCGTACGCCTCGAGGGTGGCAGATCGCCGTCTATCGCTATGCTCGGCAGGTGACGACGACGATCGAGCGGTTGGGGCCGGACCTGCTCGTCCTCGGCGGGACGGTCGTGACCGCGCACGGCTCGCGACGTGCTGATGTCGCTGTGCGGGCGGGGTCGATCGAGATGATCGAACCCGACCTGTCCGGTCTGGCGGCGGGAGCAAGGGAGGTCGTCGCGGCCGACGGGCTGCTCGTCCTGCCGGGCTGCGTCGACGTCCACACCCACACACGCGTCGCGTCGGACGCGGAGCCGGATCGCTTCTTCCAGGACTCGCTCGCGGCGGCCTTCGGCGGGACGACCACGTTTCTCGCCTTCAACAACCCCGGGACGGGTTCGTCGCCCGTCGCCCATCGCTCGATCCTCGCCGGGATCGACGAGTTCCGGCGGGTGACCGCTGGCGACAGCGCGATCGATTTCGCGCTGAGCCCGGCGATCCTCGGCGGGATGGACGACCCGCTGGCCGAGCTGCCGGCGATGGTCGACGCCGGCGTCCCGACCGCCAAGGCCTTCATGGTGTTCGACTTCCGTCTGGCCGATCGGGCCATCTACGACGCGATGGCGATCCTCGGCACCCGGCGCGGGATGCTCGAGCTCCACTGCGAGGATCCCGTACTCATCGATGCCGCCGTCGCTTCAGCGTTGCAGCATGGTGATACGTCACCACGTCATCACGCTGTCACGCGGACAACCGAGGCGGAGGCGGTCGCGACGCATCGGGCGATGGCGTTCGCCCGCGCGACCGGGGCTCCCGTCCACATCGTGCATCTCTCCTGCGCCGCTGCGCTCGGCTTTGTCGCCGAGGCCCGGGCGAGCGGGGTCCGAGCGACCGCCGAAACGTGCCCCCATTACCTGACCCTGACCGACGCTCGCTACGACGAGCCCGACCCGCTCGAGTGCGCGAAGAGCGTCATCTCCCCTCCCCTCCGACCGGCGGCCGACGTGGAGGCGATGTGGGCGGGCGTGGCCGCCGGCGACCTGTCGCTCGTCGCGACGGACCACGTCGCGGACCGGGTCGCGGTCGAGAAGGGCGAAGCGGCGCGCGGTATCTCGTTCGACCGGATCAGCAACGGCGCCCCCGGGATCGAGACGCTGCTCTCGATCGTGTACGGCGAAGGCGTGGCGAAGGGCAGGATCAGCCTCGAGCGAATGGTCGACGTGCTGGCGACGACACCGGCCCACCGTTTCGGGCTCGCCCGCAAGGGAGCGATCGAGATCGGCCGCGACGCCGATCTCGTCCTCTTCGACCCGGCCGCCCGGCGAACGATCCGGGCCGCCGACCTCCACCATACGAGCGACTTCACGCCCTATGAGGGGATGACCGTCGAGGGCGCCGTCCGGAGCACCTACGTCCGCGGCCGTGCCATCGTCCGCGACGGCCACGCCGTCGGCGATCGCGGCGTCGGCCGGTTCGTCGAGCGCGGCGAGGCCGGCGGATGATCGCCCGGCGGATCCGGACCGGCCCGGACCGACGCCGGCCGCTGATCGACCTGTGGTCGGCGCGTGTCGGGATCGGCGAGGGAACAAGGGCGACGCCGCATACCATCCACTGAATGACGACCCTGCCCACGATCGACACGGACCCAGCCCGGCTCGCCGGGCTCTTTCCGGCCGACTTCAGCTGGGGCTTCGCCGCCTCCGCCTACCAGATCGAGGGAGCGGCAGCCGAGGACGGCCGGGGACCGTCCATCTGGGACACCTTCGCACGGCGCTCGGGCGCGATCACGGATGGCAGCACGGGCGACGTGGCCTGTGACCACTACCACCGCTACACGCAGGACGTCCGGCTGATGGCCGATCTCGGCGCGCGGTCGTATCGCTTCAGCGTGAGCTGGCCACGGGTCCTTCCGACTGGAACCGGAGGCGTCAACCAACTCGGCCTCGACTTCTACGGGCGCCTGGTCGACACCCTGTTGGAGGCGGGCGTCAAGCCCCTCGTCAACCTCTTCCACTGGGACCTGCCGCAGGCCCTGCAGGACCGCGGTGGGTTCGCGAACCCGGAGGTCGTGGGCTGGTTCAGCGACTACGCCGCCCTACTCGCCTCGAGCCTGGGCGACCGTGTCAAGGATTGGATGACGTTCAACGAGCCGGCCGTCTTCGCCTTCATGGGCCACGCCGACGGTGTGCACGCGCCGGGGCTGCGCCACTGGCCGACCGCGATCCGGGTCGCCGACAACGAGCTGCGCGCGCATGCCGGCGCCGCCAAGGCGATTCGTGCCCTGGTCGACGACGCGAAGGTGGGCATGGCGATCGACG
>JACCVQ010000066.1 GCA_013698095.1 Chloroflexota bacterium
GCCCTGCACGGCCAGGCCGGGTTCCGGGCCGACGGGCTCGCCCTCTCGACCGCCGATCGCTCGTTCGGAGCCGGCCTCACCGGTGCCATCGAGCGCAAGGAGCTCGCGGGCCCGATCCGGCTCGGCCTGCGCGGCGCTGCCGGCCAGTCATTCGGGGCGTTCGCCGGACCCGGTGTCGAGCTCCGCCTCGTCGGCCAGGCCAACGATTACGTCGGCAAGGGCCTGTCGGGCGGCGTCGTCGTCGTCACGCCCGAGACCGGCCTCGCTGCCGAGCCGCACCGCCAGGCGATCGCCGGCAACACCTGCCTGTACGGCGCGACCGCCGGCCGGCTCCACGTCGTCGGCCGAGCCGGGATGCGGTTCGCCGTGCGCAATTCCGGGGCGCAGGCGGTCGTGGAGGGCCTTGGCCCGCATGGCTGCGAGTACATGACCGGCGGCGCGGTCGTCGTGCTCGGTCCCGTCGGGGCGAACTTCGGGGCCGGGATGACCGGTGGCCGGGCGTACCTGTACGACCCCGATGGCCGGCACCTTGCCGCCCTCGACGCCCGGAGCGTCAGCGGCACCCGGTTGTCGACCGCAATCGCCGGCCGCGAGGATGGCCCGGAGCTGGCCGCCGAGCTGCGCGGCCTCGTCGAGCTCCAGCGCGAGGCGGGCTCGGCGCTCGCTGCACGTCTTCTGGCCGAGCGAGCCCCGCTCGAGGCCGACATCTGGCTGGTCGAGCCGATCGCGACGGTCGCGAGCGCGGCGCCCCAGTCTGGGCCTGCGACGGTCGCTGCCTTCACGACGGAAGGCGCGGTGAGCATTCGCTGATCCGCGCCGATCACGACGTTGCGCGACGGACGTCGTGCCACAATCGGCGACAGATCGGGGAACGCGGAAGTGGGGAGATCCGATGCGCCGAGAACCTGGCCGCTGGTCCGGCATCGGGACCAGCGCCGTCATCGCCGCCTCGATGATCGCCTGCGCCGGTTCGGCCGCCTCGCCGGTCGTTTCGACCGGACCGGGGCCGAGTGTCCAACCGCTGGCGACAGCTGCCTCGGGCGCGACCAGCGCCTCCATCGTTCCGGCGTCCGCGGCGGCAAGCCCGACCGATTCCGGACCCGTCCGCTTCGCATCGACGCAGTATCCCTATGCCCTGACGCTCCCGGCGACGATGCTGACCCGGCGGTGGGCCGCAGCGCAGCGCGTCTGGGACGGCGTCCAGCGCTTCGACATGCTGGGCCCGCTCCTCGATCGGGTCGGCGTTCCGGACGGGGGCCTCTACCTGATCGGCGGAGCCGCCCCGTCGGGTCTGCAGGAATTCACCGACCGAGGAGTGGCGAAGACCAACTTGCACCACGACTGCACGAAGCCGACCGGAGAACGGAGCGTCAAGGTCGGCGCCGTTCGAGGCGTCGCGTTCTCCCAGGACTGCGCCGGGCAGTTCCTCGTCCGAGTGACGCTCGTTCGCGAGGAGCAGGGTGTGATCGCCTTCATCCTCGCGAATGCGGCGGCCGAGACGCGCGCGCTGGACGACCTGATCGAGCTGCTCGCCGGCCTGGAGTGGACCGCGCCCTGACGGCCGGCGCCCGTCGCAACCGGACCGCAACCGAGGAGCAACGAATTCGGTGTCGACCGCGAAACGGAGGCTGAGCGAGGATCAGCCTACGGCGTCGGGAACGCCGTCTTGTCGTCTCTCCTCCCGGAAAGCGAAGGCCGCCCGATGATCCACCCGACCGATCCCGAGGTCCGCCGACCCGTCGCCGTCCGCGACGGCCATGGCGCCCCGGTTACCTGCGCCACCTGCGGCTGTCGGCTGCACTCCGGCATGGCCGACCACGACATCGCCTGGTTCCACTTCAACCCGATTGCCGGCCGCGACGCGCGTGGCTGCCGGGTCGATTGCGTTGATGACGCCCACGACGTCGCCGGCTACCGGGCCGTTTCCCTCGCCCTGGCCTGACGTGCCCGCCTGCGCGGTCCGCCCGCAGCGGCCCGACCCCGGCCCGTGGTCCACGGCGATCTGACCCCGGCCCGTGGCGATCCGACGGGGGCGCACTGCGATCCGAACCCTTCATGACTCCCGGTCAACGATTCGGCCGTTCAAGGGATCGCGACACGACTGATCGGGCTGGATCGTGACCACCAGTCAACAGGACGTCCATCGAGGGCAATTCGCCCGCGTTGCCGCCCCGGAACATTGACTCGGAGTCAAAGACGCGGCAGGCGGACGGACCCGCGACGACCGCAGCCGCGATACGCAGGCCACGGACGACGGTCAGGCCTCGATCCGATAGCCCACGCCGCGGACCGCCAGGATCTGCGGGCCGCCGGCCGACTCGACCTTGGCCCGAAGGCGAGCCAGGTGCGGCTTCAGCCAGAGCAGATCGGGATCGGTTTCGGCCGGCCAGCCGGATCGGGCGAGCAGGTGGTGCGGAACGATGTCCCCGGCCGCCCGGACGAGCGCCTCGAGCAGGCGGAACTCCGTCGGCGTGAGGGTCAGCCCGACCGTGCCCACCCGGGCCTCGTGACGAGCCGGCTCCAGGACGAGCTCACCGGCCGAAACCGGGCCGGTCGCGGCGCCCGCGGTCGATCGGTCCACGCGGCGCATCACGGCCGCGATCCGGGCCAGCAGCTCGGCCTTGCCGAACGGCTTGACGAGATAGTCGTCGGCGCCGATGCCGAGCGCCCGGACCTTGGCATCCTCGGCACTCTCGCCGGACACGACGAGGATCGGCGCCGAGCCGGCCGCCCGGATCTGGCCGGCCACGGTGAACCCATCGGGGCCGGGCATCGCGAGATCGAGCAGGACGATGTCCGGGGCCTCCTCGCGGAAGCGCTTCACGGCGGTCAGCCCGTCGTAGGCGGTGATGACCTGGTGGCCCTCGGTGCCGACGAGCGCGGTGATTGCGCCGACCATCGCGGGGTCGTCGTCGACGACGAGGATGCGGAGCGGGCGAGCGGCAATCATGTCGACCTCATCGTGGCGAAGTGCTGGGGAACCGAGCGGAGTTGGTGTGCATCAGACGGCCGCGGCCGCGGGCAGGGCGATGACGAATCGGGCGCCGGTCGGCTCGGCCGGCTCGACCCACAGCCGGGCGCCCATCGATTCGCCGAGGCGCTTCGCTGCGTACAGGCCGATCCCGGAACCGCGCGCGGTGTGCGTCTCGCGCCGGGCGTACGGCTCGAAGATCCGTTCGCGCCACTCCTCGGGGACGCCGGGACCCTGGTCGCTGACGCCGATCCGGACGAAGCCTTCGACGAGATCGTGATCGACGGTGATGGTCGTGTCCGGCGGGGCGTACTTCACCGCGTTCTCGATCAGGTGCTCCAGGATCTGTCGCAGCCGCGGCGCGTCCGCCAGGGCGTGATGACGGAGACCGGTCCGGACGTCGAGATGATGCTGCCGGACGATCGGACGGATCGACGCCGTGACCTCGGCGATCGCGGCCTCGACATCGGTCGGGGTGACGGTCGCCGCCTCGGCCGGAACGATCCGGACCGAGGCGAGGATCGAGTCGACGAGCCGGTCGAGCCGCTCCACCTGGTCCATCGCCGCGTCGTGCCACGCCTGGCGCTGGGCGCGGCGGCTCGGATCGCGCGAATCGCGGCCCTCGAGGGGCGGATCGTCGGCGAGGAGCTCGGTATAGGCGCGGACGACCGCGAGCGGCGTCCGGAGCTCGTGGGTGACGAGGGCGATCAGCTCCGAGCGGGCCTCGTCGATCTGGCGGAGCTGCTCGAGTCGCTCCTCGGCCTCGCTCTGCTGGCGGCCCTTCTCGACGATCCCGGCGAGGAGGTCGCCGATCGCCTGCAGCTGGGCGACATCGTCCGCGGTGAACGGCCGCTCCTGCTCGGTCTGGACGTTGAGCACGCCGACGATCTGGTCGTTCCACGTCAAAGGCACGCTCAGCATCGAGGCGATGAACCGACGCTGGTCCAGGCCTCGGACCCACAGGAAGCGCGGGTCGGATCGGACGTCGGCGATCACGAGCGGCTCGCGGCTGGCGGCCACGCGACCGGTCACGCCCTCGCTGAACGGCACCCGGGCCCGCCCGATCTGGTACCGATCGAGGCCGTTCGTTGCCGCCAGGGTCAGGTAGGCTCCGTCCCGATCGAGCAGGTAGAGCGAGGTGACATCGCCGTGGAGCGCATCGCGGGTTCCGTCGACGACGATCTCGAGGAGCTCGTCCCACGTCCGGGCAGTGGTCGCGAGACGGGCGACCTCATGCAGGAACCGGAGCTGCTCGAGCTGATCCGGTCCGGTGCTCGATCCGATCTCGGGCGCCGCCATGGCCATCACCATACAAGCCTACGAGTCGATCTCCTCGCGAAAGGTTGCGGAGGCGAGCCCGACGGGATGCGGAACGGTCTCGTCGCAACCTTCGCCCGGGTGGCCTGAGCCGGATGGCCCGCCAGAACGAGGCCGTCCGGGCCGAGCCGGCGACGATCGGGACGGGCCGCGCGCGCGATGCGCTCGGGCTCGAGATCCGGCTGCTCGGCTCGCTCCTCGGCCAGGTGATCGCCGAGCAGGCCGGGCGCGACCTGCTGGACCTCGTCGAGCGGGTCCGCCGGACGACCATCCGCCTCCGCCGCGGCGACGACCCGTCGCTCCGGGCCGGGCTCGTGGCCGAGCTCGCCGCCCTCGATCCGGACCGGGCCGAGGTCGTCGTCCGAGCGTTCAGCCTGTACTTCCGGCTCGTCAATCTGGCTGAGGAGCGGGAGCTGGTCCGCGAGGCCCGTCGTGCCGACAGGCTGGCCCAGCGGCCCGAGACCGCCCGCCGCGCCGGGCTCGAC
>JACCVQ010000067.1 GCA_013698095.1 Chloroflexota bacterium
GCCACGGGCGCCGCTGCGCCCGCCGACGAGGCACCTGAGGCCGAGGGCGACGGCACGGCGGCGCCGGACTCGGCGAGCGGCAACACGTCGGCGCCGGACTCGGCGAGCGGCGATACGGCGGCGCCGGACGCAGCAATCGGCGACACGCAATCCGACCAGGCAACCGCGCCGGCCGATCAGGAGAAGGCGTAGGCGATGCCTCTTCAGCTCGAGATCGTCACGCCCGAGAAGCTCGCCTACGAGGACGAGGTCGACAGCGTCGTCCTGCCCGGCAGCGAAGGCGAGCTCGGCATCCTGCCCCACCACGCGCCGCTCGTCTCGACCCTCGGGGCAGGCGAGCTGCGTCTCCGCAAGGGTGGTCAGGAAGAGTCGTTCGCGATCGTCGGCGGGTTCCTCCAGGTTCTGCCCGACAAGGTCGTCGTGATGGCCGAGACCGCCGACATGGCGTCGGAGATCGACCTCGAGAAGGCCCAGGAGGCCCGGCGCAAGGCCGAGGAGGCTCTCGAATCCGGCTTTGTGGAAGGCGCCGACCTCGCAGCCGCGCGGGCGTCGCTCCAATCCGCGCTGATCCGGATTCGCGTGGCGGAGCGTCGTCACCGCGAGGGCCCTCGAAGGCGCTAGGCGCGGCACATATGGCTGACGCTCGTCCATTCCACTGGGAATTCACGCCTGAGGAAGTCACCCGCGAGGTCTTCAAGATCGAGGGCGGCGTGCCGCTGCACGGCGAGGTCCCGATCAGCGGCTCCAAGAACGCCGCGTTGAAGATGTTCGCCGCGGCAATTCTGACCGGCGAGCGCTGCCGTTTCACGAACGTCCCCGAGATCGAGGATGTCCGGGTCATGGCCGAGACCCTCCGCGACATCGGCGTCGTCGTCGATCACCCCGCGCCCAACGTCTACGAGATCGCATCGGGCGATGTCGAGTGGCTCTTCGTGCCGCTCGAGGCGGCGGCCAAGATGCGGGCGTCGTTCATGCTCCTGGGGCCGCTCCTGAGCCGCTTCGGGCGGGTGATCATCTCGAACCCCGGCGGCGACCGGATCGGCCGGCGACCGGTCGATCTCCACGTCGAGGCGATGCGGACGCTCGGGGCGACGATCGAATACCGGAACGGCTACTACTTCGCGACGGCCCCGGGCCGGCTCCGCGGGACCGAGATCCGGTTCCCCTTCGTGTCGGTCATGGGGACCGAGAACGCGATGCTCGCGGCTACGCTGGCCGACGGCCACACCGTGATCCGGCCGGCCGCCCAGGAGCCCGAGGTCGACGATCTCATCGTGTTCCTCACGAAGATGGGCGCCGAGGTCCAGCGGACCTACCCCGACACCATTGAGGTCGTGGGCAAGCGCCGCCTGCGCGGGGCCGAGCACCACGTCATCCCAGACCGGATCGAGGCCGGGACCTTCGCCGTCGCCGGCGCGGTCACTGGTGGCCAGATCACCCTGACCGGGGCGCCGTGCGACCACATGACCGCCTTCCTCGACGTCCTGGGCCGGGCCGGCGTCCTCGCGACGTGCGCCGGCGACCGGATCGCGATCGACGGCCGGGGCGTCGCGGACGGCGCATTCCGTGCCGTCGACATCGAGACCGCGCCCTATCCCGGCTTGCCGACCGACATCCAGTCGCCAACGTCGGTCCTGCTGACCCAGGCCCAGGGAACCTCGACGGTCCACGAGGCGATCTTCGAGGACCGCCTCGAGTGGCTGACCGATCTGAACCGGATGGGGGCCAGCATCGACCTTCTCGACAAGCACCACGCAACGATCAAGGGCCGGACGCCTCTCCACGGGGCCGAGGCGGAGATCGGCGACCTGCGGGCCGGTGCGTCGCTGATCCTCGCCGCACTCGCCGCTGACGGCGAGTCGACGATTCACGGCGCGCACCACGTCGAGCGGGGGTATGAGAACATCGAACGCAAGTTCGCAGACTTGGGCGCAAGAATCGCGCGCCTCGAAGAAGGGACCGTTTCCTCCTCCTCATGAAAATCGGTATCGACCTCGGCACGGCCAACGTGCTCGTCTACGTCAAGGGCAAGGGAGTCGTGATCACGGAGCCATCCGTCGTCGCGGTCTCGGACGACAACCGGATCGTGGCCGTCGGCGAAGAAGCCCGCGAGATGATCGGGCGGACCCCCGGCAACATCACCGCGATCCGGCCCATGAAGGACGGCGTGATCGCCGACTACGTCATCACCGAGGCGATGCTCCGCTTCTTCATCAACAAGGCGACAAAGGGCCGGATCGGGTTCTCCCGGCCCGAGGTGATGATCAGCGTTCCGGCCGGCGTGACCTCGGTCGAGAAGCGGGCCGTCCGCGACGCCGCGCTCAAAGCCGGCGCCAAGGCGGCGTACCTGATCGAGGAGCCTCTCGCGGCGGCGATCGGGGCCAATGTCCCGATCAGCGGACCGTCCGGGAACATGGTCATCGACATCGGTGGGGGGACCAGCGAGATCGCGGTCATCGCCCTCGGCGGGATCGTGGTCTCGACCTCGCTCCGGGTCGGCGGCAACAAGTTCGACGAGCACATCGCCACGTACATCCGCAAGAAGTACAACCTGATGATCGGGGAGCGGACCGCAGAGGAAGTGAAGATCCAGATCGGAACGGCCCTCCCGCTCGAGCGCGAGCTCCAGATGGAGGTCCGCGGGCGCGACCTGATCGCCGGCCTGCCGCGGACCATCCCGATCACGAGCTCCGAGGTGATGGAGGCGATCGAGGCGCCGTTGCAGCAGCTCGTCGCCGCCGTCCGGACGGTCCTCGAGCAGACACCGCCGGAACTGAGCTCGGACATCATCGACAAGGGCATGGTCATGTCGGGCGGCGGCTCGATGCTCCGCAACATCGACAAGCTCCTGACCCAGGTCACCGGCGTGCCCTGTCACGTCGCGGAGAACCCGCTCAACTGCGTGGCCCTCGGGACAGGGATCGCCCTGGAGCACTTCGACTTCTTCAAGAAGTCGCTCGTGTCCCAAATCTAGCGGGGATGAGCCGCGCCTTCGCGGACCTGCACACGCATTCCCGGGCGTCGTTCGACTCGCTCGCGTCGCCAGCCTCGCTCGTGCGCACAGCGGCGTCGCGCGGGCTGACGCACCTCGCGATCACGGACCACGACCGGATCGACGGCGCCCTCGAGGCGCGCGATCGAGCCGCCGAGATCGCGCCCGACCTGACCGTGATCGTGGGCGAGGAGGTCCGGACCGCGGACGGCGACCTGATCTGCCTGTTCCTCGAGCGAGCGATCCCGCCCGGCCTGCCGGTCGATGAAGCGATCGCCGAGGCTCGAGCCCAGGGCGCCCTCGTCGGCGTGCCCCATCCGTTTGACCGGCTCCGGGGCTCCCTGCTGCGCGACGCCCGGATGGAGCGGCTGGCGCCCCAGATCGACTGGATCGAGACCCACAACTCGCGAATCTTCGGCGGGGCCGGCAACCACAAGGCGGCCGAGTTCGCGCGTGCCCACGGGTTGGCGGGCATCGCCGTGTCGGACGCGCACAGCGCGTTCGAGGTCGGCGTGTCCAGCACGATCCTCGACGGCGATCCGTCGACCGCAGCGGGTCTCCTGGCCGCGCTTCCCACGGCCGACCTCGTGACGGGCCGCGCATCGTTCTACATCCGCGTCCTCACGCCCGTCGCGACAGTGATCCAGCGCGCCCGTGGCAACGGCCGGGTGCGGCCCGCTGACGGCGCGCCCGCGTCGGCCGCCCGATGAGCGGTCTGCCGGGCTCGGCCCGTCCCGAATCGGCCGTGGCGCCGGGCGCCGAGCGGCGGTCGGGTGATGATCGCCGCGAGGGCACCGACCGGAGGGACGACGACCGCGACGCAACCGAGCTCGACGAACGGGAGCCTGCCGAGCGCGAGACCGGCGCCGACGTCGAGCGGCGAGGCGGCATGGAGCGGCGAGCGGGCACGGAACGGCGAGCCGACGAGGTCAGCGCCGACCAGCTGTCGCTCGGGCGGCGATTGCGCCAGCCTCGGACGATCATCTCGCTGATCCTGCCGCTGATCCTGCTGGCCCTGTTCGCGCGCGCCCTGCCGGGGTTCAAGCTCGACCAGATCCCGGGCCTCATCCTCAAGGCCAACCCGCTCTTGCTCCTCGTCGCGTTCGGCGTGTTCTATGCCGGTTTCCCGCTCCGGGGCCTGCGCTGGGCGATCCTGATCCGGGGCACCGGGTTCCGGCTCGGGGTCAAGGACGCGAGCGAGATCATCCTGATCAGCTGGCTCGTGAATTGCCTGGTCCCGGCGAAGCTCGGCGACCTGTACCGGGCATACCTCCTGAAAATCAACACGACAGTCTCGCTGTCGCGGACGTTCGGGACCGTGTTCATCGAGCGCGTCCTCGACCTGTTCGCCATCGTCGTCTTCGGGCTCGGCTCGGGCTACTGGTCGTTCCGGGGCAAGCTGCCGGCCGAAGTCCAGGTCGTGTTCCTGATCGGCGTCGTGGTTGCCGTGGCCCTCGCCGGCGGACTCCTCACGATGCGCAACTTCGGCCGCCGGATCCTGACCGCCCTGCCGCTTCCGCACCGGGTGCTCGAGTTCTACGATCGATTCGAGGAGGGAGTCTTCTCGGCGGTCGGCCTGCGGGCGTTGCCCCGCCTGATCGTGATCACCGGCCTGATCTGGACGACCGAGGCAATGCGCCTTTTTGCCGTCGTCGAGGCGCTCGGGTTCCCGGATATCCACCTCGGAATCAGCGGCGCCTTCTTCGTCGCCCTCACCGGTTCGCTCCTGACGGCCGTGCCGTTCACCCCGGCCGGCATCGGAATCGTCGAGTCCGCTGTTGTCTTCGTCCTGACCCAGGTCTACAACGTGCCCCCGACCGAGGCGCTCGCGATCACGATCGTCGACCGCGTGATCAGCGTCCTCTCGATCATCGGCGTCGGCTCGATCGTCTACTGGCTGTCACCGAAGCGGCGCGGCCTGGGCGTACGGGGCGGCGAGCCCCTGCCTGCGGTGAGACCGGGAACCTGACCCCGGAGGTGTCGATCGGTGGTCAATTCGGCCACTTTTTCGGCACGACGGCACACGATCGCAACGTTCAGGTCGGCTTGGAGGTCGCCTAATCACCGCTTGATGGCGTTCGATGAATGAATGTCGCCCGAATCCGAGCGCGCCCTGACCGTCGCTGGTCCTCTCGGGCGCCTCCACGCTTGATCCGCAGAACACCGATCTGCGTATCCGCCAAGCGGGACCGGAGTCCCATGCCCGCTCCCGTCCAGAACGAGGCGGACTCCACAGGACCGACCGCCGACAACGTCATGCGGCGAGGACCAGACCCCGTACCAACGGGGGATACAGGGCACCACCTCTTGTTCGTGATCATGCAGACATCGCATCACCCCGCCGAGCGAGACACGGAGCGCCCAACGACGTCATGACCACACAGAACGGTCGCGCGTTCAACGAATGGCTGCGAGCCCAGCTCAAAGCCAAGAAGATGTCGCAGCGCCAACTCGCCCAGCAGTCGGGTGTCGACCACTCGACGATCTCGCGGCTGATCCGCGGCGACCGGATGCCGTCTCTCGGCACGGCCACGAAGCTGGCCCGCGGCCTGCGCGAGCTGCGCGACGACGCCGACACGCCGCAGTACCTCGGCCTCGTCGCCTCGGGCTCGACGAATCCGACCGCCCGCGTCGAGTACGCCCTGCGCGCCGACGACCTCCTGAGCGAGCCGCAGGTCCGCCAGATCATGGAGTACTACCTCGCCGTCCGGATGCGCCGCTTCGGGCGCAGCTTCCAGCCGACCGAGCAACCGACCAGCAACCGTTCGCCGGAGCGCCCATTGGCGCGCTCCGCACCGGTCGGCGCGGGTCCGGTCGTCGCGGGAGTCGGGCAGGCGACGAGCCAGGTGAATAGCCGGATGACGTCCGTCCGGCCGATGTCGCGCCAGGTCGGCGGCAGGCCGGGACGGCCCTAGCACCCGACCCGATCGTCCGATGCGTCGGACCCACCACATCCTTCTCCAGGGCACGACCCGGATGCCCTCCACGTCCGGGTCTCGGGGACAGCGAATGCCGGCATCTGGGGTGCCGGCATTCGCATTTCTATCGCCAGACTTCCGGCTGTCGCACACGAACGGCGATGTCAGCGTTGGAGCCTGCGCTCCTCACTCACGCATCTGCGGATGCGCTCGCTCCGGTGCTCGGCTCCGCCTTGCCCTCGTCGCCCCTGAGTGACGAACGCAGTAGGGCTGTGCACTCTGGCGCCATCGTGGCGTTGAAGCCGCCTGCGCGCCTCCCTCCCCACCCGCATTCCGAGAAGGTCTAGCAGGGCCCTTGCGCGACGGCTTGGGCAGCATTCATGCGCCGGGGGCATGAACGGGCGAGTGGAAGGCCGGCTGCAGCGTCTTTGATGCCCTTGGGGCAAAAATCGTGCCCGCGGCCACGATCCTGTCGCGAAATAGTCCTTCTTGGGATCGGGCCGGGTGGGCTCAGTGACCACCGCATTGCCGCTACGGTCGATACACCGAGACCCAGCGGCCCGGTGCGGCTTCGAATCGGCTGATCGGGCGGAGCGGCCCGACGCCCGTTCCGGTGCCCGGCGTCAGATTCGAGGCGGGATCAACGATCCAGCCATCTTCCGCCGGCCCGCCGCAGTCGGCCCCGATCGACTCCCGGAACAGTTGATCGCACAGGATCACCCGCGGCGTTTCCGGCAGGGCGTGGAACGGGCCGAGGGCACCAGCCGGCGCCACCTCCACACCTGCCTGCTCGAGCGGGAAGCGGAGGGCCTCGTCGGTCTTGAACGTCGGCAGGCTCGTCAGGACAATCGCCTCGTCGCCTGTGATCGCGACCACCGCCGCCGCAGCCCGCTGGGCAGCCGGCCAGCCGCCGTCGGCGACGAGTCGCGGCGGCTGGCGGGTGATGTTCCAGCCGACGAGGGCGACGAGGATCGCCAGGCCGGCGATCGCCGGCCCCGCCACCCGCCGGCGCACGCCAGAACGCACGAGGGCGGCCAGCCCGATCCCCACGATCACGACGACCATCGGGTCGGCAAACGCGTGATAGTGGTCATTCGGCAGGCCCGGGATCACGGTTGCGAGTCCGGACGCCCCGGCCGCCAGGGCGACGATCGTCCAGACCAGGCCGAGCGCAAGCCAGCGGACGGCTGCCCGCTCGTCGGCCGCCCGAGGCTCGTCGGCCGACCCGCCGCCGTCGCCTGATCCAGGAAGCGCCGCCGACTGGAGCCCCCCGCCTCTGCCCGTCAGCCAGCCGCGCCAGACCGCAAGGACGCCGACCAGCATCGCCGACGCGAGCGTCGCGAGCGGGGCTGCCGTGATCAGCCCGGTCAGCGGCCAGCCGAGAACGCGTAATCCGATGACCGGGATCCGGGCCGGGAGCGACACCCCGCTCGAGCCGCCCCCGCTCGTCAGGAAGCCGATGGCGGCCCGGACCTCCGAGCCCGCGCTCCCGAGCTCATGGAGCGCCAACGGGGCGTAGCTCAACAGCCCGATCGCGAGCCATCCGACCGCGCTTTGCAGCACCGCGCCTGCGCCTGCCCGATCACCCGCCTGGCGGCGCCGTCGGACATCAGCCACGAGCAGGGCTGCGATGACCGGCGTGAGGATGACCCCGAGGACATGGCAGTGCATCGTGACGACGGCAGCGCTGCCGGCCACGATCCACCACCAGGGCCGGCGATCCCGCCACGCCCGCCACGCGGCAGCGAGCGCGACCGAGCTCGAGAGAGCGATCAGGTTGGGGTTCCAGATGAACACCGACTCCTCGACGGCGCTGGCGGACACGGCCAGGAGGAGGGCGGCGATGAGACCCGCGATCGGACCCGCAATCGCGCGGGCCAGCCAGCCGGTGATCGCCACGGCCACGATCCCGCCGATGGCGATCCAGGCCGTGACCGCGATCGGGTCGCCGCCGGAAACGAAGGCCGCCGGCGCCAGGAGGACGTAGTAGAGGACGCCGTGATGGAATTCCCCGATCGACGTCGGTGGGCCGAGGAGCGGAAGCCGGCCATCGATCATGCCTCCGAGGACGAGCATGTCGTGGCCCTGGTCCGCGTCCCACGTGCCGCGGGTGGGAAGATCGACGAGCCGAAGGAGGGCGGCAAGCACCAGGATGGCTCCGAATCCGAGCAGCTCAATGGGGATCGGGGGCGGGCGGCGCCGGTCGAGCCTCACTCGCGACCGACCGCGGCGACCGGCGTGGCGGCGACCGGCGTGGCCGCCCGGGCCCGACTTCTCCGAAGCGTGAATGCCTCCGGCGGCAGCGGCTCCAGTGCCTCGCCCTGCGCCAGCGCGGTGGCTCGTCCGAGGTTGATCGCGTCATAGCCGGCGTCCATCCCGGGCGTCTCGAGAATGATCGTCACCCTCCCCAGCAGGGGATGGCGGAGCAGGTTGCCCAGTCCCGCTTCACCGATCCGGCCCGCCCCGATGTGCTCGTGGCGGTCGACCCGGGATCCGAGTTCCGACCGCGAATCGTTCAGGTGGAGGAGTGGCAGGCGATCCATCCCGATCCGGGCAGCGAATCCCTCGAGGAAGGCGTCGGTCGCGCGGCGATCGGCGAGGTCGATCCCGGCGCCCCAGGCATGGGCGGTGTCGAGGCAGAAGCCGACTCGTTCGCGTGACACGCCGGCCCGGTCGAGGGCCGCCGCGATCAACGCGAGCTCATCAAGGTCGATCCCCAGCCCGCCGCCACCGCCCGGCGAGTTCTCCAGCGTGATCACAGGCTCAGCATGGGGCGTCGCTGGACGCTCGTCGGTCGCCGCCAGCCCTTTGGACCGCGCGCCGCCCAGGGCCTGCTCGATCGCCCCCACGAGCCGCGCGATCCCGGCCTCGACACCCGCTCCCCGATGCGATCCGATGTGGATGTTGACGAACCGTGCCCCGAGCGTTCTGGCTACCGCCAGCTCCGCGGTCAGCAGCTCGATCGAGCGGTCGTGGAGCACCTCGTCGGCCGCCGCCGGATTGATCAGGTAGGAACCGTGGATCGCGACAGGAGCGATGTCGTGCTCGGCGAGGCGGTCGCGGAAGGCGCTGAGCTCGGGCGACGGGCCGGTGCGCCCCCGGTCGGTCGCCGGGTTGTCGGCGAAGATCTGGATCGCCGACGCGCCGATCGCGCGGGCTCGGTCGGCGGCCTTGACCATGCCGTCCGCGAGGGCGAGGTGGACGCCGATCGGGCGACCGTCGGGAAGCATCGCGGCCATCGTAGCGGCCACCATCTGGTACGGTCCGGCCGTGAGCGAGGAGGCGACCACAGGCTTTCGCCCGCCACCCGACCAGCGGGCCGGCGAGCGCCGCCTGACGGACCGCGAGAAGGTGATCCGGGCATTTCTGCGAGGCGATCGGCTTGTGTCGATCCCGGCCAAGCCGAGCAAGCGCGACATGCTCCTGCCCGTGATCCTCGACCGTTGCTTCCCCGAGGATCGCGACTACGAGGAGAAGGAGGTCAACATGCGCCTCGCCCTCCTCCATCCGGACGTCGCGGCGCTCCGCCGGTACCTCGTCGATGGCCGTCTGATGGTTCGCGACGCGGGGATCTACCGCCGGACCCGCCCGATCGAGGATTCGCCCACCGGCTGACGGTGCCGCTGAGGTCGGTGGCGGTCAGCGGCGGTCAGTGGCGCCCGTTGGAGCGGCCGGCCGAGCGACCCTTGGTGTACTCGCCGCCCAGGACCGGCGCGATCACCCCAAGATCGCCGTCCCTGCGTCGGTAGAGGACCTGGACCCGCTCGCTCTCGGCGTCGACATAGACGAAGAACTGGTGGCCGAGCTCGTCCATCCGGGCGGCCGCGTCCTCGTCGAACATCGGCTCGATCGCGAATCGCTTTGTCTTGACGATCTTGACCTCGCGACCCGGCTCGGCCGTGCCATCGGCGATCTTGCGGAGAAGGTTCTTCTCCTCGTCGGGCCGGGACCGGACGCGCGGCTTCTCACGGTGGTCGACGGCCCGTCGCTCGAGCTTGTCGACGACCTCGTCGACGCCTTCGTGGTGGGTCGGGCCGGCCGCGTGAGTTCGGAGGGTCCTGCCGTCGATGACGAGGGTGACCTCGACGATGTGGGAGACGGCGGCGCTGCGGTGCTGTTCGACCGAGAGCTCGACGAGGGCGTCGCTGCGATCGTCCAGGATCCGCTCAAGCCTGGCGATCTTGCGCTCGGTGTACTGGCGGACGTAGTCGGGGACGTCGAAGTTCTTGCCCTTGACGATCGTCCTCACGGTCACCTCCCGAGGCCGCGGGCCTCGCGCGCGCCTGAACGCGATGATCTGGAGGCGGCTCGACGGGCGAGCCGCCGACGTCCCGAGTCTACACCCGGCCCGCCGAGGGGCCTCCGGGCGGGCGACGGTGGGCGGCGTGGCACGGGGCGCCGCTCGACGACGACAGCGCGGTCATCGTTCGCGTGCCACCGTCACCGCCGAGACGCCGATCGCGCCCGCGGTCATGAGCGGCACCGCGCAAGCGGACAGGGTCGCGCCGGTCGTGACGACGTCGTCGACGAGGACGACCCAGCGCCCGGCGAGCGGCCGGGCAATCGTCGCCCCTGCCCGCGCCCCTCGTGGCCGCAGGCCGAACGCTCCCTCGACGTTCGTTGCCCGGGTCGCCCGGTCCAGGTCGAACTGGGCGGTCGTTGCCCGGGTGCGCTCGAGGATCGGGGCGCACGGCAGCCTGAGCTCCGCGGCCGCCGCTCGAGCCAGCAACTCCGCCTGGTCGTAGCCGCGCTTCCGAGCCCGATCGGCGTGGACCGGCACGGGTACGAGCACGTCGCCGCCGGCGCCAACCCGTGCCCAGCGTCGGGCGATCGCGATCCCGAGCGGAACGGCCAGCCGTGTCTCGCCGCCATACTTCAGCTCGTGGAGAGCGCGCCGGACCGTGCCACCGAACGGGGCGCACCACTCGAGCTGGAGGATCCCGGCCGGGACCGTCGACGGCAGCCCGATCGGGACGCCGGCGGACAGGTCCAGGCGGGCGTCGAGCGCCGGCCGGCAGCCATCACAGAGCGGTGGGCCCTCCGTGGCACAGCCCGCGCACCGCGCCGGAAACGCGAGGTCGAGGAGGCGGCCCGCTGTCATCACCCACCAATGATGACCCGCGAGGGTTCACGGGCAGTTACGCGCCGGGCTGGCCCTTGGACGGACCAGGGCGCCTCCGATGTCGCTCCTGGATCAGTCCGGGATCGTCGGTGTTGGCGACGAACGCGCGGCTACGCCGGGACGAGCGCGATCCGATCTCCGACGACCGTGCCGCTCGCGGCGATCGTCCCGACCGGCAACTCCAGCACGCCGTGGCCGCCCCGGACGAACGGGACGAGCCCACGCCAGCGGGCAAGCCTGGGATGGACGGACACGACGGCCCGGACGCCCTCGCCGTCGGGCTTGCCAAGGAACACCGCGTCAATGGCGAACCGCATGAACATCATGTGGATGCCATTGCTGTCCGGCAGCCACAGGGCGGCCCCGGGCTCGAGCGGCGGCCTGCCCATCAGGCCCATGAACTTGGCCCACAGGCTGTCGGCCGACTCGACCGCGGTCCCGAGATCCGTCCCGCGGGTCAGGTTCCGGGCGCGAAGGAGTCCGTCAGCCATGGTCCGTGGTTGCGGCTGCCGCTCCGATGGGAGCGGCGCCCGCCGGGGTCACTACTGCGGCGCCCCGCCGCTGGGCGTCAGGTTCTGCATGATCAGGATGATCGCCGGCCCGAGGATGATGATGAACAACGACGGGAAGATGCAGCCGACGAGCGGGAACAGCATCTTGATCGGGGCCTTGGCGGCCATCTCCTCGGCGCGCTGGCGGCGCTCGATCCGGAGCTGCTCCGACTGGACCTGGAGGACCTTCGAGATCGACACACCGAGCTGCTCGGCCTGGATGATCGCGCCGATGAAGTTGGTCAGCGGCGCCACCTCGGTGCGCGGGACGATGTCGCGGAGCGCGTCCCGGCGCGGCTTGCCGACCCGAACCTCGGCCAGGGCCCGACGGAACTCGTCGGTGAGGGGCCCGTTGATCTTCTCGACCACCTTGGCGAGAGCGCCGTCGAAGCCGAGGCCGGCCCGGACGGAGATCGTCAGCAGGTCGAGCGCGTCGGGGATCTGGAGGAGGATGGCGTGCTGGCGCTTCTTCACCCGACCGCCCAGCCAGAACTCGGGGATCGTGTAGCCGAACATCAGTCCGACGGCGCCCATGAGGATGCGCAGGATCGGCGGCAGCCCGAGGACGCCGACGACCCCGAACAGGAAGATGAACAGGAGCGCGCCGACGATCGCGCCGACCGCCTTGATCCCGAGCCAGTCGGCGACCCGCAGGTTGCCGGGGTTGCCAGCGAGGGCGAGGCGTTTCTCGGCCTTTTCGCGGAACGAGCTGCTCGCGACCCGGGACATCCGAGAGGACAGGCCGGCCGCGATCGGGCGGAGGGTCCGCTCGAGGAACGGTGACTGGAGCTCGAGCTCCTCGAGGCTCTTGGCCTGCATCGTCCCGAGCTGGGTGAGGCGAGCCTGGACGGGGTCGACCGGGGCGTTGCCGGCCAGCCCGAGGGCGATCATCAGGATGGCGCCGGCCGCAGCCGCGGCGACGAGGATCGGGACGAGTTCGGGCATGTCCTAGACCTCGATGTCGACGATCTTGCGAATGAACAGGAAGCCGAGGAACATCATGAACCCGCCGACGGCGAGAATGACGACGCCGAGCGGGAGCCCGAACGCCTCCGGTGGCTTCGCGAACATCGGAGCCATGAAGTTCGGGGCGGCGACGAAGAGGAAACCTGCCAGGGCGATCGGCAGGAAGCCCACGACGTAGCCGGACAGCCGCTGCTGGGCCGTCAGGGTCCGGATCTCGCCCTTGATCCGGACGCGCTCGCGGATCGTGAACGCGATCGAGTCGAGGATCTCCGCGAGGTTGCCGCCAACGGTGTGCTGGATGTTGATTGCTGTCGCCATCAGCTCGAGGTCCTCGGACTTGACCCGGCGGACCATGTTCTCCATCGCCTGCTCGAACGGCAGGCCCAGGTTGACCTCGCGGATGACCCGGCTGAACTCCGTCGAGATCGGCGGTCGCGACTCACGAACGACGAGCTCGACGGCCTGCAGGAACGACGAGCCGGCCCGGAGACCGTTGGCGAGGAGGGTGATCGTGTCGGGCAGATTCTTGTTGAAGGCGTTGAGCCTGCCGCTCTTGCGCCGACCGAGCCAGAACCGCGGGAGCATGAACCCGATGAACGCGCCAACGACAAGGGCCAGCGGGCTGCGCAGCGCGGGCAGCCCGAGCGACAGCAGGATGAACAGGAACGGCACGCCGAAGATCGACGCCGCCCAGATCGCGAGGAACTCCGACGGCTTCAACCGGAGGTCGGCCCGGGCGATGTCGCGGGCAAGGTTTGCCCCGAAGTCGCGCTGTTCGACGACCCGGTTGAGCGAAGCCAGGGCGACGCTCTTCTGGAGCAGATCGGCGATGCCGCCCTGCCCCGCTTCGGCGGCCTCGGCGTCGCTCGCGCGAGCCGATGCGTAGCGCTCGAGACGAGCGCTCACACCCGACCCACCGCCGGACGTCGCGATGCCGATCGCGATCAGGAAGATCGCGGCCGCGGCCACTCCCGCGACGGCCAGCGTCATCGGATCCACTTGTCAGCTCCCCTTCAGATCAGTAACTGAAGCCGAAGAGGCCCGGCGGGAGATGGATGCCCATCACCTCGAACTTCTCGACGAACTTCGGTCGAATACCGGTCGCCTTCAGGCGGCCCTGGATCTTGCCTTCGACGATCCCGGTCTGTTCGAAGACGAACACGTCCTGCATGACGATGACGTCGCCTTCCATGCCCTGGACCTCGGTGATGTTGACGATCTTGCGTGTGCCGTCCTTGAGCCGGCTCTGCTGGACGATCAGGTCGACCGCCGATGCGATCTGCTCCCGGATCGCCCGAACCGGCAGGTCGACGCCGGCCATCAGGACCATCGTCTCGAGCCGCGACAGCATGTCGCGCGGACTGTTGGCGTGGCCCGTCGACATCGAGCCGTCGTGGCCGGTGTTCATGGCCTGGAGCATGTCCAGCGCTTCGCCGGACCGGCACTCCCCGACGATGATCCGGTCGGGCCGCATCCGGAGCGAGTTCCGGACGAGTTCGCGGATCGGCACCGCGCCCTTGCCCTCGATGTTGGGCGGACGGGACTCGAGGGTCACCACGTGCTCCTGACGGAGCTGGAGCTCGGCTGCATCTTCAATGGTGACGATTCGCTCGTCGTTCGGGATGAACGACGACAGAACATTCAGGGTCGTTGTCTTGCCCGAGCCCGTGCCGCCCGACACGAAGATGTTCAGGCGCGCCTCGACGCACGCCCGCATGAAGTCGAACATGTCCGCGGTCGACGTCCCGAAGCGGATCAGGTCGTCGACGGTGAACGGGCTGGCCGAGAACTTCCGGATCGTGATGACCGGCCCGACGAGCGACAGCGGCGGGATGATTGCATTGACGCGCGAGCCGTCGGTCAGACGGGCATCGACCATCGGCGACGACTCGTCGACGCGGCGCCCGATCGGGGCGATGATCCGGTCGATGATCCGCATCACATGGTCGTCGTTCTGAAAGACGACATTCGTCAGCTCGAGCTTGCCCGAGCGCTCGATGTAGACCTGGCGGGGGCCGTTGACCATGACCTCCGAGATCGACTCATCGCGCAGGAGCGGCTCGAGCGGACCGAGGCCGATGATCTCGTCGGTGATCTGCTCGAGCATTCGGACGCGCTCGGCCCTGGTCAGGGCGAGGCCTTCCTCGTCGATGACCTTGCCGAAGATCTCCTCGATCTGGCGCCTGACCTCGACCTGGTTGGACAGGTCGAGCTTCGGGTCGAGATCCTGGATCACCCGGCTCTGGATCCGGAACTTGACGTCCCGGAATGATTCCCGGACAGGCGCCTGGGTCATCAGGCGCTGGGCCTGGGTCGCCTGCGGCGGCCCGCCGGTGGAGCCCGACGGCGGGACGGCAGGGACGCCCGACGACGTCGGCGCTGGGCCGGCCCCAGGTCGAGCACTCTCGATCCGCTTCAGCAGAGACATGACATGTGACCCCTTATCGCCCCTGGAGGCTCGCTACCGACATGATCATCGGAATGAGAACATCGACTTCTTCTGGGCTGGCTTGCGAGCAGCTTCGCTCGGGCTGGCCGCTCGGTCTCCGGCGATGGCTTCGGCCAGCCGGAGAATGTCCTGGGAGACTTGCGCCTCCCGGTTCGAAAGAAAGAAAGGTACGCCGCGGTTGAGGGCGTAGACGACCGATCGGCCGTCGCTGACGATCGTGTGATCAACCTTCCGGCCGATCGAGCTCTCGACGTCGGAGACCCGGATCCCGAGGCTCGAGTCCGCCCGGTTGAGGACGAGCTTGACCTTGTCCTGGCCGTAGCCGAGCTGTTCCGCCACTTCGAGGAACAGCCGCATGTTCTTGATGCTCGTGATCTCGAGGCTGAGCATCGTCAGGACGACATCGGCCGAGTCGAGGATCGCGAGCGTCGTCTCGTTGAACCACGAGGTGCAGTCGACGATCACGAGATCGTGGGTCTTGCGGAGTGCGTCTAGCACGCGCTTCACTCCGGACGGCGTGATCAGCTCGGCCATCTCCGGTGACGGCGGCGCGAGGAGGACCCGGATACCCGCCGAGTGGTTGATCACGAACGTGTCGATCGACTCGAGCTCCCCAGCTTCCAGCTCCGGCACAAGGTCGGCGATCGACTTGTTCTTCGGGTTCAGGTTGAGCAGGACCCCGACGTCGCCGAACTGGAACGATCCGTCCATCAGCACGACCGTCTTGCCGAGCTCCGTCGCCGCGGCGACCGCGAGGTTCACCGCCACGGTCGTCCGTCCGACGCCGCCCTTGGGGCTGAACAGGGCGATGACCTGGCCGTCGTGGCTACTGTCGTCGGCCGCGGGCGCCGACCCACCGGCGTTGCTCGCCTGGACGGGCAGCGCGCTCATCCGGCTCTGCTTCTCGCGCTCGCGGGTGTGGACCTGGCGAATCGACGCGGTGAGCTCGTCGCTGCTGAACGGCTTGACCAGGAATTCGCGCGCTCCGGCAAGCATCGAGCGGCGGAGATAGTCGGACTCGCCCTGGACCGACATCATCACGACCGCGGCGCCGGGCACCTGGGCGGAGAGCTTCTCGGTCGCGGCGATCCCGTCCATGTCCGGCATGTTGATGTCCATCAGGACGACATCCGGCTGGAGTGAGGTGGCCATCGTCAGCGACTCGCCGCCGGACGCGGCAGACCCGACCACCTCGATGTCGCTCTCGAACCCGAGCAGCTTCGTCAGGTGATCACGTGTCTCCGGGATGTCGTCCACGATCAGGACGCGGATCTGGTCGGCCATGTCGTCAGTGGGTCCGGTTCATCTCGTTGAGGTCTGGCGATGGTGGGAGCGCTGGTCCCCGGAGAGGCGGACGGGCGCGGGACCGGAGTCCGTCGCGCCCGTGCGCCGCCAGGGTCATGTCGCGGCCGCAGGTGCGACCGAGGCCGGTTGTTACGGCCTGGTGGCCTGGGCCGGGAGGATGGCTTCGACGAGCTCCGGGATCGGAACCGCGAAGTCCGTGGTCAGCTTCTTGAGAGTGACGCCTTCCGTCCCGGTCGGCGGCGCCTCGATCGGATTGCCGAGCTCGTCGACGAAGTCCTTGGCGGATCGCAGGACGAGGCTGATCGAGCCGTCCATCTGGCCGAACTTGATGATCTCGGCCTGGGCCGCGGTGACCCCCACGATGACGATCTCCTGCTGGCCGGTCAGCGATGTCGTGGTGCCCTCCGAAGGCGCCGGGGCGGCGCCCTGCGCGGCGGCCGGCGGCGGCGGGAGGAGGCGACCCAGGACCTGGCGGCCCTCGATCAGCATCTTGACGCTGGTGCTGTTGACACCCGCGACGACGGTGATCGATTCGTCATCGGGATTGAGGGTCACGACCGGGAACTTGTCGCCGGTGAAGCCGACGATCACATCGACGTAGTCACCGGTGTTGATCACGGTGCCGACGCCGGAGACCTGGTCGACCTGGATGCTCATACCGCGCTGGCCGACCGGGACCGCGAGGCGGGTGATGCCCGTCGACGAGGTGTCGAAGTCGGCAGCCTCGAGCTGGGCGCCGATCGTGAGGGGGCGCCGGGTGACGTTGCCGATGACGAGCTCGGCCGAGGTGAAGGCGGTGGTCTTGCGATCGGTGTCGATCTTGCGCGGCTCAACCTTCAGCATGTCGGCCGTGATGGTGACCCCGAGGGGGACATCGCGGGTGGCGATGACGGTCGGAAGTTCCGTGACCACCGCGGGCCCTGTGGGCGTCTTACTGCCACCCCCCAGGAGCAGGGCGATGCCCACGAAGGCGATGACCGCCAGGAACACCCCGACGAGCAGGACCAGCCGATTCGAGCGCTTCAAGTTCGGTCTCCCCGAGTCCAATTACGATGAGTCATGCGGTGTGACAGGTGGCACCACTGTAGCACCGGCCAAATGCGGCGCGACTATACCAATGGGCTAGGACCATTAGGAGGATTAGGCAGGAAATGACGCTTGACGCAAGGTCATTCGCAAGGTCCACCCTGTCTGATCAACGAGCATCGTGGTGGTGCGTCGCGGTGGTGTCCGGCAACGAAACGGCCCGTCCGATACCGGACGGGCCGTGAAACGTGTTTGGGTTCGCGAGCGGAGAGGCTTCAGCCGCCGACGGACCGGAGCTGGCTCCCGACGATACTGAGCTTGTCGCTGATCTGAGTGCCCATGAAAAGCAGGGCCACGATCGCAACAATGGCGATCAACGCGAGGATGAGTGCATATTCGGCGAGTCCCTGGGCGTCCTCGTCGCGATGAAGAGATCGGATGAACCGTTCGACGGTGGACCGGATGTTCATGTTCGTCACCTCCTTTCTTCGGAGCGCTCCGGTGAGCGCGGGTAGGAGGCAGCTACGCCGCCCCCGTTCCCTGGTGTCACGGTAGGCCGTGGGGCCTCCCTGTCAATAGCCCGAACGGGCTCCGCGACTGCTTCGACAGCAAGGAGCCGCCGGGTCGACTGACCCGACGGCTCCCCGTGCGTTTTCAAGACGGACGTCGGGCTAGACCGAGGCGCCGACCGTGCTGAGGATCTTGCTGACCTGGCCGCCCAGGAAGATGAGGGCGATGATCGCGACGATCGCGATGAGGGCGAGGATCAGCGCGTACTCGGCGAGACCCTGGCCTTCCTCGTCGTCCTTGCGGAAGGAAGCGA
>JACCVQ010000069.1 GCA_013698095.1 Chloroflexota bacterium
ACCCCGGAGGAGGCGTGGGGCAACGCCGCGATCCCGGGCTTCGGGATCGGCCAGCCGATCCGGCCGCCGGAGCTGGACCCCGCCGCCACTCCGCCGCCGCCGGTGACCGATCCGGGCCTCGCCGCCCGCGTTGCAGCGACGTTCGAGATCGATCCGGAGGCGCTCGTCCTCGCCGCATCCGAAGAGGTCCCGCTTTGGATCGCCCTCGGCGCGCCGGCCGTTGTGACCGCGCGTCACGACGGGCAGTTCCTGCTCGGTCTTGTCGGGGCAGTGGTCGCGATCGGGTCGGCGATGAGCCTGGCCCTGCTCCTCGACGGCGGACTCCGATGAACCTGCCAGGCATGGCCGCCGCGTTCGCCATCGGCCTGGTGATCGCGATCGTCCTGTTCGTGGTCATCGCGACCTACAACGACGTCGTCGCGCTCCAGCGCCGGATCGACAAGGCGTGGGCGAACATCGAGGTCGCGCTCCAGCAGCGGTTCGACCAGCTGCCGAGCCTCGTCGAGGCGGTCCGCGGCCTGATGACCTTCGAGCGCGACGTGCTGACGGACGTGACGAACGCCCGCGCCGCCTACTCCCCGGCGGCGCCGATCCCGGACCAGGCGGCGACCTCGGCGGCGACCACCCAGGCTGTCAGGACTTTGCTCGCGACGGTCGAGCAGTACCCCGAGGTGAAGTCGGCGACGAACGTCCTGGCCCTCCAGGAAGAGATCGAGCGGCTCGAATCGATCATCGCCGACCGGCGTGAGCTGTACAACGACCAGGTGTATCGCTACGACACGCGGATCGGCCAGGTGCCGGGCGTCCTCCTGGCCGGCCTCTTCGGCTGGACTGCCCGGCCGTTCTTCGACGCCGAGCCTGCCGCCGACCACGCGCCGTCGGCCGACCTCGACAACCGGCCCGATGACACACCCAGGCCGGCATGACCGACGACAACCCCACCCGCCTCGTCCTCGCCCGTCATGGCGAGACCGCGTGGTCGAAGTCCGGCCAGCACACCGGCCGAACGGATGTCCCGCTGACCGATGTCGGGGTGGCGCAGGCGCGCCGGCTCGGAGCCGCCCTGGCCGGCCGGACGTTCAGCGTCGTCGTCTCGAGCCCGTTGACCCGGGCGCTCGAGACCTGCCAGCTGGCCGGCTTCGGCGAGGTTGTGGTCGTCGATCCCGACCTCCAGGAGTGGGACTACGGAATCTACGAGGGCCGGCGCCGGGTCGACATTGCCAAGGATGAGCCGGGCTGGACCGTCTGGAGCCGGCCGATCGTGAACGGCGAGAGCCTCGCCGACCTGGGGGCCAGGGCCGATCGGGTGATCGCCCGCCTCCTGCCCAGCGGCGGCGACGTCCTCGTGTTCTCGCACGGTCACTTCCTGCGCGTCCTGGCCGCCCGCTGGATCGAGGCCGAGCCGCTCCTGGCCAGCCGGATCGAGCTGGCGACGGCGACGATCTCCGAGCTCGGCTGGGAAACGGACCGCCGGGTGATCGAGGGTTGGAACGCCGGCGGGCACCTGGCCTGACGGGTCCTGCCCGGACGCCTGGCCTGGCGGGCAGGCTCGGCGAGCGCATCCGGACCGGCGCGACTCGGCCGTTCACGCTAGAATTCTTGTCCGCGCAACCGTCGCGTCCCGTCCTCGCATGGTCGATGGCCCTCTCTCGGACCGGCCTGCGTCGGCCGATCGTCAGCTCCGGGAGGATTGCCCATGTCCAACGGCACCATGCGTCCGCCACGACCCGCCGCGAAGCCCGCCGACGAGCCGCTGAAGCACGTCATCGCGGAGTACAAGCATCAGGCCCAGACGATCACGTGCGTCTGCGGCTGGCACGGCAAGAGCTCGTCGCTCGATGGTCGTACGTCCGAATGGACCGCCCACCTCGCCGCGAACCGGACGAAGCCCCGCTGATCGTTCGCGCTGCAGCGTGCCGCGACGAACCGTCACATCCGACCGGCGCATCCGCGCCGGTCGTTCGATTCCGGCCTGTCGCCTCGGGTCGTCGCGAGCGTCAGGCGATCCCGCGCCGCTTCTCGAGCACGATCTGCTGGACCTGGGTCACGCCGGTCGCGAAGCCCGCCTCGCTGATCGCGAGGTAGTACTCCCACATCCGGATGAAGCGCTCGTCGAAACCCTGGGCCCGGACCTCGTCGAGGCGGGCGAGGAAGTTGGACCGCCACGTGGCGAGGGTTCGGGCATAGGACGATGCGACGTCCTGGACGCCGGTCACGAGTAGACGGGTGGTGGCCGTCGCCTGCTCGATGACCGCGAGCGACGGCAGGAGGCCGCCTGGAAAGATATAGGTCTGGATCCAGTTGGCGCTCCGTCGCTGAGCGTCGTAATCGGCATCCGGGAAGGTGATCGACTGGAGGCTCATCCGGCCGCCTGGCTTGAGCGCTCGGTCGCAGGCCGCGAAGTACGCCGGGAGGTACTCGTGACCGACGGCCTCGATCATCTCGATCGAGACGACTGCGTCGTACTGGCCGTCGACCTCGCGATAGTCGAGGAGCTCGACCGTTGCCAGGTCCTCCAGTCCGGCAGCCCGGATCCGCTCTCGAGCGAGTGCCTGCTGAGCAGGCGAGATTGTCAGCGACGTCACGCGAGCCCCGAGGTCGCCCGCGGCGTGGAGGGCGAACCCTCCCCAGCCGGAGCCGATCTCGAGGACGTGCATGCCCTTCTTGATGCCGGCGCGCTCGGCAATCACCCGATACTTCGCGCGCTGGGCATCGGACAGGGACTGGTCAGGCGTCTCGAACACAGCGCTCGAGTAGGTCATCGTGTCGTCGAGGAACAGACGGTAGAAGTCGTTGCCGAGGTCGTAGTGGCGCTGGATGTTGCGGCTGGCCTGGGCAATGGTGTTGCGGCGAAGGCGGTGGCCGACGATCCGCGGGACCTGGAGCGGTAGCCGCCACCAGCCGCGGGTGAGGGCGAGCGCCTCGCGGTTGCGGGCGGCGAGCTTCAGGAGGGCGGGCAGGTCGGGGCTCGACCAGGAGCCGTCCATGTACGCCTCGCCCGCACCCGTTTCGCCGCCCAGGAACATCCGGATGACCGCGCGTTCGTCGTGGATCCGAATCTCGGCGGTCGATCCGGGACGGCCGTCACCCGGATCCTCGCCGACGCTCGTCCGGCTGCCGTCGGGCAAGACGATCGTCAGCCGACCGACCCGGATCCGCTCGGCGGCGGTGAGCATGATGCGGCGCGCCGCCCGATCGAGCAGCGGGATCGCCGCGGTCCGCGACTCGCCACCGGACGCCGACCGTGCCGTGTCCACAACGCTGCCCCGGTGCTCGACGGAGCTGCTCATCGGACGGCCTCTCCTGTCCTGATCGGATCGCCGGCCGAACCGGCGTCGATGCCCAGCGCATGACCACTCACGCCGGCCGGAGGACCAGCGCCGAAGCCGGCGCCGTGGGCGCCACCGGCGCCGGCGCGTCGGGCGAGCGCCTCGCGCGTCGCCGTTCCGTGGCGATGGAAGCGCGCCCCCTTCAGCCAGAGGCGGAGGGCGTGCCAGTGGATCAGCCCGATCGTGCGCTGGGTCATCAGCGGATGGCGGAGGAGCATCCGGAGGAGCGACCGGTCGGTCAGCGGGCGGCGGCGCAGGACCAGGTTGGTCGTGAGCTGGGGCCCGTCGCCATCGCGCTCGTTGATTGCGATCGACAGGCGGTCGGCGCCGTCCCGGACGTGGACGGCGTAGCGGCCCTCCATCGCCATGAACGGCGAGACGTAGAAGTCCTTGGCCATGCCGGCCCGGAAGGGCGCCTCGGGCGGAGCCGCCAGGTCCTGCCGGAGTAGGTAAAGGTGCCGTTCGCCGTGGGTGTTGTGGACCTCGACGATCACGACCCGGAGCGCACCGTCGTCGTCGCGGCACAGGTAGAACGACGCCGGATTGAAGACGTATCCGAGGACCCGCAGGTTCGTGACGAGCGTGATCTGCCACCGGGTCGGGTCGTCACCCGCGGCCCGGAGCAGCGCGTCGATTGCGGTCGGCAGGTCGGTCGCCGGCTCGGGCAGATGGTCGTCGTCGCGGAAGGTCACAGCGTTCCTGCGGTTGCGGCTGAGGAGTCGCAGCCCACCGGCCGCCGCGTCGAGCTCGGCGAGGTCGAGGGCGGCGTAGTACACGGCGTGATCGAGAGCGTAGTCGAAAGGCTTCAGGCGGCGATGGCGGACCCGGCCCTCGAGCAGGTGCGATCTCATGCAGCACGCTCTTCGACGGTGCCCGCGAGCCGCGCCGCGACCTCGAAGCCGGAGCGACAGCCGTCCTCGTGGAAGCCGAAGCCGAGGTGAGCGCCGGCGTAGAACGTGCTCCGATGACCCTGCAGCCCGCCGATCCGCGCCTGGGCCGCCAATGTCTCGAAGGTGTAGAGGGGATGGCTGAACGCCCGCTCCAGAATGATCCGCTCCGGCCGGATGGCCATCGCCGGGTTGACAGACACGCAGTACTCGACCGGGCCTGGGATCCCCTGGAGTCGGTTCATGTGGTATGTCATCGTCAGGGCGTCGCCGGATCGCCGGCAGTCGGCCGTATCGATGTTCCATGAGGCCCACGCCCGGCGGCGCCGCGGCAGGACGCGTTCGTCCGTGTGGAGGACGACCCGATTCGTCGAGTACTCGAAGCCGCCGAGCGCCGCCCGTTCGCCTGCATCGGCGTCGGCGTCGAGGAGGCGGAGCGCGTCGTCGGCGTGGGTCGCGAGAACGACCGAGTCGAAGCGATCGTGGCTGCCATCGGCGAGCCCGATCGTCACGCCGCCCGGATCGCGCCGGACCGCGGCGACCGGATTGCCGGTCCGGACCGCACCACGTGGGAGCCCGGCCACGATCAGCTCGACGTATGAGCGCGAGCCGCCCGTGACCGTCCGCCACGGGACCGACCGGCCGACACCGATCAGGCCGTGGTTGTCGAGGAAGCGGAGGAGGTAGTCGATCGGGAACTCGCCGACTCGATCGGCCGCCGTGGACCAGACGGCAGACGTGATCGGCACGAGGAAGTGTTCGCGGAATTCCCGACCGTAGGCGCGTTCGACGAGCCAATCGGCGAGCGATCGGCCGTCTTGTTGCGGCCCATCGAGAACGAGGCGAGCGTCTCGATAGAAGCGGGCGATGTCGGCGAACATCCGCCAGTGCCCGGGCCGCATGGCGAAGCGAGGATCCGCGAAGAACCCGGGCGCGCCTCGCGAGCTGAAGGCGATGCCACACGCTCGGCACGCCGAGCCGAGCGACATGTCGCTCGCCTGGGTTTCGACGCCGAGTTCGTCGAGGAGGCCGATGAAGCGCGGATAGGTCGTCTCGTTGTAGACGATGAAGCCGGTATCGACGGCGACGGGGCCGGCAGCGGTCGGGACGTCAACGGTCGCCGCGTGACCGCCGGGCTCGGTGTGCTGCTCGAAGACCGTGACCCGATGGTCGTGGCGAAGGGCCCAGGCGGCGCTCAAGCCGCTGACACCGGCGCCAACGATTGCGATGTCCATGTCAGCGGGTCGGGCTCGCGAACGTGTCGAGGCGGGAGGATGTCAGCCGATCGTCGAGCGCTTGCTGCATACCCTCCCGGGCCTGCTGGCCCATCCTGGCGAACGCGCTGCCAAGAAACGGCTCGAGGAGTCGGAGCACGCCCTGGAGGTGGATGTCCGCAACGTAATCGATCCGGGCGCCGGTGCCATCGGAGTTGAACGTGATCTCGTCGCGGGCAGTCACACCGGATCCTTCACCGTGGAGGACGACCCGGCGGGGCGGCTCGAACGTCTCGATCCGGTACTCCATGGGAACGACCTTGCCGCGCATCCGGACGCCGAGGGAATAGCGAGCACCAATGCCGATCGGACCCTCGCCGATCCGCTCCGACGTCGCGGTCCCGGGATCCCAGGCGGAGGCGTTGGCGAAGTCGGCGATGAACGCGAAGGCCTCACCGGCTCCCAGCTCGGTCCTGATCGTTTCGCGGATGGTCGGCATGTGCGTCTCCGGTGAGGGTTCGGTCCGTTTTCGGACGTCCGCCCGTGTCCATTCCTTGTTCAACGAAGTATGCGCATGATCTGGCGAGTCGGATCACCTGTCAAACGATTGTCTAATGCTTGAAGAGGCTGTACCGTGGTCGGATGAACGAGCGCTTGGAACAACCGCGGGCAGGCATCGCGACCTTCGTCGATGCCGCGCTCGAGCTGTCGGTCGTTGGGAGCTTCAGTCGGATCGGGCCGTCGATCCGACGGCGTCTCTTCGCCTGGACAGACCCGCCGACGGGCGGCCTCGCCGGGCGCACGGTCCTGATCACCGGTCCAACGTCCGGGCTGGGACGGGTCACCGCGGAGGCGCTCGCCGACCTCGGGGCCCGCCTCGTCCTCGTCGGCAGAAGCCGGGAGAAGCTCGACGACGTCCGGGCGGCCCTCGCGAGGCGAGCCGGCGAAGACCGCTTCTCGACCGTCGTCGCAGACCTCGGCTCCCTCACCGCGGTCCGTGCTGCCGTTGCCGAGATCCTCGCCACGGAGTCACGGCTCGATGTCCTGATCGACAATGCCGGTGCGATCTTTCCTGAGCGCACGCTCACCGCGGACGGCCTGGAGGCGACGTTCGGTCTCATGGTCGCGGGGCCGTTCGCGCTGACGTCCGGCCTGCTGCCGCTTCTTCGGGGGAGCGGTGGCCGGGTCATCGCGGTCACCTCCGGCGGAATGTACAGCCAGGGCCTCGACCTCGACGATCTCCAGTCCAGCGTCGGGCCGTGGTCCGGCGCGCAGGCCTACGCCCGGGCGAAGAGAGCCCAGACGGCCCTGATCCGCGAGTGGTCGCGCCGGCTCGCAGGCTCGGGGATCACCTTCACCGCCATGCATCCCGGCTGGGCGGACACACCCGGGCTGGCGGCGTCCCTGCCCGGCTTCCACCGGTACATGGGGCGGCTCCTCCGTTCCGCCGAGGGTGGCGCCGACACGATCGTCTGGCTGGCCGCTCACCCCGAATCGGCCGGCTGGACCAGCCAGCTGTTCCTTGATCGGCGAGCACGGCCGTTCGACCGGGCACCGATGACCCGACTTTCCGCAGAGGACCGGCGACGGCTGTGGGACGCGGTCGTGGCGTTGACCGGTGGGTGGGATCCGACGCTCGGTCGGTAGCTTCCCTGGACCCCGCCGCCGTGGCGCCCAGACCTCAGGGCGTGCCCGTCTCGTAGCGGCCGAGATCGGGGGCGCTGCCGGCATACGGGATCGACGACCCGAAGAGGACGACGCCCGTGTCGATCGCCGGCGAACCGGCCGAGAGGCGGTAGTCGTGGCTGGCCGCGCCGACGAACCGAGGATTGGCGTCGATCCCGTTGCGCTGGTAGCCGGTCCACGAGGCAAAGGTCGCGAGACTGCTCGTGCCGCCCTTGCCCTTCACGGTCGCGACCTGGCCGCCTGACGTGTTGTCCATGAGGTTGTTGTTGATCACCACGGACGCGGGCAGCGCGGACTCGATGCCGATGATCTTGCCAGCGGCCATCACCGCGATGTTGTTCCGGATCCGGAGGCCCTCGAACGAGCCGTTGTAGAGACTCGCGCCACCCACGCTGAACACGAACTGGTCGAGGTTGTGGAAGACGTTGTTGGCGACGAGCATGTTGTCACCACAGCGGATGAACATCCCGAAGCTGCGGCCGCGGGAGGTCGCCCCGTAACTGACGTTGTGGCGGAAGACGTTGTCCTGGCAGGACGTGCCGTCCGTCCCGGTCTCGAGCACGTTCTCGTTGTCCCAGGTGCGGTTGCCCGCGATGGTCACGTTGCTCGCGCCGTAGATCTCGAAGGCGCCGCCGTCCCAGCCATAGTCATAGCTCGGGGCTCGGTTCGCCCAGACCTGGTTGTTGAGGATCAGGACTCGGCCGGTCGTCCGATCCAGACCGATACCGACAGCGCCATGGTCATCGTTCTCGCTCTCCGCTGTGTTCACGACGAGCTTGTCCTGATGGTGGATCCGATTGCCCTCGATGACGATGCCTTCCCCTGAGCGCGCGATGTACACGCCCTCTTCGTTCCTGGTGATCTCGGTGCCGCCCACGGTGATCGAGGTCGAGCCGGTGATGGCGATGCCGTAGCTCCGATTGTTGCGGATCAGGCTGTTGCGGACGATCAGCCGGGACGAGCCGTTCTCGATCCGAATCCCGGCGCCGCGGCCTGCGCCGCCGTCGGCGCCTTCGATGATCAGGCCCTCGACAGTGACGTCATGAATCCCGCTCAGCCTGATGATGTCGACCCGCGATCCCGTGACGATCGGGCGGGCGTCACCGGGATACCCGATGAATCTGATCGGGCGATCGGCCGCCCCGGATCGGGTCATGGCGAAGCCATCGAACGTTCCCGCGTGGATGTACACGGTCTGGCCGGCCACGAGGGTATTGGCAGCCTTCTGGAGTGTCCGCCACGGGGAGGCCTGGGTGCCGGCGTTGGCGTCACTGCCGTTGGTCGTCACATGGAAGGCAGCGGACGGTGGCGTCGGCGACGGCGTCAGCCGAGGTGCGCTCGTGACCACCGCCAAGGTTGGCGTGGGCGAAGCAGAAGCGGCACCCGCCTCCTCCGAGGTCGGGGCGCCCCCACAAGCGGCATTGACCACCGCAGCGGCGAGCAGGAGCCATCGGGCTGGGGAGCGTCGGCGCCGGAGCGCGACATCCGGCTCGGTGATCACGGCCTCGGCAGCCAAGAGGCCGTGCCTCGCACTGAGCCAAAGATTCACGGGAGGAGACACGATTTCGATCTTAACGTCAGACATTGAATGACGCTGCGGCTCGCGCTCGCCGCAGAGGTGGTCGGGAGGTCGTCGCGCGCCACGCAGAGGGGTTGGGAGGGAGCTGGCGGTAGGTCCGCTTGAATCCGATCGACGCATGGAAGGCGATGGAGACATCGATGGCGGCACACGGGAGGCACGGGTACGTCCGCTCGTTCGTCATGCTCGTGTTCTCAGGGGCGACCCCGTAGCTGCTGGTCGCGCCGACCAAGGAGCAAACCGTACGTCGGCTGGCCCCTGCCGGACTCGGTCGAAACCCGGGTCGTCCGCGACAACCAGGCCGCGGCCGTTCCGAGCGCTTCCCAGTGCCGACGAGTGAATACGATGTCGTCCACACGATTGCTCAACTCGATCCCCGGCCAATCACGAGGTGGCTCATGTCTCTGTCCGAGCTTCGCGAGCAGGTCTGGCAAGCGAACCGCGACCTCGTCGGTGCGGGCCTCGTCACGCTTTCGTTCGGAAACGCGAGCGGGAGCGATCGCGACGCCGGCGTCGTCGTCATCAAGCCAAGCGGCGTCCCGTACACATCGCTCCGACCCGACGACATGGTCGTCGTCAGCCTGGCCGAGGGGACGGTCGTCGACGGCGACCTCCGGCCGTCGTCCGACACGCCGACCCACCTCGAGCTGTATCGCCGGTTCACGTCGATCGGCGGCGTCGTCCACACCCACTCGTCGTTCGCCTCGGCGTGGGCTCAGGCGATCCAGCCGATCCCGCCGCTCGGGACCACCCACGCCGACCACTTCGCGGGAGCGATCCCGGTCACCCGGCGCCTGACGGACGAGGAGATCGATGGCGACTACGAACGAGAGACGGGCGTCGTGATCGGCGAGACGATCGCGGCGCTCGGGTTCGATCCGCTCCACATGCCGGCAGCCCTCGTCGCGTCCCACGGTCCGTTCACGTGGGGCAGCGACGCGGCCGACGCGGTCACGACGGCGATCGCGCTCGAGGCCGTGGCCGCGATGGCCCACCGGACGCTCGCGCTGGACCCGCGGACCGAACCCATCGGCAACTCGCTCCTGGGCCGTCACTTCCGACGAAAGCACGGCCCGGACGCGTACTACGGACAGGGAAAGGCATGAAGGTCGCCCGGCTGCATGGCCCGCACGACCTGCGGCTGCACGATGAGCCGGATCCGATCCCGGGGCCGGATCAGGAGCTGATCCGGATCACGACCGTCGGGCTGTGCGGCTCGGACCGCCACTGGTTCATGGATGGGTCGATCGGCGGAGCCACGGTCGATCGTCCGCTGGTACTGGGCCACGAGATCGCGGGCGTGATCGACGCGGGTCCGCGGCGCGGCGAGCGGGTCGCAATCGAGCCGGCCGACGCATGTGAGACCTGCGATGTCTGCCGATCCGGCCGGTCGAACCTGTGCGAGACGACGCAGTTCGCCGGCCACGGCACCGTCGATGGCGGACTACGCACCCTGATGGCCTGGCCGAGCCGCCTGCTGACACCGATCCCGGATTCGATCGAGGACCCGGAGGCGGCCCTCCTCGAACCGCTCGGGGTCGCGCTTCACGCCTGGGATCTTGGGAAGGTCCGGCCCGGAATGGCCGTCGCTGTCTTTGGCTGCGGACCGATCGGGCTCCTGCTCATCCGGGTCCTGCGCGCCAGGGAATGCGGCTTGATCGTGGCCGTGGAGCCTCTGGCCCACCGCCGGGCGGCGGCGCTGGTCGCCGGTGCGACGGTGGCGCTCGAGCCCGGGGGAGGCGGAGCGCCGCCGGTCGACGTCGCCTTCGAGCTGTCCGGCGAGGATGAGGCGCTCGCTGCCGCGATTGACACCATCCGGCCGGGCGGTCGGGTCGTGCTCGTGGGGATCCCATCGCCCGACCGGACCACCTTTCCGGCGTCGGCCGCCCGGCGCAAGGGCCTGACGCTGCTGCTCGCGCGGCGGATGGCCGCAACCGCCCTGGGCCGCGCGACGGAGCTCGTCGCGGCCGGAACCGTCAGCCTCTCAGGCATTGTCAGCGAGCGCCATCCGCTCGACGACGTGGAGGCCGCGTTCGCCGCGCTCGTCGAGCGTCGCGGCACGAAAATCGTGATCGCTCTGGTCGTGCCCGAGCGGCGCGACCTCACCTGTGAAATCGTATGACCGCAATCGATCTGCTAGGATCCGGTCGTGACAGTCCCTGACGATCGCGACCCTGCGCCGACGATCGGACGGCGGCGCGGCCGGGCACCCGGGCGACGCACGGCGACACGCCGGGCGAGGCCGGCGGCCGAGCGAGATCCCTCGGCGCTCCCGACGATGCGCGACATCGCGACCGCGGCGAACGTTTCGCAGAGCACGGTTTCACGGGTCCTCAACGACGCGCCAACCAGGGTCCCGATCGCCGCGGAGACCCGGGAGCGAGTGATGCTGGCGGCACGCACGCTCGGCTACCGACCCAACCCGCTCGCCCGCGGACTCCGCGGCGCCTCGACGATGCTCCTCGGCGCGGTCGTCCGCGACTTCAGCGACCCGTTCTTCGCCGACGCCATCGAGGCCCTGGCGGTCGAGGCAATGGCTCGCGGGTACAACATCGTCCTCGGCCATGCGCATGGCCGGCTCGACGAGTCGATCGCGCTGACGACCGTGCTCGAGACACGCCACACGGACGCGGTCCTCCTTGTGGGCGACATGCAGGACCAACCCCGGCTGCTCGGCGACCTGCGCGGCTCGATCGTCCCTGTGGTGGCCCTCTGGCAGGGGTCCAGCCCGCTCGAGTTTCCCAGCGTGGACGTCGACGAACGAGCCGGCATCCTCATCGGGCTCGAACACCTCATCGGGCTCGGCCACAGCCGGATCGCCCTCGTCAGCGCGGAGCTTCCGGGCGGTAACCTCCATCGCCACGATGCGTTCGTCGCCATCATGCAGGAGCGCTTCGGGCAGATCCCCGACGGGTACATCCGGGAGGTCCCGCGCACGTCGGCCGGCGGCGAGGCGGCGATCCGGGCGCTTCTGGACCTGCCCGTCCCGCCGACCGCGGTCGTGGCAACGACCGACCTCGTCGCTGTCGGCGTGCTGCATGCCGCCGACGCGCTCGGACGGAAGGTTCCCGACGACCTGTCCGTCGTCGGCTTCGACGACATCCTGATCGCCGCCTACACCGTGCCTGCCCTGACGACGATCCGGATGCCGATCGCCGAGATCGTCTTGGAGGGCGTCCGCCTCGCCATCGAGCTCGCTCGTGACCCCGCGGCCTCGCGCGAGCCCCGAATCACCCGCTTCGTGCCGTCGCTCGTGACGCGACGGTCGACGGCCCGACCGAAAGGGATCACCACCGATGTCTGACGTGTCGCTCGGGATCAACCTCTGGAGCCAGGCCAGCGACTGGCCGGCGTTCCTCGCGGCCGCTCGCCGAGCGGACGAGCTCGGGTACGACCATCTCTGGACGTGGGACCACATTCACGCGATCTTCGGCGACCCGCTCCAGGACATCTTCGAGGGCTACACCGCCCTGGCGGCCCTGGCGATGGCCACGGAGCGGGTGAAGCTCGGGTTGTTCGTCGGGGCCAACCCGTTCCGGAATCCGGGCCTGGCGGCGAAGTGCGTCGTGACGATCGACCACATCAGCGGCGGACGGGCGATGCTCGGCATCGGCGGCGCGTGGTTCGAGGGCGAGCACAAGGCCTTCGGCATCGAGTTCGGATCCGGGTTCGGGCAGCGACTCGACTGGCTGGCCGAGGCCGTCCCGGCGATCCGGACCCTGCTCGACGGCGGCGAGGTCACGAGCGAGCCGGGCGGTCGCTACGCGTTCGACCACCTCAGGATCCAGCCCCTCCCGCTCCAGCAGCACCTCCCGATCGTCATCGGCGGCGGCGGCGAAAAGAAGACGCTCCGAATCGTCGCCCAGCACGCCGACATCTGGAACGTCTTCGGGACGCCCGAAACGGTCGCCCGCAAGAACGACATCCTCAAGGCCCACTGCGACGACGTCGGCCGCGACGAGACCCAGATCGAGCGGACGCTCGGCTGCAAGGTCACGATCCGCGACACATCCGAGGAAGCGGAGCGGGTCCGCCTCCAGACGCTGGAGCACAATCGGACGCCACTGTCACGGGTCGAGGGCGACGTCTCGTTCTGGACTGGCACGCCGGAGCAGATCGCCGAGATCATCCACACCTACCGGGATGTCGGCTTCCACACGTTCATCGCCGAGGTCGCGGCGCCGTACGACGAAGAGACGATGACGCGGCTGATCCAGGACGTCCGGCCGATGGTCGAAGGGGCTGCAGTCCCGGCCTGACCCTGAGGTTTCTCCGGGCGTCCGCGACCGGGACTCGCACAGGCGAGCCGTCAATTCCCGCGGCGCGGGATCCAGACGCGCATCGCTTCGACCGACCGATTGCCCCAGGCGAAGTACGGGACGGCGCCGACTTCGATCGGCTCGTCCGTGATCGCCCGGTCGCCCGCCGTGCCGGACGCGCTCGCGAAGCGGCGGCGGAAGGCCGGGAGGCGCAGCCCGACCAGCCCCGGAGCGACGTCGTCGCGCGGAATCGGCTCCGGTCGGACGTCGGGCTCGATCTCGATTTCCTCCAGCTCGACCCCGGCCGGCAGGTCGGCGGTCTCGATGGCGTACACGAGCGGGCCGCGCTCGATCGCGAGCGTACCGCGGACCGCGTCGACACGCGGATCCGGGGTTGTGATCCGGACCGGCATCGCCAGATCGAGCACGACGACATCGCCGGCGTGCCACGACCGACGCCGCTTCGCGATCCGGACGCCTGCCTCGAGCTCGATCGTCTCGCTGCCGTCGACCAGTGTCGCCGAGCGGCACCAGCTTGGCACCCGCAGGCCGAGGGTCCACGGCTCGTCGGCCGTCTCGACGATCGTCACGGCGACCCGGCCGCTCCATGGATAGTCGGTCTCGACCCGGAGCGTCGCGCGACCGCCGCCCGGGAGGTCGGTGGACAGCTCGGCCGAGGCGTACTGCTGGATCTGGATCCCGGTCGAATCGGTCGTCGCGAGGTAGCCCTCCCAGGAGCTGAGCGTCCGCATCAGGTTCGGCGGGCAGCAGGCGCAGGCGAACCACGGGGCACGCTCGCCTCCGCCGCCTTCCCCCGGACCGCCCGGCGCGACGGCGCGATGCGTCCGCCGCTGGAGCGGGTTCACGTAGAAGAAGCGCGTCCCGTCGAGAGCGAGCCCCGGCAGGACAGCGTTGAAGATCGTCCGTTCGATGTGGTCGGCCGCATCGGGATCGCCCGTCGCGAGGAGCAGGCGCCACGACAGCATGACGCTCGAGATCGCCGCGCAGGTCTCGTTGTAGACCTGGTCCGGCGACAGCTCGTACGGGTCGCCGAACGCCTCGTCGGTGTGGCGGCTGCCGATCCCGCCGGTCAATGACATCCGGCTCGCGATCATGTCGCGCCAACGCCGTCGGACGGCGCCGAGGAGCTCGTCGTCGCCGGTCTCGACCGCAACGTCGACGGCGCCCGCGTCGAGATACATCTGGCGGACGGCGTGCCCGGCGACCTCCGGCGCGGAGCGGACCGGTGCGTGATCCTGCCAGTAGGCGGCGCCGAACCGGCCCTCAGCGAGGAGCCCTCGCCCGCGCCGCTCGACGAACTCCTGCGCCAGGTCGAGCAGGCGTCGCTCGCCCGTCACGCGGTACATCTCGACGAGAGCCGTCTCGATCTCGGGATGGCCGTCGACGCCGGCCCGCGCCTGCGGCCCCGCGCCGAGCGCCGCCTCGATCGAGTCGACCGTCCGCCAGGCAATTTCGAGGAGGCGGTCGTCGTCGAGGGCGCGGTGCCACGCCACGGCCGCCTGGATGAGGTGGCCGTAGCAGTACAGCTCGTGGCCCCACTCCAGGTCGCGGTACGCCCTCCCGCCGCCGACCACCTGGACGAATGTGTTCAGATAGCCGTCCGCCCGCTGCGCGGCGGCGACGTCGGCGATGGCTCGGTCGGCGGCGCCGGCCAGCTCCGGATCGGGCGCCCGACCGAGCTCCCAGCCGACGGCCTCGAGCCACTTGTAGAGGTCCGAGTCGAGGAACGGGAAGACCTGGCCGATGGATGTGCCGAGTGCCTGGTACTCACCCGGCGTCCCGGCCGCGAGCCGGAAGTTCCCGAGCGTGCCGACTCGTTCGAGCTGGGCGAAGCCGTGAGGGATCGTGACGTCGCGGTTCGTCTGGACGCGGTCGCCCCAGAAGCCGCCGCCGAGCGTGACCGCGGAGGCATCGAGCGGCGTCAGCCGAGCCGCGGCCGTGGTTGTCGGCCGGACCGGGCCGGCGGCGCCCTGGCGCGTCGTCACGGTCACGGACGGCGGGCCAGGTAGTAGTACGGCGCGTTCCAGCGCAGCTCGCGCTCGAAGCCGGCCCGCGTCGTCGTCTCGTCAGTCGACACGAGTTCGACGTCCGCGATCCGGGCGAAGTCCTCGAGCGGCTCGATGCCGAGGGCCGAGGTCAGGGCCGTGTGGTGCGGACCGCCCGCGGTCAGCCATGCCTCGGCGGCCGTGGCGAGGTCAGGCCGTGGGCGCCAGACAGCCCGGGCGACGGGCAGCTGCGGCAGCGGAGCATCCGGCTCGACGAGGTCCACGGCGCTCGCGACGAGGCGGAAGCGGTCCCCCAGGTCGGCCAGTCCGACGACGATGGCGGGGCCCGGCGACGCATCGAACACGAGGCGCACCGGATCGCCGCGGCCACCGATCGACAGCGGGTGGATCTCGCACGACGGTCGGCCGCTCGTCAGCGACGGACACACCTCGAGCATGTGCGCGCCGAGGACCTCGGGCACGGGGTCGCCGAGGTGGTAGGTGTAGTCCTCCATGAACGACGTCCCGCCGGGCAGCCCGTCGGCCATGACCTTGAGGATCCGGACGAGGGCCGCAGCCTTCCAGTCGCCCTCGGCGCCGAACCCGTAGCCGTCGGCCATCAGGCGCTGGACGCCGATCCCGGGCAGCTGGGTCAGGCTGCCGAGATCCTCGAACGTGTCCGTGAACGCCCCGAAGCCGCCGTCGTCGAGAAAGCCCCGCAGGCCGAGCTCGATGGCGGCTGCCGTCCGGAGCTCGTCATGGCGATCGCCGCCCGGCTCCAGCTCGGCCGCGACCGTGTAGGCGTCGCGGTACGCGTCGACGAGACGGGCGACGTCGGCGACGGGGACCGAATCGATCCGCGCCGTCAGCTCGTTGACGCCGTAGCCGTTGACCGCGAACCCGAACCGGGCCTGGGCCTCGACCTTGTCGCCCTCCGTCACGGCAACCTGGCGCATGTTGTCGCCGAAGCGGGCGATCCGGAGGCGGTGCGCCTCGTGCCAGCCGGCGGCAGCCCGCGTCCACCATCCGAGCCGGCGGGCGACCTCCGGATCCCGCCAGTGGCCGGCGATCGTCTTGCGGCCGACCCGCAGGCGCGTCGCGAGGAACCCGAACTCACGATCGCCGTGGGCGGACTGGTTCAGGTTCATGAAGTCCATGTCGATCTCGCCCCAGGGGAGATCGCGGTTGAACTGGGTGTGGAGGTGGACGAGCGGCTTGCGCAGGCTGGACAGACCCGCGATCCACATCTTGGCCGGCGAGAACGTGTGCATCCAGGCGATGACCCCGACGCACTCCGGTGCGGCGTCCGCCTCGCGGAGGACCGTGGCGATGGCCTCGGCGGTCGGGACGACCGGCTTGGCGACGATCCTGACCGGGACGTCGGGCGAGACATCGAGGCTCGTCGCGATGTCGCGGGCATGCTCGTCGACCAGCCCGAGCACCTCGGCGCCGTAGAGGTGCTGGCTGCCCGTGACGAGCCACGCTTCGAGACGCTGGAGACCGCTCACGATGGTGTCGTCCCTCACTGAAGATTCCTCGGCAGCACGGCCGAGCCACGGGTCCCACCGCGTCGGCCGGTCATTTCACGGCTCCGCTGAGCAGGCCTGACACGAAGTAGCGCTGGAGCAACAGGTACACAAGGATGCAGGGCACAACGGAGATCGTGACGCCGGCCTGAAGCATCCCCCAGTCCGTGCCACCGAGTGACGTCTCCGTCCGCGCGGTGGCGAGGACGAGCGGCAGCGTGAAGGTCGAGCTCTTGTTCATCATCACGAGCGCTCCGAGCAACTCGTTCCACGACGTGATGAAGGCGAACAGGGCGACGGTGATGATCCCCGGCATGACGGCCGGGACGAAGATCCGGACGAGTACCTGGAACGTGCCCGCCCCGTCCATGACCGCCGCCTCTTCGAGCTCGCGCGGGACCGCGGCGAAGTTGTTGCGCAGGACGTACAGGCTGAACGGCAGCTGGATCGACGTGTGCAGGATCGCCAGCCCGATGATCGAGTTCGTTAGCTTCACCTTCGCGAAGAACAGGAAGATCGGGGTGAGCAGCGCCTGGTACGGGATGATCAGGGCGAGCAGCAGGAAGAGGAAGAAGACCTCCTTGCCACGGATCGGAAAGCGCGAGAGGGCGTAGGCCGCAGGGACCGTCAACAGCAGGGTGAAGGCAATCGTGAGAAACGCCGTTCCGAGGCTGTTTCCCAGGTACGTGCGTATTCCGGTGAAAGCGATCAGTCAGTCCGGAGTTTTCGATCACCCACGGTCGGAGGCCGCGAAGCGGCCGACGCGCGGGCTCGGGTCACTCCCTGACGATCACCTCCTCTCGATGTGCTGCGGCTAGTCTGACATGACGGCCGGACCGGCCGGCGGTGGCGCCGACAGCGGATGTCGGGGCCCGTTCCGACGTCATCAGCGGCCGTCCTGAGCGGTCGTCGCGGATTGGTCCTCGACGGCGGATGGGACGGAGCTGTCGGTGCCCCCGGCCGGGAGGTCGCGCCGACGGAGCGAGTCGCCGCGGAGCTCGATCCGGTAGGCGTTGTGGACGAGCCGGTCGAGGATCGCGTCGGCGAGCGTCGGCTCGCCCATTGCCTCGTGCCAGTGGCCGACCGGGAGCTGGCTGGTGACGATCGTCGAGCGCCGCCCGGTGCGGTCCTCGATGACCTCGAGGAGATCGGCCGCCTGGGCCGCCGTGAGCGGCTGGAGCCCGAAGTCGTCGAGGATGAGGACGTCGAGCCTGGCCCACGCCGCCATGAGCCGCGGCAGGCGGCCGTCGGCGCGGGCGAGGACGAGTTCGTCGAGCAGGCGCGGGACGCGCAGGTAGAGGGCCCGGTGATCGTGCCGCAGGGCGGCGTGGGCGAGGGCGCAGGCGACGAACGTCTTGCCGACGCCGGTCGGGCCGACGATGAGGACGGTTCGGTGGGCGGTCACCCAGCCACCGGTGGCGAGCTCCCGGATGAGCGAGCGGTCGAGCCCGCGGGGCAGGTGGAAGTCGAGGTCCTCGATCGACGCGCTCGTCCGCAGCCTCGCCGCTTTGAGGTTCCGCTCGAGGCGCCGGTTGTCGCGGTCCTGGACCTCGCGGTCGACCAAGAGCCCGAGGCGCTCCTCGAAGCTGAGCGCGGCGTAGTCGGCGCGCTCCAGTTGATCGACGAACGCGCGGGCCATCCCGCCGAGGTTGAGGGCGTGGAGCTTGTCGAGGGTCGGGGTCGTGAGCATCCCAGTTCTCCTTCGTCACTCGTAGTACGTGCCGCCGCGGACGTTCGCGTGGCGGCGGGCCGGGGCGGCCGGGGCGGCGTCGGGGAGGGGCTGGCGGTCGAGGCCGGTGCGCAGGATCGACTCGACGCTCCGATAGCTGCGGGCGCCGATGGCGAGCGCGCGGGCGGCCGCGGCCTCCAGGCGCTCGGGGCCGTAGCGGCGGCCGAGACGGAGGATGCCGAGGCACGACCGATAGCCCTGCTCGGGGTGCGGCCGGCTGGCGAGGATCGCCGCCACCAGCGCGCCGGTCGCCGGCCCGGTCCCCTCGGCCCAGCGGACGATGCGGCCCGGGCTCCATTCGAGATGGCGGCGATGGGACTCGGGCATGTGGTCGGGCTCGGTCGTGTGCCGCCCGGGCCTGGTGCTCCGGAGATGGCTCGCCACCCGCCGGCCGCGGACGAAGATCTCAACCGTCGTCGCGGCCAGGCGAACGTCAGCCTTTTGACCGACGAGCTGATACGGGACGCTGTACCAGTGCCGGTCGACTTCCACGTGGTAGTCGATGTTGACCGTCGCCTGCTTCCAGGTCGCGTACTCGAAGCGCCGCACCGGCAGCGGCCGGAGGGCCGCCCGGTCGAGCTCCGCAAAGTGGCTCGCCCGAGACCCCGGGAGCTTCTTGAACGGGCGTTCGTTGAGCCACGCCAGGCGCTCCCGGATCGCAGCGTTCGCCTCGGCCAGGGAGAAGAACGTCCGGTCCCGGAGGGCGGCCAGGATCCAGCGCTCGGCGACGAGGACGCCGGCTTCGACCTTGGCCTTGTCGCGTGGCTTGTAGGGGCGGGCCGGGATGACGGCACAGCCGTAGTGGGTGGCGAGCTCGGCGTACGTCCGGTTGATCTCGGGCTCGTAGCGGTCGGCCCGGGTGACGCCCGAGCGGAGGTTGTCCGGGACGACGATCGCCGGCACACCGCCGAAGAACTCGAAGGCCCCGACGTGCGCTCCGATCCAGTCCGGCAGGGCCTGGCTGGCGGTCGCGGTGGCGTACGTGTAGCTCGACGCGCCGAGGACGGCGACAAAGAGCTGGGCCGGGCTGATCTGCCCGGTCTCGGGATCGGTGATCGGGAGCGTCTGGCCCGGGTAGTCGACGAACAGCTTCTCGCCGGCCCGGTGCTCGTGGCGCATGACGACGTCGAGCTGCCGAGCCCAGCGCCGGTAGCGCTCGACGAACTGGGTGTACTGGTAGCCGTCGGGGTGGCGCTCCTTGTACTCGAACCACAGCAGCTGGAGGGTCACCCCCTTGCGGCGCAGCTCGCGGTGAACATCGGCCCAGTCGGGCAGTGGCCGAACTGGACCCGGCGGCAGCGCCGCCGAGCTGAACAGCCGAGCCTCGAGTGCGGCGTCGTCGAGGTCGTCCGGGAGCGGCCAGCCCAGACCCGCGGCGCGGGCCCGGGCGAGGTGGTCGGCGACGGTGGTGTAGGGCAGTCCCGTGGCCAGCCCGATCTGGCGGCGGCTCAGGCCGTCGGCCAGGCTGAGGCGGAGGACCTCGCGGATCTTGCGCATGGCGGAACGGGGGCGTGGCACCGGCAGGTGGCTCCTCGAACGGGTGGATCGTCCGAGGCACCATGCC
>JACCVQ010000079.1 GCA_013698095.1 Chloroflexota bacterium
GATGCGCTGGTCATCGGCATCGGTCAGATCGAACAGGCCACCGGGTGGGCGCTGGCGGCGCTGGTCGCGTCCGTGGTGGCCATGCTCGCCGGCTGGACGCTGTCCTGGCGTAGCGCGGTCGGCCTAGCCGGAGTTTCCGAATTTTCATGATCGAGTCTAGTGTTTGCGCTGGTGGTGATGGGGTTGAGGGGTGTCTGGCGTGTATGACCTAAGTCGGGGGCGCCCACCGGGGCAGGTCGAAGATCTCGGCGAGTTGGTTCTGGGTGGGGGTGGTCTCGGTGAGCATGCGGCGGGCTTTGGGGCGGCCGCCGGTGGAGGGGTAGATCAGCACGGTTTCTTCGATGCCGGCGAGGGTGTCGAGTAGCTCGCGGACGGAGAGGTGCAGGCCGTGCTGGGTGGCGTGGCGGCGCATGAGGTGGGCGATCTGGAGGGCGAGTACGCAGGTGAAGGCGTGCACGCGGATGTTGTGGTCGGTCCAGTGGTGCATCGGGCTGAAGGAGACCACGTGGGGGTCTTTCATTTGCCGGAAGGAGAATTCGGCCTCGGACTGGGAGCGGTAGGCGGTCACCACCTCCGCGATCGGCCAGGCGTCCCGGTCGGTGATCAGCACGCGTTTGCCGAACATCTGTTCTTCGAGGTCTTTGCGGGCCTGGGTGTCGATGGTCCAGGTGAGTCGGTGGGCGGCTGGGGTGTCCCCGGTCAGTTCGAAGGACACCACGCGGGCTGCCCAGGTATCGGTGAGGATCTTGTTGATCTCGGTGATGACCTGCTCCCGGGGGCGGCGGGTCTTGCCCCGGGCCAGGGTGTCGGCCAGTTCGGTCAGGGTGGCCTCGGCCTTGGCCAGGGTCTGATCGAAACCGCGGGACTGGGCGTGGTGCAGGGTGGGTGAGTGGGTCAGGACGGTCCGCCGCTGCTGGCCGTAGACCTCGCGGCGAGTCTGGAAGGCGGTCAGCCCGGCGAACCGGTCGGCATCGACGATGCGCCGGTCGCGGGCGGGCCGGGCCAGCAGGTCGGGGCAGTCCGACGGCGGCACCGAGCCGACGAACGCCAGCCCCGATCGGGCCAGATGGGTGAAGTTGGCGGTCGAGTTCTGCCCGGCGTCGAAGACCACCGTCAACTCGGTGGCCGCGGGAGCACCGGCACCCTGGGCCAGTGCGGCGTGCCTGGCCACCAGTAGGTCGATCATGTGCGTGAATTGGGTGACGTCAGGTCGGTTGCCCGCGTAGGTGTGGGAGACCAGCGGCACCCCACCGTCGCGGGTGACGACCAGACCGAGCCCGACGATCCGCAGGTCGGATCTCTTCTGTTTGGCCTTGCCCCGCTGGGCGATGGGCGCCTTGTCGTTGGTGGAGTCGATGTAGGTGGCGAAGTTGGTCATGTCCAGCGCCAGCGCGGAGATGTCGAGCCCGAACCGTTCGATCACGGCCAGAGCGATCCGCTGCTCGATCTCGGCGAGCTGAGTCAGGGTGACCGCGTGCATCGCGTCCCAGAACCGGCGATGATCCAGCGCACCCGCCGCGATCTTGGTGAACCGATCGGCCGCAGTGGTTTTCCACCAGTCGGCGAACGCCGCTTTCGAACAGGGGGCGACGACCCGGTTAAGGGCGGCCAGCGCCAGGTAGGTGCCGACACTGACCGGGACACCCGGCGCCTTCCCACCGGCCACCTCGTCCACGATGCCGATCACGTCCAGACGCCGCAGTGTCCCCCACACCGCGGCCACGTCCCCGAACGCCAGGTGTCGGGTTCGCTCCGGCATGGCGGCCGCGTCCCTGCCCGCCACCGCCGCGGCGACATCGGCCGCCGTCCCCAGATACCGCTCGGAGACCATCTTGGGTTTGCCATCCACCCTGGCCATCTCCCGCAGATACCAGTACGTCTTCCCGTCGATCTTCTTCGGATACAGGCTCCCCATGCGATTAGGTCATACGCTCAATCGTAGATCTGGTCAACCACCGACACACCCGTCGAACTGCGAAAATGGCCCGCGACTCGGATGATCAAGCCCTCAAAAGGCAAGATCGTCGGAAACTCGGGCTAGCACCTGCCCCTGTTCGACGACCCCGCCGTCGTGCAGGCGCGCCGGGCGGCACTGCACCTTCCCGCCCCCCGCGCGGTATCGAGCCTCACCGTAGACAGCACCCACTTCGCCGGCTCGCTGTGGGT
>JACCVQ010000086.1 GCA_013698095.1 Chloroflexota bacterium
CGGAGCGCCTCGCGACCTTGCCCGGCTGGGTCGACGCCTACAATCGACGGCGTCCCCACGCCGGGCTCGATGGCCAGACACCGCTATCGGTTCTCGTCAACAAGGTCGAGAAGAACGACACCTAGTCCTCGAGCTGCTCCCAGGGAACCCAGCTCCGGCCGTCCCACCAGCGATGCCAGGTCCGCCCGTCGCGGCCTGCCGCCCAGACGTCGATTCGATCGGCCGACCATGACGAGGCGGCGGCGCCGCCCGCGGGATCGAGCACCCCCGCGAGCGACTCCCACGGATGCCAGCTGGTCCCGTCCCAGTAGCGGTTCCAGAGCTCGCCATCGGGGAAGACCGCGAACACCTGGAGCTGGTCCTCGGCCCAGGCGGTTACTCCCGGGGTCGACGCCGGCGTCCCGCCGAGGGACTCGGTCTCGAGCCACCTGCCGCCGTCGAACGCGGCGTGGAGCAGGTCGCCATCGGGCCCGATCCAGAATCGGTCGATCCGGCCCTCGCCCCACGAGACGGCCGCGATCCCGTCGGTCACGGTCGCATGGCCAGCTGGGCGCGAACGATCGCGAGGAGGGGAGCGGACGACGCCTCCTCGATGGAGCGGACCTTCACGTGGCGGATCCGTTTGCCGGTTCCCTCGATCAGCCCATCAGGGTCCGCCAGATCGACGCCGTCGGCGAGCTGGAGGTTGACCCACGACCCGTGGGGGATGATTGCGAACAGCAGACCGGCCATCTTCATCGACCGGCCGAAGGCAATCAAGCGGTTGCCGAAATCGACCTGCTCGACTGCCTTGGGGACCTCGGACCGGATCGTCGCACGGAGGGCGCGGCAGATCGCCTGGATCTCCGGCGGGATGTCGCCGAGGAGGCGATCGACCTCGACCTCGATGTTCGTTTCAGCGGCGCCGCCCGGGGACATCGATCAGCCGGCGTCGAGGACGACGATGTTCACGAGCCGCCCGCCACCCGCCTGAATGACCTTCAACGGCACGCGCCCGGCGAGCAGCGCCTGGACCTTTTCGCTCGCGAGCGCCGCCCGTTCGAGATCCTCGGCGCTGACGTCGGACGCGACCACGATCCGGTCGCGGACCTTGCCGTTGACCTGGACCGGGACCTCGCGAGTCGCCTCAACGGTTGCTGCCTCGTCGACCGCGGGCCACGTCTCGGTGTGGATCGACGACGGCGCGGCTCCCGCCGCCGACTGACGGCGTGACCAGAGCTCCTCGGTGATGTGCGGCGCGGCCGGAGCCAGCATCAGAAGCGACAGGCGAACGGCCTCGTCCCACTCCGGTGAGCCCGCGACCGAACTCCCGCGAAAGCGCATCAGCACGTTCGCCAGCTCCATCAGCTTCGCGATCATGGTGTTGAAGTGGAAGGCCTCGTAGTCGGCGGTCACGCCCTTCAGTGTCCGATGAGCCGCCTGCCGGAGCTGGAGCCGGGCGGCGGCCTCGTCGACCCCTGCCGGTAGCGTGCCGCTCTCGGGATCGCCGGGCTCGCGACCGCTGGCATCGAGCACGATCGTCCAGACCCGGTTCAGGAAGCGGTGGACGCCGCCGATCCCGGTGGGGCTCCACGGCCCGCCCTGGTCCCACGGGCCCATGAACATCAGGAACAGCCGGACGGTGTCCGCGCCGTATCGGGCGACGAGATCGTCCGGGTCGACCGTGTTGCCGCGCGACTTCGACATCCGCTCGCCGTCGAGGCCCAGGATCTGGCCCTGGTTGAACAGGCGCTTGAACGGCTCGTCCTGGTCCACGAGCCCAACGTCGCGCATCATCTTCGTCCACTCGCGGGCGTACAGCAGGTGCATCACCGCGTGCTCCGCGCCGCCGGTGTACTGATCGACCGGGGTCCACGTGTCGACGAGGGCGCGATCGATCGGGCTCCCGGCCTTCTCGGGCGACAGGTAGCGATACCAGTACCAGGACGAGTCGATGAAGGTGTCCATCGTGTCGGTCTCGCGCCTGGCGGGGCCGCCGCACTGGGGACAGCTCACGTTCAGGAAGGTCTCGTCGCGGGCGAGCGGGTTCTCGCCGCTGCCGCGGTAGTCGACGGTGTCGGGCAGGCGGACCGGGAGGTCCTCGTCCGGGACCGGGACGATGCCGTCACGCTCGCAGTAGATGACCGGGATCGGCGTGCCCCAGTAGCGCTGGCGGCTGATCAACCAGTCGCGCAGGCGGTAGGTGACGGCGGTCCTGCCCTTGCCCTGCGCCTCGAGGGCGCCCACGATCGCCGCGCCACCCTCGCCTGCGCCCAGCCCCGTGTACGACCCGCTGTTGACCAGGCGCTCGCCGGCCGCGTGGGCGAGGTAGGCGCTTTCGAGCTCGCGCTCCTCGTCGCCAGGAGCTGCGACGACTCGCCGGATCGGCAGGCCGTACTTCTCCGCAAACGCGTAGTCGCGCTCGTCGTGGGCCGGGACGGCCATGATCGCGCCGGTCCCGTAGCCGCCCAGGACGTAGTCCGCGACAAAGATCGGGATGCGCTCGCCGTTCACCGGGTTGATCGCGTCGGCCCCGAGGGCGACCCCGGTCTTGTCGCGATCGGTCGACAGACGGTCGATCTCGGTCCGGATGGCTGCCTGGGCGACGTACGCGTCGACCTCGGCCTTGCGGTCGGGCGCGGTCAGCTCGGCCACCAGCGGATGCTCGGGGGCGAGGACCATGAACGTCGCCCCGAACAGCGTGTCCGGGCGGGTCGTGAACACCCGCAGTTCGGCGCCGCCCGCGTGGTGCTCGGACGAAGCGGTTTCGAAGACGATCTCGCCGCCTTCGCTCCGCCCGATCCAGTTCGTCTGCTGGGCCTTGATCGGCTCCGGCCAGATGAGTCCGCTGAAGTCGAGGAGCTCGTCGGCGTACCTGGTGACCTTCAGGTACCACTGGGCGAGGTCGCGCTTCTCGACCTTCGCGCCGCAGCGCCAGCAATGACGATCCGCGCCTTCGACCTGCTCCCGGGCGAGCGTCCCGTCGTTGGGGCACCAGTCGACCGGCGATGTCTGGCGATACGCCAGGCCGGCCTTCAGGAACTGGAGGAAGAACCACTGGTTCCAGCGGTAGTAGCCGGGGTCGGCGGTGACGACCTCGGCCTCCCAGTCGAACGTCGCGCCCATCGTCCGCAGCTGCCGGCGCATGTTGTCGATGTTCGACATCGTCCAGTCGCGCGGGTTGATGTTGTTCTTGATCGCGGCGTTCTCGGCCGGTAGCCCAAAGGCGTCGAAGCCGATCGGCAGGAACACGTTCTCGCCGTGCATTCGATGGAATCGGGCGATCGCGTCAGTTGGCGTGATGATGTACCAGTGGCCGATGTGGATGTCCCCGGACGGGTAGGGGTACATCGTCAGCAGGTAGAACCGCGGCCGGTCTTTGTCGTGGAGGTCCGTCCGATACAGGCCGGCCTTGTCCCAGGTCCGCTGCCAGCGCGGCTCGATCGACGCCGGGTCGTAACGCTCGAGACGGGGACGCTCGGTCTGGACGGTCACGCTCTGCTCCGCTCGGGAGATGAGAAACCCCCCGCCGCTGCAGGGGGTCGTCGGCGAAACTGTGGTGGAGCTAAGGGGGCTCGAACCCCTGACCTTCTGAATGCCATTCAGACGCTCTCCCAGCTGAGCTATAGCCCCACGGTTTCGTGCTCGGTCAGAGCGTCTTACTGCACATTGGTCTTGACCACTACGCTCGCACAGACTATAACTGTGACAGGATTCACGTCGAGTCTCCAACGAGTTATCACCTGTGGCCGATACCCTGACCGGCGCCCCGCATGATAGCGTAGGCGCCCTCGCGCGCGACATCGCCTCGTTCGCCCGCCACCTCCGGGCCGCCAACCTGAGTCCGAAGACCGTTGGGACGTACCTTGAGGCCACCGGCCAGCTGGCCCGCTTCCTTGCCGCGACCAGTCGCCCGGCGACCCTCGAAGGGCTCCGCCGCGAGGACGTCGAGGCGTTCATCGAGGATCTCCTGGCGCGCCACTCGGCGGCGACGGCCCACAATCGCTTCGCCGGGCTCCAGGCGTTCTTCCGCTGGGCGACCGAGGATGAGCTGATCGAAGCCTCGCCGATGACGCGGATGCGACCGCCCAAGGTCCCCGAACAGCCGCCGGCGATCCTTCGCGAGCCCGAGCTCAGGGCGCTCCTGCGGATCGTCGACGCCGACCGGTCGTTCGCGGGTCGGCGCGACGCGGCGATCCTCCGGTTGTTCATCGACACTGGCGCCCGGCGGGCCGAAGTCGCGAACCTCCGCTGGACGCCTGGCGAACCGGACACCAACGACGTCGATCTCGACGCGGGTCTCGTCCGGGTCACCGGCAAGGGCCGCCGCGAGCGGCTCCTGTCGGTCGGGACGAAGACGGTCAAGGCGCTTGACCGCTACCTCCGCCTTCGGGACGGTCATGGCGCCGCTGACCTGCCCTGGTTGTGGCTCGGCCTCAAGGGTCGACTGACCGATTCGGGGATCGCGCAGACCGTCGGCGATCGCGGCCGGGCAGCCGGGCTCGGCGACCGTGTCCACCCCCACCTGCTCCGCCACAGCTATGCCCACATGGCTCTCAGCTCCGGGATGCAGGAGACGGACCTCATGCGGATCGCCGGCTGGCGGAGCCGAGCGATGCTCCAGCGCTACGCGGCATCCGCTGCGACCGAGCGCGCCCTCGCCGCCGCGCGGCGGCTCAGCCCGGTCGACCGGCTGTAGTCCGTCGGACGCTCGGACTGCACACGGCCCAGCCTAGGTAGCCTTGCCCTCCGCCGCTGCCGACGAGGTTGCGCGCCCGACAGGAGTCGGAGGTGCGGATGCCATAAATATCCGCATCCCGATCGAAGGAGCGGAATGGCTGAGGTCGAGCGAGCGCCTGATCCAGAGTGCGATCCGACTCAGGCTCGCGAGCCGATCTCTGTGCTCAGACCGACGCCCTGCGCCGTCTGTTTTTGGGGAGTGTCAGGCGAACACTCCGTAGAGAGTCTTGCGCACTGCCGAGATCGCGAAAGAATCAGGCGAACTCATTGGTGGGCCGTGTCCCGCGGAGTGGTGGGAAATGAGCGATCCGTCGTGATCCTCAGCGATGGTGTCGGCAGCGTCGGTCAGGACGCCAGCAGGACGGTCTTTCGCTCGCTCCACCTCCTTGGTCGATCCATCATCGGGCCCCTGGTCAAGCCTCGCCATCGAGCCCTCCGATAGGTAGCGCCGCTCGGCGATCGCCCACTCATCGTGGATCTCGAGCAGGACGGCGCCGGCGAGCCGGGTGACGGCCGCATCGTTGGGGAAGATCCCGACCACGTCGGTCCAACACAGGGAGCTCCTTGTTGACCCGCTCCAACGGGTTGGTCGACCAGATCTTCTTCCAGTGGCTGACCGGGAAGGCGCAGAACGCGGTCACATCGGCCTTGGCCTCGGCGAGCATCGCGGCGACGACCGGGAAGCGCGGCTCGAGGCGGCTGACGATCTCGTCGAGCTGCTCACTGACCGCCTGGGCATCGGGCTGGGCGAAGACGGTCCGGATCGCCGCGAGGACCATCTCGGCCGAGCCCTTCGGGATGCGCGCCAGGACGTTGCGCAGGAAATGCACCCGGCAGACTCCCTCTGTCAACCTCCCGGGCGTCAGGTGGCCATCGCCACCCGCCGATCGAGGGCCGGATCGTAGGTCTGGCGGTCCAGCCAGCAGCGCCACAGGATCCGACCCCAGCGTGCGCCGACCGAGCGGATCGCGCGGCTGTGCGACTGGCCACGGGCTCGTGCTGCGTCGTAGGCCTCGCGCGTCCAGGGCGAGATCCGGATGACAGTCAGCATCCACTGGCCCCAGATGGCCCGGAGATGGTGGTTGGCCGCGTAGCGGAAGCCGACCCGCCGGGACGAGCCGGACTGGCGCGTGACCGGGGCCAGCCCCGCCTCGGCCAAGAGGCTCCCGGGCGACGGGAACCGAGTCCTGTCCTCGCCGATCTCGGCAAGCAGCGTGGCAGTCGTCACGAGCCCAGTGCCCGGGAAGCTCGCGAACAACGCGGCATCGGGATGACGCTCGAGGACGCCGGCGATCGCCGCCGCATAGTCGTCGAGGATGCGACCGACCTGCTCGAGGAAGTCGACCAGGGCGAGCATGGCCCGGGCACGGGCGACATCCACGCCGACGTTGGGTGTGCCGGCGTGAGCTCGGATCCGCTCAATGAGGACCTCCGGTGCCGTCCGACCCGAGTAGCCCTGACGGGCGAGGAAACGAGCCAGGCGGTGGGCGGTCAGGCGCTCGGCCTCGGCCGGTGTCGGATACCGACGCAGGAAGGCGAAGGTGATCGACCGGTCGAGGCCGCTGAACAGCTTCGTCGCGGCCGGGTAGTAGGTCTCGAGGACGGCCCGGAGCTGATGCTGCAGCCGACGGTGCTCGATGACGAACCGCTCCCGGTCCCGGACGAGCGCCTGGAGCTCGGCGTGGGTCGGGCTGGACGGCCGGAACGGTCGCCACGCCGCAGCCTGCCGACGGAGCAGGTCGGCCAGGGCGAACGCGTCGAGGGCGTCGCTCTTCACCGGTGCAGCGCGGTATCCCTCGCGGGCCCGAGCTGCGACCTTCGGGTTGACCGGGTAGACCGGATGGCCCCAGGCGAGGAGGTGATCGACGAGCAAGCCCTCTCGCCGTTCGATCGCAACGCCGACCGCAGCCGGCTCGCCGAGCGCCGCCAGCGCCGCCCGCAGGCGCTCCAGCCCGGATCGGTCGTGCGGCACCCGGAGTGAGAGCCGGGTCGCCCCGCCGCCGTCGAGCGCGTGGACCTGGTGATGCTGCTCGCCCCAGTCGAGCCCGACGAAGACCTCCACGATGCTGCCCTCCGTGCTGCGACACCTCGTCTCGCCGCTCGACGAAGCCCACCCGGGACGCTCATCGTCCGGTGCTCAAGGCACATCTCCCTCGGGCCGGTATGGGCTCGCCTCCCGAGCGGAGGCGCGGGTCTGCCGGAGGATCTCAGCCGATCGCCGCTGCCAAGGCGCTCTCCGCTCGGTGCGAGGTGGGGACCAACGGTCCCGCCTCACTGTGCACCGATGAGCGTTGCCAGGCCGAGCCCAGGAGGACGGCCGCGATCGCGCCCTTGAGGCCCTCATGGGCGTCGCTGATGACCAGGCGCACGCCGGCCAGGCCGCGTGCCCGGAGGCTGCGCAGGAAGGCCGTCCAGAAGGCGCCGTCCTCGCTGTCGCCGACGGCCAGCCCCAGGACCTCGGGATCGCCGTTCTTGGTCACGCCGGTGGCGATGACGATGGCCTTACTCACGACCGATGCTCCGTCGTGGGTCTTGACGTAGTAGGGTCGGACCGAGGCGCGGTGGCGACCTTTCGGCCGCTCCGTCTCCCCGGCCCGCCCTCCGAACCGGACGTGCGCGTTGCCACGCATCCGGCTCTCCACGACCTCATGCCGTTGCGCGTGCCGTTGATCCTGCCGTCGGCCCAGCCCACGGTGAGGGGATCCGTACGCCCCGATAGCGGTAGCGGCTGACCGTCACCGCGCTCGGGTCGAACAGGCTCACCTCACCCTCCGTCGGCCACCACCTCGGAAGGTAGCGCCGGCGAAGCTGCTTCCAGTTGGCGCGGAGGGACTTGTGGCGGAGCCAGCAGACCACCCGGCGCCAGACGAAGGCGCGGAGGTAGTTGAAGGTCGCCTTCGACACCCCATGCCGGAAGTAGGCGGTCCAGCCTCGGAGCACCGGGTTCAACCGGTGCAGGAGGATGCTGAGCGACTGGTCCGTCGCCCCTCGGGTCAGCACCCGCACCTTGGCCTTGACCGTCGCGAGGGCGGCCTTGGCCGGGTAGGTGTAGACGAACCGCTGACCCGTGCCTCGCTTGGGCTGCCGCACGATGCGAAAGCCCAGGAAGTCGAAGCCCTCGTCGATGTGGGCGATCCTCGTCTTCTCGTCCGACAGGCGCAGGCCCATCGGCGCGAGCACCGCCGCCACCTCGACGCGCAGTGCCTCGGCGTGGACACGGGTGCCGGCCACGAGCACGACGAAGTCGTCCGCATAGCGGACGAGCCGGTACGTGGCCATTCCCCGGAGCCGCCGCTGTTGGCGAGCGCCCGAGTGCGCCCCCATCGCCGCCCAAGCCGCGACGAAGTGCTCGTCGAGGACCGAGAGGGCGATGTTGGCAAGCAGCGGTGAGAGGATCCCGCCCTGCGGGGTGCCGGTGGCAGTGTCCCGCTCGACACCATCCTCACCGAGGATGCCGGCTCGCAGGAACGCCGCGACGAGCGCCAAGACGCGCCTGTCTCCGATCCGAGCTCGCACCCGGCCCATGAGAGCCCGGTGGTCGATCTCGTCGAAGCAGGCCGAGATGTCCGCGTCCACCACCCACTCATAGGAGCGGCTGGTGAGGTAGTGGATCTCGGCGATCGCGTCCTGGGTCCGTCGCCCGGGCCGGAAACCATACGAGCACGGCGCGAAGTCCGCCTCGTAAATCGGCTCCAGCACGAGCTTGAGCGCAGCTTGGACCACCCGGTCCCGGACGGTCGGGATGCCCAGCCGGCGGCGCTTGCCACCGGACCTCGGGATCATCCGCTCACGGACTGGGACCGGACGGAACGTGCGGGCCGAGAGATCGGCCCGCAGCTCGACGAGGAACGCCTCCTCGCCGCGTTCGGCTTCGATCGCGTGGGCCGTCTGGCCGTCGATGCCTGCCGAACGTGCGCCTCGGTTGTCCCGCACCCGGCGCCATGCAACGAGCAGGAACGCCGGGTCAGCGACGAGGTTGAAGAGGTCGGCGAACCGACGAACTGGATCGTCGGTTGCCCACCGGTGCAGCTTGGCCTGCATCCGCAGTACCCGAGCCTCCGCCTCTGACGGCGTCGGCCACGACGCGCCGGTGTTCACCGACGACCTCCTGCCCTGCAATCGCCAGACCTGCGAGATCGCTGTCCTCCTTCGCCCTGTGACCGGCTTTCCCGGCCTCCGACTACTCCGAGGACTCCGCCCCAGCCCGAAGCGCTCGGCCGACGACGGGCCTGCCCGCCAGCGACCAACGATGTCGCTGGAGAGGGCGGCTTCGGGTTGGTTCCCAC
>JACCVQ010000087.1 GCA_013698095.1 Chloroflexota bacterium
CGGAGCGCCTCGCGACCTTGCCCGGCTGGGTCGACGCCTACAATCGACGGCGTCCCCACGCCGGGCTCGATGGCCAGACACCGCTATCGGTTCTCGTCAACAAGGTCGAGAAGAACGACACCTAGTCAGCAGCAACCCGGGCTCCACGTCCGGAACACCGATCGCCAAACGGCGAGGGCACCGAAGCCCTCGCCGTTTCTGCGTGCCCGGCAGGCTTCGTCATGGACGCGTCCGCTGCACGATCAGAGCCGTGCTCTATCCTCGAGGTGGATGCTGGATGCAAAGGTGGTCGCACCGCGCGGGCCGAGCGAGCTTCAGGCCGCATTCGATGCCGCCGTCCGGGGGATCGCCGGCCTCACGTCGGTTGACGATGCCCTCCAGGTCATCGTCGACGAACTCCGACCTCTCGTCGGTGCCGCCTACGCGGCCCTGGGCACCGTCGATGTCGACGGCCGGATCGAGAAGTTCATCACGAGCGGGCTGGACGACGAAACGCGCCGCCGGATCGGCGCCTTGCCCGAGGGCCACGGACTCCTGGGCCTGATCATCCATGAGAACCGGACGTTCCGGATCCCTGACCTGAACGTCGATCCGCGGCGCTTCGGCTTTCCGCCGCACCACCCGCCGATGACGAGCTTCCTGGGCGTGCCGATCACGATCAAGGGCATTTCGCTCGGCAGGCTCTACCTGACCAACAAGATCGGCGCCGAGGAGTTCAGCGAGGAGGACCGATCGCTTGTCGAGACCTTCGCCCTCCACGCCGGCATCGCGATGGAGAACGCGCGGCTCCACGAACAGCTCCAGCGGCTGGCGGTGGTCGACGAGCGGGAGCGCATTTCGAAAGACCTCCACGACGGAATCATCCAGAACATGTACGCCGTGGGCCTCTCGCTCGAGGACGTCGCAGAGTTGATCGACGAAGATCGCGTGGAGGCCGCGGCGCGGGTCGAACGGGCGATCGACGCGATCCATCTCTCGATCCGGGACATCCGCAACTTCATCTTCGGTCTCCGGCCCGAGCTCCTGGCCGGTGCGACACTCGGCGTCGGGCTGGCGGCCCTCGCCGATGAGTACCGCCACAACATGATCGTGGACCTCGAGGTGCGACTGCCCGATGTCATCCCGGAGCCGTCCGCCGAGGTCACCGGTCATCTCCTCGCGATCGTCGCCGAGTCGCTCAGCAACATCGCCCGGCACTCGAAGGCAAGCCGGGCGAGCCTGGAGCTTGTAGCTTCGGACGGCGGTCAGAGCGGCGACATCCTGGAGCTGACGGTTGAGGACAACGGGATCGGCTTCGACCCGCGCGGCGTGGTCAAGCTTGGCCACCAGGGCCTGGCCAATACCCGCGAACGAGCCTCCGAGATCGGTGGCAGCCTGGCCATCGACTCCCGTCCGGGAGCGGGCAGCCGGGTCATCGTCCGTGTCCCGGTTTCGAGCGAGGTGAGCCGTCGAGATGTCTGATCCCACAGGTGCGCCGGACCGGCCCCTGACCCTCCTGCTCGTTGACGACCACGAGGTCGTTCGACAGGGTCTTGCCGCGCTGCTCGGCCGGCGCGAGGAGTTCCGGGTGGTCGGCGAAGCGGGCACCGTCGCCGAGGCGATCGCGGCTGCGCGACGGTTCCGGCCCGACCTCATCGTCATGGACGTCCGGTTGCCGGACGGCTCGGGGATCGAGGCCTGCCGGGAGATCCGGGCGGAGCTGCCCGGCACGCGGGTCGTCATGCTGACGAGCTACCCGGACGAGGACGCCGTGCTCTCGGCGATCATCGCCGGTGCCAGCGGCTATCTCCTCAAGCAGGTGCGCGCCCGGGACCTGGTGGCCGCGCTCCAGGCCGTGGGACGCGGCGAGTCCCTGCTCGATCCGGCGGTCACCGGCCGGGTGCTCGAGCGCATCCGGCGGGTCGGCGCGACGGATCAACCGGACGAGCTCGCCCAGCTGACGCCGCAGGAACAGAAGATCCTGCTCCTCGTGGCCGAAGGCAAGACGAACAAGGAGATCGCGGTTGACGTTTTCCTGTCGGACAAGACCGTCAAGAACTACGTCAGCTCGATCCTTGCCAAGCTCAACCTCGAGCGACGAGCCCAGGCGGCGGCCTACATGGCCCACCTGCGTGAGAGCAGCCGCGGAAGCTAGCCGCGCGTTGCCCTCTCGGGTCCGATCGGGGCGCCATCAGGCCGTGTCCGGCGGGCCGGGTCCGGCGGGCCGTTTGGCCCCTACCTCGCGGCCCTTCGACCCTGCCCTCGCGCCCCGCGACAGGGCATGATCGTCGTGGAGGTTGACCACATGACACCAGGAACAGGCGGCAAGCGCCATCCCGCCGGCGAGACCGAGATCTGGATTGGCGCCGACCAGGCGGTGATCGTGGATTCGTCCGCTGACGGTCAGGACGAGGTCCACAACGTCGACCGCGGCTCGGCCGAGAGCAGCCCGGCCTTCGAGCTCCGCACGATCCGCGAGATCGTGGATCGCGACCGGCTCTTCGTCTTCGGGTCGCCCGATTCCCCGATCGGGTTCGAACGGGCGTACGTCGCGTTGACCCATCGGCCGGATCGGATCGTTGACACCCCGCCGCCAACGCCCGCCGCGGGCACCCCTCCCCCGACTGACTGACGGCAACCGGCGACACGATGCGAATCGTCTCTTCCGCTGAAGCCGTGGCCGGCTTCCGGAGCGGTCAGCAGGTCTACATCCATTGCGCGGCGGCGACGCCGTCGGTCCTGCTTGACGCACTTGTCGCTCGGGCCGCGGCGGACGACCTCCGCGACGTGGGCATGATCCACCTCCACACCGAGGGTCCAGGCCCGACCTTGCGCCGGAGATGGCGGATCACTTCCGGCACCGGGCCCTGTTCGTCGGCCCCAACGCCAGGGGCGCGATCGGGGACGGTCGAGCCGACTACGTCCCGGTCTTCCTGTCCGACGTTCCGCGCTTGTTCGAGCGCGGTGAGCTCCCTCTCGATGCCGTTCTCGTCAACGCCAGCCCGCCCGACGCTCACGGTTTCTGCTCGCTCGGCGTGTCGGTCGAGGCGATGCACGCCGCGGTTCGCGCCGCCCGGACAGTGATCGTGCAGCTGAACCGGGCGATGCCCCGAACCCTCGGCGACGCGTTCATCCACGTCGATGACATCGACTTGGCGGTCGAGGTCGACATCCCGCCGTACGAGCACGCGCTCGCGCCAATCAGCGACGTCGAGCGCCGGATCGGCGAGCACGTGGCAGGCCTCGTCCCGAATGGGGCGACCGTCCAGCTCGGGATCGGCGCGATCCCGTCCGCCACCGCCCAGGCCCTGCGCGATCATCGCGATCTCGGCATCCACACCGAGATGTTCACGGACGCGGTCGTCGACCTCGTCGAGGCGGGCGTCGTGACCGGGGCCCGCAAGGAACGCAACCGGGGCAGGATCGTGACGGCGTTCCTGATGGGAACGCGGCGCCTGTACGCCTTCGTCGACGACAACCCGATGATCGAGATGCGCTCGGTCGACTTCACCAACGACACCCACATCATCCGCTCGTTCAGGTCGATGACCGCGATCAACTCCGCCATCGAGGTCGATCTGACGGGCCAGGTCGTGGCGGATTCGATCGGCTCGCGGATCTACAGCGGGGTCGGCGGCCAGATGGACTTCGTTCGCGGCGCTGCCCTCGCTCCGGACGGGCAGGCGATCATCGCCCTCCCTGCGACGGCGCGCGGCGACACGATCTCGAGGATCGCATCGGTTCTGGCGTCCGGCGCCGGCGTCGTCACCACGCGGGCCCACGTCCAGACTGTCGTGACCGAGTACGGGGTGGCCAACCTGTTCGGACGGAGCCTCCGCGAGCGAGCAGCGGCGTTGATCGGCATCGCCCATCCCGATCACCGCGATCGCCTCCGGTCCGAGGCACGACAACTCGGCCTGGACTGAACGACGACCGCCGCGGCGGTCGCACCGTGGTCAGGACGCGCTGACGATGGGTTGCGGGGCCAGCCGCGACAGCAGCCCGGTCCTCGGTCCGAGGACCAGGGCGAGTACGAAGAACAGCGTCTCGACGAGGACGATCGACGCGCCCGAGGCGAGGTTCAGATAGAAGCTCAGGTACAGGCCGGCAACGGCCGAGATGGCGGCCAGCCCGGCCGCGACGAGCATCATCCAGCCGAACCGGACGACGAGGAGCTGGGCGGTGGCCGCCGGCGTGACGAGCATCGCGACCACCATGATGATCCCGACGGCCTGGATGCTGACCACGATCGTCACCCCGAGCAGAGCCAGGAGGAGGTACTCGAGACCGGCCACGGGCAGCCCGGAGGCCGCCGCGCCGAGTGGGTCGAACGTCGCGAACAGGAGCTCCTTGCGGATGGCGATGACGATGACGAGCACGATCCCACCGAGGACCGCGACCTGGATGAGATCGCCGACCCCGATGCCGAGGACGTTGCCGAGGAGGTAGCCGAGCAGATCGGTGACATAGCCCTTGATCGTGCTGAACAGCATCACCCCGAACGCGAACGTGCCGGCGAACAGGACGCCGACCGCGGTGTCGAAGCGGAGCCTCCCGCGCCGCGCCACCACCCCGATCGCGAGGGCGGTCGCAACTGCCGCGATGGCTCCGCCGATGTACAGCGGCGCCCCCACGATGTAGGCGATGACCAACCCCGGGAACGCGGCGTGGCTGACGGCATCGCCGATGAAGGCAAGGCCCTTGAGGACCACGAACGTGCCCATGACCGCGCACAGGATCCCGACGAGGAGAGCCGCGATCAGGCCGAGGCGCATGAAGCCGTAGGCCATCGGATCCAGGAAGAAGCCGATCGGATCCATCAACGCCCGCCGTCGTGGTAGTGGCGCTCGCCGTGGGGCGCGTCGTCGTGGTGGTGGGCGTCGTCGATGATGAGCCCCTCGCCGTCGCCGGGCAGCACAAGGACGTGCCCGCCGTAGGTCTCGGCGAGCAGCCGCCGATCGAGGACGAGCTCGGCCGAGCCGTGGGCGACGAGGCGACCGTTGAGCAGCGCCGCTTGGTGGAACCGCTGCGCCGCGCAGATCAGGTCGTGCGTCGTGGCGATCACGGTCTTGCCCGAGCGCGCCTCGGCCTCGAGGACGTCCATCAGGTCCTCCTGCGTCCGGGCATCGACGCCGGTCACCGGCTCATCGAGCAGGTACAGCTCCGGGTCCGCCGCGATCGCCCGGGCCAGGAACACCCGCCGCCGCTGGCCACCCGACAGGGCGCCGATCTGGCGGGCGCTGGCCGCGGCCATCCCGACCGTCTCGAGGGCGGCCTCAACCCGCTCCCGATCCTCCCGGCCGGGCTGGTGCCAGAAGCCGAGGCGGGCGTAGCGGCCCATCATCACGACCTCCCGGACGGTGACCGGGAACTCCCAATCGACGGCTTCGGCCTGGGGCAGGTACGCCACGGACTTCGCAGCGGAACCGGGCGGACCGCCGAGAACGGCCACCTGCCCCGACGTCGGGCGCATCAGACCGGCGATCAGCTTGAGGAAGGTGCTCTTGCCGGCGCCGTTCGGGCCGATCACCGCCAGGAGCGAGCCCGGCGCGACCGTGAGGCTCACGTCCGAGAGCGCGGTCCGGCGCCCGTACGCGGCCGTCACCCCGACCATGGCGACGGACGGGCCGTCGGTGACCGTCAATGCGGGGCCCGCCACCGCGCTCCGGAGCTGTTCGGCCCGTGCTGCTCGCTGCTCGAGCGGGGCTTCGCTGGGGGTCACGCTACTTCAGCGCCGGAACGATCTGGTCGACGTTCCAGCGCATCAGCCCGACGTAGGTATCGGCGGGCGCAGGTCCGAGCGCATCGTTGTAGAGCGTCGTGACGACCGTCGCGACCCCGGCTTCCCTGGCGAGCGTCGCCGTCAAATTCGGGTTGAATTGCGCTTCGCTGAACACGGCCTTCGCCCCGGCCGCCTTCACCGTCTCGACGAGAGCGGCGAGATCCGACGCGGACGGCTCCTGGCCGACGTTGTGGAGGATCACGCCGACCATCTCGAAGCCGAAGTGCCGGGCGAAGTACGGAAACGCGTCATGAAAGGTCACCAGCTTGCGGTTCGCCGCGGGGATGGTCGCGATCTGCGCCCTGAGCTCTGCGTCGAGGGTAGCGAGCCGGGCACGGTACGACGCGACGTTGGCGTCGAACACTGCCTTGCCGTCCGGGTCAAGCTCAGACAGCTTTGCCGCGATCGCCGGAAGGTAATGCTCCGAGACCAGCTCCGGGTCGAGCCAGAAGTGAGGGTTTGCCTCGCCGTCGACGGTGATGACGGGAATGCCGTCGCCGAGCACGACGTGCGGTGTCCGGCCGCCGGTGCCCGAGGCGAGAAGATCGTTCAGGAAGTCGTCGAGGCCGACCCCGTTCGACACGATCAACCCGGCGTCGGTCAGCTTCTTGGCATCGTCCGGCTTCGGTTCGTAATCCTCGGGACCGACGCCGGGAGGGATGATCGAGCTGGCGGCGACACGTGACCCACCGACGTTCTGGACGATGTCGGCGAACACGGTCGTGGTCGTCACGACCTTGACGGCGTTGGGGCCGGGCGTGGCGGCGTGGTTGCTGGCGGCCGGCCTCGACGTGGCGGCAGCCTGGCATGCGACGAAGGTCAAAGCCAGCACGACTCCGACGACGCACCCGGTCAAATCATTGCGACTGAGTCTCACTGTGGAGCGCACGCCGTGGTCTCCTTGGTTTCCGCAGTGGTTGGCTGATGGTGCCTGGGTCAGGCGTCGGTGGTGGTCTTGGCCTGACAGTGGCGGCACAGCCCGAACAGCTCGAGCCGGTGCGAGTCGATGCGATAGCCGCTCCGTCGCGCGATCTCGCCGACTGCCTCGGCCACGCCGCAATCGGCGACGTCCGTGGCTCGTCCGCAGCGCGAACAGATGAGGTGGTGGTGATGGGCGGGCGCACAGGGCACGTAGGCGTGCTCCCCGGTCGGCAGGTCGAGTCGCTCGACGACGCCAAGTTCGGTCAGCAGGTCGAGCGCCCGGAACAGGGTCGCCCGGCTGATGTCGAGCCGCCGCTCGCGGGCCGCGAGCTCGAGCTCCGCCGCCGTGAAATGGCCATCGTGCCCGGCGATCAGGTCGGCGACCGCGCGGCGCGGGCCCGTCATGCGATACCCGCCGGCGCTGAGTGCCTCGACGATGGGATTGGAGCCGATCATCGCCGGACGATAGCAGATTTTGGAGCGACTGTCGCGATCCAGTCGCATCTACGGGAGCCGACCGTGAGCGAGCGGCCGCGCCTGCGCGATATCGTCTCAATCGTAGCCCGCTGCCGCCTCCTGATCGGGCGGGAGCAGGCCCGGGCTCCCAGGCGATCCACCGGAAACCGCTACCCTCACGACGTGCTCCGCCGTGTGCCGCATCGTCAGGTCCTGACGATGCTCGTCGGTCTCGCCCTCCTCGGGCTGGCCTTCCTGATCCCCGACCTGAGCCCGGATGTCCGGACCGAAAACGAGACCGTCCAGGCATTCCGCGGTCGGATCGAATCGATCCAGCAACCGCCGGTCGACCAGGATCCCGAGACGCCGCCTGTCCCGATCGCGAAGGTCCGCCTGCTCGACGGCCCGCAGGCCGGCCAGATCGTCGACGCCTACCTGGCGGGGCCGGGCGGGTCGCAGTCGATCGCGTCATACCAGCCGAACGACGAGGTCGTGGTCACGATCTCGGACGGCCCGACCGGGACCGCGCCGTTCATCGCGGTGAGCGACCACTGGCGGATTCCGGCGCTGATCGTTCTGGGTCTCGTGTTCGCCGCGGCGGTGATCCTGGTCGGCGGATGGCATGGCGTCCGCGCCCTGATCGCGCTCGGCCTGACCGTCGCCGTCCTCCTGAAGATCCTCCTGCCGCTCTTGATCGCAGGGTTCGCGCCCGTGCCACTCGCGGTCCTGAGCGCGAGTGGCGTGACGATCGCGACGATCCTCCTGACCGAGGGGCTCAAACGATCGAGCGTGGCGGCGATCCTCGGCACGACCGGGGCGCTCGCGCTGACCGGCCTGCTCGCGGCGCTCGCGACCGCGGCCATGGGATTCACCTACAGCGCGGGCTCCGACCTGGCCTTCCTTACGACGCCCAACGGGCTCGGCCTCGACCTTCGCGGCGTCCTCCTGGCTGCGTTCATCCTCGGCGCGATCGGCGTACTCGACGACGTTACGGTCACCCAGGCCGTGCTCGTCCAGGAGCTCGCCGATCGCGGCGGCCTGCGCGGATCGAATCTCGTCGCGAGCGGTATGGTCATCGGTCGGTCGCACATCGCCGCGACCGTCAACACCCTGTTCCTTGCCTACGTCGGGGCGGGACTGCCGCTGCTGATCATCCTGATCGTCAGTCGCCAGCCCGGCGCCATCGTGCTGAACGACGAGACGTTCGCGACCGAGATCGTGCGGACCCTGATTGGCAGCCTCGGGATCGTGGCGGCCGTTCCGCTGACCACCCTCATCGCCGCCTCGCTCGTCCCGCGTCCCGTCGCGGATCGGGGCACTGGACGGCGGACCCTCGGCGGTCCCAATGCCCCGGCGGCTGCGGCGGGCGCGGTGATCGTCGCCCTCCTCGTCGCGACGGCTGTCCTGCCGCTCACGCCCGGTCCACGGCCCGCCCTGACGCCCGACCCCTTCGATCCCGGCAACATCCCCGGCGCCTCGGCCAGCCCGGACGCGAGCGTCGGCCTCGAGACGCCGGATCCGCCGGCCACCGGCCCCAACGTCGTGAACGCCGGGGTGCCGGCGCTGATCGCGGCCGGCGGCGCCGAGCTCGGAACGATCACGGTGAACCGCTGGACCTTCGACCCGGAGCCGTCGCCCGGGACGGAGCAGGCAGTCGTCGTCGAGGTCAGCTACCTGGCGACCGCGCCGTTCCCGCTCGCGTCGGGTCGCTGGGAGCTGCTCCTGCCGGACGGAACCGAGATCCCGCTCGAGCCGGAGGACGGTACGGTCGTTGATCGGACGCTGGCGACCGGTGAGTCACTCGACGCGACCCTGCGCGCGACGGCTCCCGCCGACGCGACCGACATGTTCGTGATCTACGTCGACACGGCGTCCGCCAACTTCGTGGTCGCCGTCCCGATCGAGTGATTTGCGGCGGGTATGGGCCGCTCGCATGGCGATCCAGATCGCTCGAATTTCAGGGGTTGACATCGGCGCCCGCGGTAATATAGTTCCACTAGGTTATATAACCGTTCAGTGATGTGAAAAATGCCAGAGCTCGACCGCCTCAGCACCACGTTCGGCGCCCTCGCCGATCCGACCCGGCGGGCGATCCTGGCTCGTCTCGCCCTCGGTGAGGCATCGGTCAAGGACCTGTCCGCGCCGTTCGACATGACCCAGCCTGCGATCTCGAAGCACCTCCGGGTGTTGGAGCGGGCGGGCCTGATCGAGCAGGGTCGCCAGGCTCAGTGGCGACCGCGAAAGCTGCGGGCGGAGCCACTCCGCGACGTCGCCGACTGGGTCAGCCAGTACCGCCGTCACTGGGAAGACAGCTTCGAACGGCTGGACGCCTACCTTCGCGAACTGAACGACACCACACGGAACGACAGCAAGGAGCACGGACATGGAGACGACGATGACCCCGACTCGGATCGACCGCGGTAGCACCCCCACGACGACCATCTACTCCGAAGGCGGCGACCTCGTCTTCGAGCGGACGTTCGACGCCCCGCGCGAGCGCGTCTGGCAGGCCTTCACCGACCCCAAGCAGGTCCCCCACTGGTGGGGCCCGCGCGGGACCACGACGACCGTCGTCGCGATGGACGTCCGACCGGGCGGCACGTGGCGCTACCACAGCGCCGGTCCCGATCGCGACGACGTCGAGTTCTTCGGGGAGTACCTCGAGGTCGACCCGCCGGCCGGATTGAAGTGGACGTTCCTGTTCGACGTCGATGGCCACGGCGTCCAGGGCGGGCCGGAGACGTTCGTGTTCGAGGACCTCGGCGGCCGAACCAGGGTCACTTCGACCGGCCACATGGGTTCGTCAGAGGCGATCGACGGAGCCCTCGCGACCGGCATGGCTAAGGGCGCCATCGAGACCTGGGATCGCCTGGCCGCCCTGCTCGGGAAGGACTCGCCGCGCTGACGGTGCGCCGGATCATCGGGAAATATCAACGACGTCGCTCAGGCCTCCGGCTCGATTGACGACGGCGCGACCCTCTGCCACGCTATCGCAACACGTAGCGATAAGAGGGAAACCATGCCGTTCGCGTTGGAAGCCGCTGTGGTCGGTGTCACGGGCGCCGGGATCGGGGTCCTGGTCACCGGTCTCCTGCTCGGCGTCCGACACGGCTTCGACTGGGACCACATTGCCGCGATCACCGACATCACCTCGACGACGGCGACGACCGAGAGCGGCAACCGCGAGCACGCCCAGGACCACGCGGTCGCGCCTCACCAGCATGAGCACGGCGGCGCCTCGGAGGCCCATGCCCACGCCGCAGTCCCTGCCCTCGCCGCGGCCGGAGCCTCGGGCATCACGCTGACCCGGGCCGTGCTGCTCGCGGAGCAGCGCCACGCCATCCTCCTCGGCACCCTGTATGCGCTGGGGCACGCCGCGGTCGTGGCGATCCTGGGCCTTGCGGCGCTCGCGTTCGGGGCGCTCCTCCCGGACTGGGTGGACCCGATCATGAGCCGGGTCGTCGGGCTGACCCTGCTCCTGCTCGGGCTGTGGGTCTTCGTGTCGCTCTACCAATACGCCCGGCACGGGACGGCGTTCCGGCTGCGGAGCCGCTGGATGCTGGTCTTCGACGGCGGGCGCTACGCCTGGCGCCGGCTTGCCGGGCGGTTCCACGGCCACGAGCACGTCGACCCGATCGAGATGAGCTCGTACGGTCCGCGGACCGCGTTCGGGGTCGGCATGATCCATGGCATCGGGGCCGAGACGGGAACCCAGGTCCTGATCATCGCCGCGATCGGCGGCGCCGCCGGACAGGGCCTCGGGGTGCCGATGATGCTTGCGTTCATCATCGGCCTGCTGATCTCGAACACGATCATCGTCGTGATCAGCGCCACGGGCTTCGTCGCGAGCCAGGTCCGGGACCGGCTCTATCTCGTGATCGGCGTCGCGGCCGGCGTCTTCAGCATCCTCGTGGGCACACTGTTCCTGCTCGGCATCGAGAACGTCCTGCCGGACCTCGAGCGAGTCTTCGGGTTCATCGGCTGATGGCCGTGCGACCCGACCGGAGCGTGGCATCCGGCACCATCGCGTGGACCCAGGTCCGTGACGAGATCCGGGCTCGCGGCCTGCGCTGGACGGCCCAGCGACGACGGATTCTCGAGGTCCTCGAAGCGACCCGCGGACATGTCACCGGAAGCGAGCTGGTCGAGCGCTGTCGCGAGCGCGACCCGGCCACGACGCCGTCGACCGTGTACCGGACGCTCGACGTGCTCGAGGAGCTGGGCTATCTCAGCCACAGCCACTCGGCGGCCGGGCGCGAAGAGTTCCACGTCATGCCCGAAGCCGAACATGCCCACCTCCAGTGCCGGGTCTGCGGCCGGACATGGGAGCTCGACGCCGACGAAGCGGAATCCGTGGTCGATCCCGTTGCCCGGAGCCACGGCTTCGCCGCCGATCTGGGCCACTTGACCATCCTGGGCCGCTGCGCCGTCTGCGTCAGCGCGGAAGCCGCCGAGCCTCGCCTCCCCGCCTGACGAGCCCGACCTCGAGAGTGGTTGCTTGATCAGGCCGGTGCCGCGGTCGGTGGGATGTTGTGGTTGCGGCGGAACAGGTTCGTCGGGTCGTAGCGGTTCTTGACCTCGACGAGCCGGTCCCAGGTCCCGCCGGGATAGGCGGCATGGACGCGTTCCGGGCCCTCGTCGGAGACGAAGTTCACGTACGCGCCGGTGTCGCCCTGCTGGAGCGCCGCGGCAAAGGACAGGACCCACGCCTCGTGGGCCGGCAGCTCAGCGGTGGTCGCGACGAGCGCCGCCAGGTTCACCATGATCCGGCTGGACCGATGGGCGAAGGCCGTTGCCTCGACAGGGACCCGCGCCATCGCTCCGCCGAGCACCCGGAGCTGGCTGACGCTCATCAGCGTTCCCGGCGTCCGACCATGCTCCTCGAGCTCAGTGACGATCCGCTCGGCGACCTCGCGATCGACACGGTCCATGAACATCGTCCGGTTGGCCGCGAACATGGCCGGGTGGCCCTCGTCCTCCGGCGGAAACAACTCGGCGTAGGACATCGGCCGAACGAGATCTGCGAGCGGAGTCGCCAGAGCACGGAACGGAGCGAGCGCCCGCTCCCCCGCCTCCTCGCCACCGGCGAAGGCCAGCATTGCAAAGACCACGAGCTTGCCGTGGTGCTCCTTTGCGACGAACGGCATTGGCGGGCAGGGCATGACATTGAGGATCGCGGACACCTCCTCGGGCGCGGCCTCGGCTGCGGCGACCGCATCCGCGACCGTGTCGGCCGTGGCCGGCAGGATCAGGATCCCGCCGATGACGCTGGGCAGCGTCTGGAGCCGGTACTGGAACCGGGTCACCACGCCGAAGTTGCCGCCTCCGCCGCGGATCGCCCAGAACAGGTCCGGGTGGTGGTCGGCGTCGGTCCGGACCAGCTCGCCGTCGGCGGTCACGACATCGGCAGCGATCACGTTGTCGATCGTCAGACCGTATTTGCGGACGAGATAGCCCACCCCGCCGCCGGTGGTGATCCCGCCGATCCCGACGGTCCCGGTGTCGCCGAAGCCGATGACCAGCCCGTGCTCGCCGACGGCCGTCGTCAGCTCGCTCGCGGTCAGGCCCGTCTCGGCCCACACGGTCCGACCGGCGACATCGATGTCGATGCCCTTCATCGCCTTGAGATCAAGCTGGATCCCGCCATCGGTCGTGCCGTGGGCGGCGCCGCTGTGGCCGCCGCTCCGGATGGCCAGCTCGAGACCGATCGCCGCCGCGAGTCGGACGACATGGGCGACATCGTCGGCGCCGGCGGCCCGGACGATCGCGACCGGACGGAGGTCGCCGCCGTACAGCGTCGCCCGCGCCGCGTCGTAGTCGGCGTCGTCGGGAGCGAGGACCTCGCCCTCGATCGCGGCGCGCAGGTCGGAGATCGAGAGGGGTTCGGTCAGAGAAGGGGTCATGAAAGTCTCCGGTTCAGATCGCTGGCAAGCGGCTGCGCATCCTCGACGCGGGCCGGTCACCATGTTGGACGATGAGGCTGGCCGAAACTCATCGGGTCCGTCTCGCGGGCTCCTCGCGGGCGGGGGCTTCCAGTCGACCGCGAGCCCCGAGCCCCGCTACGATGGGCCAATGACCGGAGCCACTGTCGACCTCACCAGCCCAGCCATCCTCCCCGACCGATCCGAGCTCGACGCCCGGCTCGAGACTCACCGGACCGAGCTGACCGCCTACTGCTATCGGATGCTCGGCGCGGCGTTCGAAGCCGAGGATGCCGTCCAGGAGACGTTCATCCGGGCGTGGCGGGCCTATGATCGCTTCGAGGGCCGCGCGGCCCTCCGCTCGTGGCTCTACAAGATCGCGACCAACGTCTGCCTCGACATGAAGGGCGCCAGCCAGCGCCGCGCACTACCGGTCGACCTGTCGCCGGCGACGACTGCCGACCAGGCGCTCGGGCCGGCCCTCGCCCAGGGTGCCTGGATCGAGCCCGTGCCGGACGACCGGGCGATCGGGTCGAGCGGCGACCCGGCCGAGGTCGCGGTGGCGCGCGAGTCGATCCGGCTGGCGTTCGTGGCGGCGCTCCAGCACCTGCCGCCGCGCCAGCGGGCCGTCCTGATCCTGCGCGAAGTGCTGCGCTGGAAGGCCGACGAAGTGGCCGAGCTGCTCGAGACGACCGTCGCGTCGGTCAACAGCGCCCTCCAGCGGGCGCGCGCGACGCTCGCCCAGAAGGACCTCGTCCAGGCCGACCCGACGCCGGGCGTCCTCGACGCCGAGCAGGAAGCGCTGCTCCAGCGCTACGTTGCCGCGTTCGAGCAGTACGACATGGATGCCCTGACCAGCCTCCTCAGGCAGGACGCCCGCTGGTCGATGCCGCCGTTCGAGCTGTGGCTCCAGACCCATGCCGACATCCGGCAGTGGTGTCTCGGGCCCGGGATCGCGTGCCGCGGCTCGCGGCTCATCCCGGTCCAGGCGAGTGGCGCGCCCGGCTTCGCCCAGTACAAGCCGGCGCCGGGGGGTGGCTGGCTGCCATGGTCACTGCAGGTCCTCCAGATCGACGGCGACCGGATCGCCGGGATCACGTTCTTCCTGGACACGGAGCGGTTCTTCCCGCTGTTTGGACTGCCGGACCGCCTCGACTGAGGTCCGCCCGCCGGTTCTGTCGCGCGCCTGTTCCCGGGCAATCAGGCCGGCCAGCCCGCACAGGTCGAGCAGGTCGACGAGCCCGCGCGGCGAGCCCTCGATCCGCACGTCGCGACCGCGTCGCCGGGCCGTGAGCGCAAGGCGAGCGACGGCCTCGACCGTCGCAAGATCTGGCTGGTCGACCCTTCGGGCGTCGCAGACGAGGGTGCCCGGCGCGTGATCGAGCTCGGTGTCGGCACGGGCACACAGATCGCGGATCGCGGGCGGCGGGAGCGGTCCGCCGGGTATGTCGATCCGCGGGGCACGGTGGGGGCTCCGCTCGACGGCATGCGCGCGACGTGTGGCAGGCGGCTCGGCCAACCGAGACCTCCGGTACGGGTCTGCACCCACAACGACCGCCACAGGCCGCGAAACTCATCGGTCGGGCGCTCGGGAGCGGTCTCGACGCGCCGACCGGCGCGGATCGATGAGTTCTCCTCGGCTGCGTCGTCTGAACGGCCGACACCAGCATTCGGAGGACGACCACGATGACCACGACCGCCAACCCAGGAGACCAGGTTCGGAAGGCCGGCACGCGCGAATGGATCGGCTTGGCCGTCCTCGCCTTGGCCTGCCTCCTCTACGTGATGGATCTGACGGTTCTCCACCTGGCCGTGCCGTCGATCAGCGAGGCGCTCCACCCGAGCAGCGCCCAGCTCCTCTGGATCATCGACATCTACGGCTTCATGGTCGCGGGCTTCCTCGTCACGATGGGCACCCTCGGCGATCGGATCGGGCGACGCAAGCTCCTCCTCATCGGCGCCGCGGCGTTCGGCGCTGTGTCGGTGCTCGCCGCCTTCTCGACCAGCGCTGAGATGCTGATCGCCAGCCGCGCCCTGCTCGGGATCGCCGGGGCCACGCTCGCCCCATCGACTCTGTCGCTGATCTTCGCGATGTTCGAGGACCCACGTCAGCGCTCGATCGCGATCGGGGTCTGGATCTCGGCGTTCTCGGCCGGGAGCGCAGTCGGGCCGGTCCTCGGCGGTGTGCTGCTCGAGTCGTTCTGGTGGGGCTCGGTGTTCCTGCTGGCCTTGCCGGTCATGGGCCTCCTCCTCGTCCTCGGACCGATCGTCCTGCCCGAGTACAAGGATCCCGACGCCGGCCGGCTCGACATCGCGAGCGCGATCCTGTCGCTGGTGGCGGTCCTCGCCGTGATCTTCGGGCTGAAGCAGATCGCCCAGGATGGCCTCGCCGTCGCGCCATTCGCAGCGATCGTGGTTGGCGTCGCGGCTGGGATCGCCTGGGTCCGGCGCCAGCTGACGCTCGACGACCCGATGCTCGATGTTCGCCTGTTCCGGGTCCCGGCCTTCAGCGCGGCACTTGCGGTCAACTTCCTCACGATCTTCGTGGCGGTCGGCTACTTCCTGTTCGTCGCGCAATACCTCCAGCTGGTCCTTGCCCTGTCACCGCTCGAGGCCGGCCTCTGGTCGGTCCCCTCCGCGATCGGCTTCGTGATCGGCTCCAACGTGGCGCCGCGCCTCGTCCGGCGGGTCCGCCCGGCGTGGATCATCGGGTCCGGACTGGCGCTGGCGGCAGTGGGCCTGGCGGTCCTGACCCAGGTCGGCGGCAGCAACGGGCTGGCGGTCATCGTGATCTCCTCGCTCGTGATCTCGCTCGGGTTCGGCCCGGTCCTGGGTCTCACGACCGAGCTCGTCGTCGGCGCTGCACCGCCCGAGCGAGCCGGCGCCGCGTCGGGGATCTCCGAAACCGCGGTCGAGCTCGGCGGCGCGCTCGGGATCTCGATCCTCGGCAGCATCGGGATCGCGATCTACCGCGGCGAGGTCGCGGCGTCGATGCCGCCGAGCGTCCCGGTCGATGCCGCCGCGGTGGCGCGGGACACCCTCGGCGGCGCCACCGGCGTGGCCGAGGGCCTGCCGGCCAATGTCGGCAGCGTCCTGCTGGACGTCGCGCAGGGCGCCTTCGTCCACGGCATGCAGGTCGCCGCAACCATCAGCCTGATCGTCGCGATCGGCGTGGCGATCGTCGCCGTCGTGGCCCTGCGCGACCTCCGACCCCACGACGAGGCCGGCGCCGACGGGGACGCCGACACGGCCGCCGATGGCGACAGCGCGGCGACTGCAACCGCGCCGAGCACGCTGGTGACGGAGGCCTGAGGATTGCGCTCCGGACCCAAGAGGCATCGATGAGTTACCCCGAGCCAGCTGGAGGACCGCGATGAAGATCCGCGCCGAGCTCGAGCAGAACGGCAAGACCGCCGTCGGGTTCGCCGTGCCCGAGGACGTCGTGCTGGCCCTCGGCAAGGGCAAGCGGCCGCCCGTCCGGGTCACGATCAACGGCTACATGTACCGGAGCACGGTCGCTCCGATGCGCGGCCGCTACCTGATCGGAGTCAGCGCGGAGAACCGGGCCGCGGCCGGCGTGACCGGTGGGCAGACCCACGACATCGACCTCGAGCTCGACAGCGAGCCGCGGGTGATCGAGCTGCCGGCCGACTTCGCGGATGCGCTTGCCGGCGACGACAGCGCCCGCCGGACGTTCGACGCCCTGTCGCCCAGCAACAAGGGCTGGCACGTCTCGTCGATCGAGGGCGCCAAGTCCGACGAGACGCGCCAGCGCCGGATCGAAAAGTCGGTGACCGCCCTGCGCGAGGGCAAGCCCCGCTGACGGCAGCTCGACCCGACCGCGGCGAAGGTCGCCGCGCCCCGTGACGGACGGTACGATGCGACCGTGGACGCGCCCGATCGGTCCGTGGAGCTCATCGACCGCGCCAGTCGCTCCGAGACGGCGTCCCGCCTGATCATCGAGATCGCGGCGGCGGCGTCGGGCGAGCTGGACCTCGATCAGATCCTGCACGAGGCGCTCGGCCGGCTGCGGGCCGTGGTCGCGCTGACCGGCGGCTCGATCGCCCTGGTCGACGGCGACGAGCTCGTCATCCGGGCCGCGATCGGCCCGTTCGCCGACGAGGCCCTCGGCCAGCGCCTGAGCCGCGGTCCCAGCCGGAGCTGGGGCGTGATCGATCGCCTCGAGCCCTACCTGACCGGCGACCTGCTGCGTGACGGTTCGCGTGTCCGAGGTGCTGCCGCGGCCACTGCGGTCCGTTCGTGGCTCGCCGTCCCGATCATCCGGCGCGGGGTCGGGATCGGCCTGGTGGAGGTCGATTCGACTGCGATCGACGCGTTCGGGCCGGCGGATCAGGAGCTCCTGGAAGGCGTGGTCGCGGTGCTTGCCGGTCATGTCGAGCTGGCTGCCCATCACGCCGAGGAGGTCCGCGCGACCGCGCTCCGGGAGGCGTTCATCGGCGTGATCAGCCACGAGCTCCGGACGCCGATCACCTCGATCTACGGACTCGCCCGGGTCCTTCGACAACGGGCCGACACCCTGCCGGAGGCGACCCGGACCCAGGCGATCATCGACATCGAGGAGGAGTCGGATCGACTCTTCCGGCTCGTCGAGGACCTCCTCGTCCTGTCCCGAGCCGAGGGCGGGCGGGTCGACTTCGAGGCCGAGCCGATCAACCTCGGCCGGCTCCTGACCCGGATCATCGGCGGCGAGATGCAGCGCCGGCCGGATCGCGAACTCGTCTTGTCCGTGCCGCCGGACCTGCCGCTCATCGAGGCCGAGCCGACCTACGTCGAGCAGGTCGTCAGGAACCTCGTCAGCAACGCCGCCAAGTACAGCTCGGCGCCGAGCCCGATCGAGGTCGCCGCTTCGGTCGAGGACGGCACGGTGGCGGTCCGGATCCTCGATCGCGGGATCGGGATCGACGACGAGACGGCAGCCGGCGCCTTCGAGCTGTTCTACCGGACGCGCGAGGCGACGCGGTTCGCCTCGGGCGCCGGGATCGGGCTGTTCGTCTGCCGCCAGCTCGTTCAGGCGATGGGCGGTCAGGCCTGGCTCGGGCGACGCGACGGCGGCGGGACGGAGGCCGGGTTCTGGCTGCCGATCGTCGAGACGGACGACGACGACGATTGATCACTTTTCGTCACTGGGTCGTCATCGCAGGCGGGCCCGGCCCGGGTAGGATTCGGGCATGCAGTTCCTCTTCCGCTCCCCGTCCATGCCCTCCGCCGACAGCGCGCTGCCCGGGCGCAGCGATCCCCTTCCCCTGACCGACCGTCATTGCGTCAACGGGGCCTCGCTCACGGGTCCGTGGCCGGACGGCACCCGGACCGCGATCTTCGGGATGGGCTGCTTCTGGGGCGCTGAGAAGGACTTCTGGCAGACGCCCGGCGTCATCAGCACCGCGGTCGGCTATGCCGGCGGCCACACGCCGAACGCCGACTATCGCGAGGTCTGCTCGGGCAAGACCGGCCACGCCGAAGTCGTGCTCGTCGCCTACGACTCCGCGAAAATCTCCTTCGAGCAGCTCCTCAAGGTCTTCTGGGAGAACCACGACCCGACCCAGGGAATGCGCCAGGGCAACGACAGCGGGACCCAGTACCGCTCGGCGATCTACACCACCGACGCCGAGCAGCAGGCTGCCGCCGAGGCGTCACGCGACGCCTTCCAAGAGCGCTTGGCCGCGGCTGGGTTCGGCCAGATCACGACCGAGATCGCGCCGTCGGGGGCGTTCTACTACGCCGAGGATTATCACCAGCAATATTTGGCGAAGAACCCCGGCGGGTATTGCCCGAATCACGCGACGGGCGTCGCGTTGCCTGATGTCGTGGTGACGCCGCTTCAGTACGTGGACTGAGCTCAGCCGCCGGGCGTACTGCCGAACCACGCAACCGGCGTGAGGCATTCCATCTTCCGGCCGGAGTCGCCGGCGTCCCCCGCGGGCGAGGCGGAGGGGCTACTGCGGGATAACGGCGTCCGCTCCCCCGCAAGCCCAGAGCGTGTCTGAGGTGTTGAACCAACCTCCCCCAATCATGTATCTGCGGTCCCAGTCCACAACCCCCGTGTTGTGCGTGCCCCAGACGAGCTGTCGGACCACCCCTTGATCGTCTCGAATGGTCGCTTGACCTCCCTCGCCTCGAACGATCACGCCTGTGACCCACACCGTCACCGCGCAGTTTTCCCAGCCCAAGTCCCCTGCCATGTGCGCCATGGCCCCCGAAGGAGAGGAGTCGTGTGGCGGCCGGAACAAGCCGCAGCCAGCGACCCCGAGCGCAACCGCAAGAGTGATAATTGGCCGACGCACGTAGCGACTCCCGATAGCGACTGCTCGAACGCTAGCACTGGGCGTTGAGCGGGTCGACGGGCCCTTGGGTGTCAGAGTGGGCACACGCACGTTCGACTCGGGCGCGGTGCTGTTGGAGTACGAGCCCGCGGGCTGACACCCCACCCGTACGATGGCGCGGGAGGTGACCCAAATACGACCGACGCAATCGCCGACCTCATCGGCGACTATCGCGCGTTCACGGCGCTGCAGCGCGACCGGCTCGGCGCGCGCGGCATCGACATCTTGCCGTGCGAGCTCAGCCACCTGGCGGTCCGCGTCCCCGAGCGGGACCAGTACGTCCACCTCCGGACGATCCCCGAGCGGCACGCCGTCGCCAACGTCGAGAATGTCTGGAACGGCCGGCCGATCTCGTTGATCCTCCTCGCGAGCCGCTTCGCGTCCTCGACGATCAGGTCGTCCCGCTCATTGAGCTCATCCCGCCGGTCCACCAGCGTGTCTACAAGATGGGCCTGGAGCACCTCGGCGTGGTCGTCGGCGATGACGTCGACGACTTCTCCCGCGAGCACCGGGCAGCGCTGACCGGCCAGCCGTTCCAGAGCGCGGCGAACGAGACGAACTACTGGCTGTTCGAGGACTTCACTCACGTGAAATTCCACCAACGGTCGCTCCGCGCGGCGGTGGAGTGGCAGGGCAGGACGTTTGACGGCATCCACCACGTCGAGGACTGGGTCTCGCAGCGGCTGGTCACCGCGACCGGCTCGAACCCGCTGCCCCGGTGAACGAGCCTCCCGGGCAACAGGCCGACTCATGACCTGTCTGAGAACAAACCGCGCGCGATGAGGGTCGGTCCTTGGCCGAGAACAAGGCAAGCGATGTCAGATCGCTGGCGGCCGTCTTTCGGCTCTACGTCTGGGCGTCAGGTCGCCAGGCAACGACCTCGACGGGGTCGGATCGGCCGCGGACGCTGATCGTCCGGTGCTCGAGGGACGCCGCGTCGAGCTCAGCGGCTCGCGCGGCCTCGATGGAGACGAGCAGCTCACCGGCGACCGCCTCGCCCGCGAGCCGGGCGGTGGTGTTGACCACGTCACCGAGCGCCGTGAAGTCGCTGACCGCTCCGCCCGCCCCCGTCGAACCGACGAACGCGCTTCCCGTATGCACGGCTGCGCCGACCGGGATCGGCCCGCTCTCGCTCGCATCGGTCTGCCCGACGGCATCGAGCAGCGCACGCGCGGCTGCGATGGCCGCGGCCGTATGCCCGGCGCCGCTGATCCCAGCGAAGAAGAGGCCGATGACTTCGTCACCCACGAACTTGTCGACGATCCCGTCGTTGTCGAGCACCGCTCTCGCGGAGAGTCGGTAGAAGCGGTCGAGGAACGCCCGAAACTCGGTCGGGCTCGAGCGTTCACCGATCCCCGTCGAGCCGCGGATGTCGGCGAAGAGGAGGCTGACCGGGATCTCGGCCCCGAAGACCCCGAGCTTGTTGAGGCCCTTGATGCATGAGCCGCAGATGTCCGGGTTGCCGGGGAAGCGGGCGAACCCGACGTGCCGCAGGATCGCGCCCGCAGGGCCCTCGAAGGGCGCGGCGCAGAGCTTGCAGTTGGGTCCGTGGGGCAGGCGGCGCATGACACGACGCATGCGGGCGAGACCCGGGTCCTCGCCCGAGAGGAAGCCGCGCATCGCATCTTCGGGAGTCGACGGGCGTGGCATCGCGCCTTCCATCCTACTCGTGCCTCAAAGCCCCGCCGGCCGCTTGTTCGCGGGCTCTTGCTTGGGCGCTCGTCGCGCGCCAGGCGTACGATTCCGGAACTGACCCCGGAAAGGAGCCGCTCATGGCCGACGATGACGTCTTCGGGCAGATCAACGCCCTGTCCGACGAGGAGGAGCGTCTCTGGCAGTCCGCCGGCGACGGCCACGGGCTGGCTGCCGACGAGCACGCCCGGCTGGAGGCGATCAAGGTCGAGCTCGACCGGGCCTACGACCTCCTCCACCAGCGGGCAGCCCGCCGGGCAGCCGGGCTCGATCCGAGCGATGCCGAGCCGCGCCCGGCCGAGGTCGTCGAGCGCTACCAACAGTAGACCGGGCGACGGACGCCACGGCAAGCATCTCTCGCAGGGACGCGAAGGAGGCCGGTTCATGGTCACAAAGGGGCTCTGGGTTCCGCTCGAGGCGAAGCCCGACAAGGTCGCCGACGTCCGGGCGTTCCTCGAGGGCGGTCGCGCTCTCGTCGAAGAGGAGCCGGACACGACCGCCTGGTTCGCCGTCCAGCTCGGCCCGACATCGTTCGCGATCTTCGACGTGTTCCCCGACGACGCCGGCCGCCAGGCGCACCTGTCCGGCAAGGTCGCTGCGGCGCTCATGGCGCAGGCACCGGACCTGTTCGCGACGGCGCCGGACATCCAGTCGCTCGACGTGATCGCCGACAAGCTCCCGGGCTAATCCGCGTCGCAGCCGTCGCTGGACCCATGGGTTGATCCGGCCCGAGTCGAGCGCTTTCAGCGGGTCAAGGTCACCTTGCGCAGGCCCGGTGGCGCATCCGGGTCGAGGCCGCGACGGCGGGCGACGGCCTCGGCCAGGAGCTGCCCCGGCAGGATCGTGGCCAGCGACGCGAGCGGCGCCGGCAAATCGCGCGGCAACGGAAGTCTGATGACCTGGTCCGGATCGAGAGTCGCGGACTCCGACCCCGGTTCATCGAGATCCGCGCCTCCCACGACCCACGGACGGCTGCCGGTCAGGCGGGCCGCCGCGATGCCCTCATCGACGAGCGGACCCATCGCGCCGTCCGGCCGGATGGCCAGGACCGGGATGCCGGCACTGCTCAGAACGACCGGGCCGTGGCTGAAATCGGCCGATGAGTAGCCCTCGGCGAACAGTCGGCCAGTCTCCTTGAGCTTGAGGGCGGTCTCGAGCGCGGTCGGGAATTCATAGCCGCGGCCAATCACGATCGACCGCTCCGAGCTGGCGAACTGGCCCACGATCGGGGCATCGTCGTGGACGTGGGCCTCCGCCACGGCCAGAGCATCAGCGAGGATGGCCGGCATGCGCGGGAGGGCCGCCGGCAGCAGTCCATGAGGGGCGAGGGCGGCAACCAGGGCGATGCCCGCGGCGACCTGGGCCACGTATGACTTCGTGGCTGCGACCGAGCGCTCCTCGCCGGCCCGGCAATCGATCACGTGATGCGCAGCGGCGGCCAGCGGCGAACCGGCGTCGTTGACGATCGCCACCGTCAGCGCCCCGGCGGATCGGGCCGCCTCGAGGACCGCGATCAGATCGGGCGACCGGCCCGACTGCGACACGGCGATCACGAGCCCACCGCGCCAGCGCAGCTCCGCCCCATAGATCGTCACGGTCGACGGCGCCGCCATCCCGGCCGGGATCCCGAGCTCGGCCTCGATCAGGTACCGAAGGTGGATTGCGGCGTGATCGGACGTGCCGCGGGCGAGGAGGCTGACCCAACCCGGGTCGGCCGCCCGAATCGCGCCAGCGGCAGCCTCGATCTCGGAGCCGCCCTCATCGAGGAATCGCCGGATGACACCGGGGATCGCCTCGATCTCCTGCCGCATGAGGGTCCGATCGCGGGCGGAGGGGGCAGGGTCCGGCATCGCGCCAAAGGGTACGGGATCGCCCGGCCCGCCGAGATCGCCCAGCGCGCGGCGCGCGAGCGGAACGCCACAGCCTCGTCTGTCACGCCGTCGTAAGGGCAGGCAGCAGCGGCAACTCCTGCGCCTCGCGGCCCTCGATGGCATTCTTCGCCACAGACCCCTCCCTGAATCCCGGAGTTCATCGTGCACGACGCCCCTCGCGCGGAGCGCCGCCCGGCCCGTGAGATCCCCGTCCGGACCTCGCCCTCGGCGGCCGGCTGGGTCGCCCTTGCGATCTGGGCCGTCTTCGCAGTCCTCGCCGCGCTGGCCACGGTCGGCGTCGTGTCGGCCTTTTCGACCTACACGAAAAACCTCCCGTCGCTCGACCAGCTCGACAAGCTCACCTTCAGCGAGCAGTCCGTCATCACCGATCGGACGGGCAAGGTGGAGCTGGCCCGGTTCGGCGGCGAGAAGCGCGAGATCGTGTATTTCGACGACATCCCGCCGATCATCATCGACGCCCAGACCGCGATCGAAGACAAGACGTTCTGGGAGAACTCCGGATTCGACCCGGTCGCGATCATCTCCGCCGCCGTCGATAGCCTGCGCGGCAACAGTCGCGGCGCCTCGACGATCACCCAGCAGCTTGTCCGGCAGCGCCTTCTCGACCCGGAGCTGGTCCAGGATCCAAAGCGCCAGGCGGAACGGAAGATCAAGGAGATCATCCAGTCGATCCGCCTGACCCAGGCGTATCCGGGCAGCGATGGCAAGAAGAAGATCATCGAGGCCTATCTCAACCAGAACTATTACGGCAACCAGTCGTACGGGATCTTCGCCGCGGCGAAGTCGTACTTCGGAGTAAAGACGCTCGACGAGGTGACGCCGGCCCAGGCGGCGATCCTGGCCGGCCTCGTGAAGTCACCGTCCAACTACGACCTCGTCCGGAACGCGATCGAGGAGTGCGTCGAGGAAAGCCCGGACGACACTGCCGAGGCCTGCGCGTCGCCGAAGGGCTCGCAGCTCGTGGTCCCGTCCCACACGACGATTGTCCAGCGCCGTAACCAGATTCTCGAGCTCCTGGCCGACGGCCGGACGACCCTGTCGAAGGACCAGTTCAGCCCGGACGACCTGCGGTCAGCCACCGACGAGCCGGTCATCGTGGCCAAGCAGACGACCCCGCGCTGGATCGCGCCCCACTTCGTGTGGGCCGTTCAGCAGGAGCTCGCCACGAAGCTGTGCGGCGATGAGGTCGAGAGCTGCGACGCGCTGGAGCGCGGTGGGCTGCAGATCACGACGACCCTCGACGCAAGCGTCCAGCTGATTGCCGAGCGATGGGTCAAGGCCGCGGCCGTCGTTCCGAATTCCCGGAAACCCGAGGCGCTGGCCAAGAGCCTGAAGCTGCCGGGCTATGCCCAATGGATGAAGAACCTGCGCGGCAAGGAGGTCAGCAACGGGGCGCTCGTGGCGCTCGACTACCAGACCGGCCAGCTGATCGCCTACGTCGGCAGCGCCGACTACTACGCGGCCAAGAGCACGCCCCAGTTCCAGGCGAAGTACGACGTCGTCGGGAGCGGCTTCCGCCAGCCCGGCTCCGCGTTCAAGCCGTTCAACTACCTGACCGGCATCAACGACAAGACAATGACCGCGGGCACGATGTTCATGGACACCGCGGCGGACTTCGGCGGCAACTACACGCCGGCCGACGCCGACAATCGCGAACGTGGCCCGATCCGGATCCGCTCCGCTCTCCAATTCTCGCTGAACATCCCATCGGTCAAGGCTGCCCAGGTCAACAGCCCCGATCACATCTTCACCCGGGCCCAGGACTTCGGCATGACCTTCGCGTCCGAGACGACGGACGCCGGCCTGTCGATCGCCCTCGGCGTCCAGGAGGTCCGGCCGGTCGATCTCGTGACGGCTTACGGCACGTTGGCCAACGGTGGCAAGAAGCTCGGCCACACGACGATCCTCAGCGTCACCGACCAGACCGGCGAGCCCGTCATTCCCGCCTGGACCCAGCCCGAGGGAGAGCAGGTTGCCAGTCCCCAGGCGACGTACATCGTCACCGACATCCTGGCCGGCAACACGAACAGCCGAGTCAATCCGGTCTGGGGCAAGTTCAGCCTGACCGGACCCGGCAAGGAGCGCCGTCCGGCCACCCTCAAGACCGGGACGAACAACGACGCCAAGGACCTCAACGCCTACGGCTTCATCGCGCCGCCGAGCGAGGATGGCCGGGCCGCGGGTGAGTATGCCCTCGCGGTCGGCGCCTGGAACGGCAACAGCGACAACACGGTCGTATCCCCGGACGAGCCGGTGTTCTCGATCGAGGTGACGACGTTCGTCTGGCAGGGCTTCCTCCAGGAGGCCACAGCCAAGTGGGCGATCAACGACTTTGCCCGGCCGGAGGGCCTGAACCGGGTGAAGATCGACGCCTTCACAGGCCTCCAACCGCGAGAGGGCAGCCCGACCGTCGACGAATGGTTCATCCCGGGCACCGAGCCCAAGGTCGCGGTTCCCGCGGGCGTCTGCGGCCAGGCCGTCCTCGAGCTGGAGGGGATCTTCGAGGCGAGGTACAAGAATTGGCTGTCGGCCGACCTCGACTGGCTGGAGCGGGCCAAGCGCGGCCCGGGTACCGCTGGTGGTGTCAACCGGGATCCCACCGTGTACTTCTACGACGGCAGGTTCACCCCATACGGCAAGTCGTGGGGCGCGCTCGTCGAGGGCCGTGGCTGCACCCTGCCGAGCCCGTCGCTGACCTGTTATCCGGTCCCGACGCCTGATCCGTCGAGCGGGGTCGTGCCGTCCTTCGAGATTCCTTCGGCCGATCCGTCGGCCAACGTGATCTATGAGCCGTGTCCGACCCCGAGCAGCTCGCCGAGTGCGTCGCCGAGTGCGTCGCCGAGTGCGTCGGTGGAGGTGTCGGTGCCGCCATCGGCCGAGGTGACACCAACGCCGGAGGTGACGCCTCCGCCCACGCCCACCCCTCCTCCGACGCCCACGCCCACGCCTCCTCCCACGCCGCCACCGCCATCGGCGCCGCCATCGGCAGCCGCGGCCCCAGCCAGCAACGCGCCTCCCAGCTCCGCGCCCTGACGGGCCGGCTCCGTTGAATGCCTCGCGCAAGCCGATCCGGTCGATCGACCTGAACGCCGACGTCGGCGAGTCCCTGGGGCCGTGGCCCATGGGCGTCGACGCTGCACTCATCCCGCTCGTCAGCAGCGTGAACATCGCGTGCGGAGCGCACGCCGGTGATCCGGCGACGATCCTGCGCACCGCGGTCCTGGCCGCCAAGCATCGGGTTGCGATCGGCGCCCACCCGGGCTACCCCGACCTGATCGGCTTCGGTCGGCGTGACCTCGAGATGACCGCCGCCGATCTCCGGGCGTCGGTGATCGTCCAGGTGGGAGCCGTCGAAGCCGCCGCCCGGGTCGCCGGAACGGTCATCCGCCACGTGAAGCCGCACGGCGCGCTCTACAACCGGTCCGCCCGAGACCCGGTCGTCGCAGCCACGATCGCCGGCGCTGTCCGCGAGGTTGGTCCGGCCCTGACGCTCGTCGGGCTGGCAGGCTCGGCATCCATTGCCGCGGCGCGAACGGCGAAGCTCACGGTCGCCGATGAGGCGTTTGCCGATCGCCGCTATGAGCCCGACGGTTCGCTCCGCTCGCGGCTCCTCCCCGGTGCCATGCTCGAACCCGGCGACGCGGCGGCCCAGGCGGTGTCGATCGCGAACGACAGCACGGTGTCCGCGAGCGATGGGTCGTCGCTGAGCGTCAAGGCCGACACGATCTGCATCCACAGCGACAGTCCGGCCGCTCTCGAGATCGCCCGCGCCGTGGTCGATGCGCTCGGCTCGGCCGGATTCCGGATCGCCCATCGCGCCGGCGATGCCTGAGCCGCCTGTCGGCGACCGGGCCGCGTTCGTCGTCGAGTCGTTCGGCGACGCGGCCCTCCTCGTGACCCTTGGTGACCGGGTCGATCCGGTCCTGGCCGCTGCGGCCCAGCGAGTCGCCGCGGATCTCGATGCGTTCGCCCCGACCCACGCTGGGTTCGGTCGCGCCGTGCCGGCCCACGCCAGCGTGCTTCTGCCGTTCGACCCCATGGCGATCGACGTTGACGCGGCGACCGCCCTGGTTCGGCGTTGCCTGGCGGCGCCGGGTTCGGGCCTGGCGGACGTTGCCGTCTCGCCGGTCCCGGTCGAGATCCCGGTCCGCTATGGCGGCTCGGACGGGCCGGACCTTGCCGAGGTCGCCGACCTGCACGGCCTGACGCCCGTCGACCTCATCGACGCTCACGCGTCGGCGACGTACCGGGTCCTGTTCCTCGGGTTCGCGCCCGGCTTCGCCTATCTGGGTGGCCTGCCTGCTGCCCTCGCCACCGCCCGCCGTGCGACCCCGCGCGAGCGCGTCCCGGCAGGGAGCGTCGGCATCGCCGGGGAGCAGACCGGGATCTATCCGCTGGCGATGCCCGGCGGCTGGCAGCTGATCGGCCGAACCGACGCCCGGATGTTCGACACCGCCCGAGCCGAGCCCGCCCTGCTTCGGCCCGGGGCGAGCGTCCGCTTCGTCCCGCTCCGATGACGCTCGAGTTCCTCGAGGGCGGTCTCCTGACGACCGTCCAGGACGTGGGCCGACGCGGGTGGACCCACGTCGGCGTCCCGGAGTCAGGTCCTGCTGATCCGTGGAGCCATGCCGTCGCCAACCTCCTGGCCGGCAACAACCCCGGCGCGGCGACGCTCGAGATGACCCTCAGCGGACCGACATTCACGGCTGCCGAAGCGGTGACGATCGCCCTGGCCGGGGCGGACCTGGGTGGCCGGATCCGGGGCGGGCGCCCACTCCCGAGCGGACGGAGCCATCGTCTCGTCGCCGGCGACGTCGTCGAGCTGCGCGGCGACCCAGCTGCCTCTTTGTCGAGTCTGGCACGTGCCTATCTTGCGGTGGCCGGTGGGGTCGATGTCCCGGTCGTCCTCGGCTCGCGTTCGACGTGCCTGGGCGGCGGGTTCGGTGGATTCGAGGGTCGGCCGCTTCAAATCGGCGACCGGGTCCCGGTCGGCGTGCCAGGCCGCGCGTTCCGGGTCGAGCTCGTCTGGCCCAGCCCGGATCCGTCCCCGGCCACGACCGAACGCGTCCTGCACGTCCTGCCCACGAGCCGGCCCGGGCTCGAGGAGCTGGCCGGCCGGTCGTGGCGGGTCGCGGCCGCGGCCGATCGTATCGGGATCCGGCTCGACGCGTCCTCCGACCGAGGGGGCGACGACGACGTCCTTCCCGACCTTCCGGCCGCGCTCGGCGGCGAGACGCTCACCCACGGCGTGCCCTGGGGCGCGATCCAACTGCCGCCGGACGGCCGGCCGATCATCCTCGGCCCGGATCACCAGACGACCGGCGGCTACGCGGTCGTCGGTGTCGTGATCACGGCTGACCTTGCAATCCTCGGCCAGCTCCGGCCCGGTGCGCCGGTCCGGCTCGCGACGACTGATCAGGGGACGGCAGTCGCCGCCCTGCGCGCGCGTCGAGCTACCCTGCTGGCCGGTGCCGCGGCCCTCCGCGACGCTGCGGGCTGGGACCTTTTGGCGGACGCGGCCGGCGGCTGAGATGGTCCGGCGCGCGACATGCCTGCGGTCGCCCGGTGGGGCTCCGACATCCGGATGTCATCGTTCGGACGAACACTTGACGACATGAGCGACGCAACCCTCACCCGATCCCGCCCCGCGACGGTCGGCGATTCGCCCGACACGCCGGCAGCCGAGGCGCGGCTCAGCGCGCCGTACCGGCCGCCGCTCGCCGGTGCGCTGGGCGCGCTCGCCG
>JACCVQ010000090.1 GCA_013698095.1 Chloroflexota bacterium
GCAGCTAGCGCTGACATACGACGCGGCACACGTCGGTGGTGACGTGTGGTCCGAGGAGCTCGCGTGGCTGCGAAGAGCGGTCGGCGTGCTCGGTCACAAGCTGGTCGCTGGCGAGCTCGACATCGCGCCGAGCACGCTCACCGATGCGCTGCTCGAGCGCGAACGGAAGTCGATCAAGGGCGAGTGGATCGCGAAGATCCGCCAGCTGTCGAGCGACGCGATGCGCCAGGAGTGGCTCCGCATCGTGAGCCGGCCGCTGGGCTACGAGCCCGAGCGTCTCGCGTCGATGACGCCTGAAGAAGAACTGCGGCTCGTGCGGGAGCTGCTCAAGGTCGAGGCGCCGAGCGTGCTGCGGGCGATCGACAAGGAGCTTGGCCGATGACCGCAGGAGGGACAATGCGCGAAGTAGCCGCGATCTTCGTCGAGGCAATCGACGTTCGGAAAATCGACGCGGCGAACATCGCCGTTAACGATGGGGAAAGGCGTTCGTCTGCGTCGGATAAGCGCGCATACGTGGACCGGGAGGCGCTGCGTCTGCTGAGGACCGATCTCGGGCGAGTGTTGTGCGAGGCGCGGTGGAACAAGGTTCCACCGCGCGGTGGATGGCTTGCGTTCCTCGAGACGCGCGGAATTGCGCATCAGCGTGACTCTGAATGCAGGGAATTGTACCGGGCATCACTAGTACCGGATGCCAGAAAGACCGGCACTAGTGAGCCAGACTACAAGCCGGACGACCCAGATCGTCCGGATGACCCGGATGACCGCGGCAACGGGACAGGCAAGGCGAGTCGGGATCACCGCACGTATCAGCGCGACCGGTATCGCCGCTCGCAAACGGCTCAAAACGGAAGGGGGAGGATCGCGCCGGCTGTTGAGGTCGTGAGACTGACCGCCAGCGAGGTCGAGTTTGTTCGGCTGGCCGCAGTCGCGCGAAATGACTTCAGGCGCTACTCGCAGCGCCGCGACGATTGGGGACGCGGTTTCGTTCCAGACGCACCGTTTAACGGAATGCTCGGCGAGCTCGCGGCGTGCAAACACCTAAACAAGCGCACGAAGCTAAGCGTCCAGATCGACACCGAGCTACGAGAGAAGGGGGACGGCGGAAAGGACTTGGTCTTTGGCGATCTCGTCGTTCAAGTGAAGACGAAAGTCACCGGGACTCAGAATCTGATCAAGCGGCTCGACGGAGGCAAAGCCCTCAAGGCTCTCGGATGTGATGTGTTCCTGTTCGTCAGGCGGATCACCGACGCAGAATTTCATCTGGTCGGGTGGATCACCGGAGCGGGAGCCCGCGCCGTCGGAAAGCACGGAGCTTCTCGGCGGGATTCCCACTGGAACCTCGACATTGATCCGTGCGACCTCGAGCCGATTTCTCGACTGGTCACGAAGATCAACCTCAACCTTCGGAGTGTCGCGTGATCAGATACCCCGGATCCAAGGCGAAGATCGTCAGGGAGATCCTTTCCTGCTTCCCTCACACGGTGCTCGAGCCGCTGTTTCAGGGTCCGCGCCTCGAGTACCGCGAGCCGTTCTTTGGTGGCGGCGTAATCGGTTTCGCAGTGATGGAGTCGTTACCCGCCCGGGCCTCCGTCTGGATAAACGACAAAGATTTCGGAATGGCTGCGCTCTGGAAGGTAGTGCACCAGAGGCACGACGAGCTGATTGACATGGTCGTCAAGTTCCAGCCGACGACCGACGCTTTCTATCGATTTCAGGATGAGGACAACAGGACGGACATGGATCCAATCCGTACCGCCTTCCAGAAGTTCGCATTGCATCAGACTAGCTTCAGTGGGCTTGGCGCGATGGCGGGGGGTCCGATCGGCGGACGCAAACAGTCCAGCAAATACAACGTCGACTGTCGATGGAACGCTGACCGGCATTGCACGGACATCATCAAACACCACAGGACGCTAAAGCGATTCGGGGCGAGGGTCAGGATCACGTCAGGCGATTTCGCGCCGCTCGTCGAGGACGCGATGCCGCACGCGTTCGTGTACGCAGATCCTCCGTACTACGAGAAGGGTGGGCAACTCTACAAGTGCAACATGTCCGACGGGGACCATCGTCGGCTCGCTGCGGCGTTCCAGACGTGCCGCGCACCGTGGGTCCTTAGCTACGACGACCACTCGTTCATTCGTGACCTGTATCAGTGGGCCGAAGTTGAAGACATCCAGCTGACGTACACGATTGCGTCGTCCGGCAAAAAGCGCCGCAAGAACTCGGAGGTTGTCATCGTTCCGCGCGGTGAAGTGCTCGCGAGTCCAGCGGAGGTTGCCTGATGGCCCGCATGTCGATCGACGACAAGGTGTGCCGCGACCCACGCATCACCGTGCTCGCCGAACTGCTCGGATGGTCGCGCCGCGAGGTAGTCGGCTGCTTGATCGTGGACGTCTGGGCGATCTGCTACGACCAGGTGACCAACCTGATCTCAGAGCGCATCATCGATGCCGCTGCGGGTCACGTCGGGTTCGCGAAGGCGATGATCGAATGCGAGCTCGCGACCCTCGACCGAAGCGGTAAGTTACGCGTTGCAGGCGCGGGCGAGCGCATTAAGTACCTCAGCCACAAGAAGCGTGCTGGACGTGAAGGTGGACTCAAGAACTCTGAATCTCGGACGAAAGTACCCAAGCAAACGTCAAGCAGCAGGGGAAGCACACCTCAAGCAGTGGGGAACCCTCCTGTTCCGGATACTGCTTCTGTTCCGGATGTTGTTCCGGTTCCGGTTCCGGATGAGGTTCAGATAAAGAATTCCGCTGCGCCTCCGGCTGGCGGTTCGGGTTCGAAGTCCCGACCCAGGAAGTCCAAGCCGATCGCTACGCCGGCCGAGGTCGCGACCGCGCGCGTCGTGCTGGACAAGCTCAGCACCAGCAGCGGGGTCCAGTACAGCGGCGCTGCGCCGCATGTCGGGCTGATCGCGAACCGACTCCGCGAAGGCTTGAGCGAGCTCGACCTTCGCGCGGTGGTCGGCTACTGCGCGAACGAGCTCGACTGGAAGGCCAAGCCCGAGATGGTCAAGTACCTGCGGCCCGAGACGCTGTTCGGTCCGCAGACGATTCACAAGTACCTCGACGCGGCCCGGACATGGGCGGCCGACTGGATGCGCGAGCAGCAGCGGCAGGCGCTCCGTGAGCAGCAAGCGCTCGAGCAGCAACCCCGACTGGAGCTCGCGCCATGACCGAAGCATTCGCGCCCGATCCCGAGGTCGTCGCTGACCTGCAGCTCCGCGCTCGCACGGAGCGGGATCGCTCGCGCTTCCAAGGCGAGCCGCGATGGGCCCCACCGAGGTTCGTCGCCGCGTGGAAGTGCCGAACGTGCGGCGTCCTGGTCGACGTGACCGTAGACGCGCTCGAGCGGCTTGCGGTGTTCAACAGCATCCTCCGCCGCCGCAACGAGGCGCCGTTGGACCACAACGCGATCGTGTTCTGCGACGACTGCCTGCCCCAGTTCAAGGCCTTCGCGGCAGACCACGCGCGCGGCAAGACTGACCGCCTCGCCGAGGAGATCAGGAAGCTCAAGAACTCTGGCGACCCAGTTTCCGAGCACGCCGTGATCAAGACGCTGCGCGATCTCGGGCACCCCGACGTCGGCGGCCTGCTCGCGTGCCTCGCCGCGAAGGGTCCGACGAAGAAGACCCGGAAACAGGACGGCATGTGACGTCGGGACCCTACCCGCCCACCCCAATCCTCGACGCGCGAATCATCGCCGCGATCGAACTTTTCGACCCAGGACACCAGCAAGGGACCAAGCCAATGCACAGCACCATCGACGGATCCGACACCACGAACGACCTCACGCGACGTCGCAGCAAGCGCGCCGAGCAGACTCAGATCCCCGGAACGGAAAGGGTGTGCATCGCCGAGGTCGAACGCGCCGCGATCGACTACCGCTCGATCCGCGACGAGCGCATGGACCTCACGAAGAAAGAGACCTCGCTGCGGGACGCGTTACTCGCCGTCATGGGCGGACACGGGCTCGAGATCTACAAGTACGTCGACGGAGAGAACGAGGAGATCACCGTCGAGGTCAAGACCAAGAGCAAGGTCCGCGTGCGCAAGTCCGATGGAGCATCGGGCGACGAGGACGAGTGATGCTTGTCGATGCCGTGCACCTGCGGTCTGGAACCGCCGTCCATGACGCTAGAGATCGCCATGGCCCAGCGGGACGCGGCCTACGAGGCTCTCAGCTCGCTCCTGGTAGTCCTGAGACGAATCGGTGGATACATGCCCCCGACCGACCAAAACGCGATCAGGGAGGCGCAAGCGCTGCTCGTGGAGCAAGGGCGGTGAGGTCGTTCGATAAGTCGTGCATCGTCGTTGCACGCGACGGTTCACATATTGTGTATCGACCGGACCCGTTCACTGGAGCGGCCAGGTGAACGCAGCGCAAAGCGTCGGCAGTACACGCACTCCTGGCGGATGCGGGGATCGTCGTGTGATCCGGTTTGAGGCGCTTGGTTGCCCGGCGCCGAAGGGGAGCGCGCGGGCCATGTTGATCGGCGGCAAGGCTCGCGTCATCGCGTCCGGCTCGACCGCGAACCAGTCGAGGCTCAAGGCATGGGACGTCGCTGTACGCGAAGCCGCGCGCGACACGATCGGCGAGGTCGACGCGCCACCGTTCGTGCGCACCGCGCTCGTGTTCACGGTGCTATTTCGGCTCGCGCGGCCGGCGGGGCACTGGGGTCGGCGAGGATTGCTACCGAGTGCTCCGAGGCACCCCATCGGAAAGCCCGACGGTGACAAGCTGGCCAGGCAAGCCGCTGACTCGCTGGCTTGCATCGTGTTCGACGACGACGCGCGCATCGTGTCGTGGCGCATCGACAAGGTCTACGCGGCGCCCGGGCACGAGGGCGCGAGCTTCGAGATCGAGGAGGCATTCGGATGATTTGCGGCAGGGATTTGCGGCTCGGCTCAGCACGGCATGGCACGGCACGGCCGGGCAAGGCACGGCCGGGCAAGGGAACTTCGGTTCACAACAAGGAGAGTTTAGTTGCATTCGTACACATTCAAGATTGTCGGAATCACGAGTCTCCTGCTCCACAACAACAACATCGAGGAGCGCGATCGGATCGAGGCTCTTCGCAAGCGCATGAAGGGCGGCAAGGCTGGCGACGACCGTTCCCCGCCCGAGTCGTGGAAGGGATATCTGTACGTCTCCGAAGAGACGGGCAATGTGTGCATGCCAGCGGAGAATCTACTCGCGTGCTGCCTCGGCGGCGGCGTCAAGGTGCGGCTTGGGGGGAAGGAAACACTCAAGACGCACTCGCAACGGATCTCCTTCGATCGCCTCGACTACGACATCGTGGTCAATGACAAGACGATCGCGAAGAGCGAGATCGACGCGATAACGGGGGAGTTCGGCGAGCATTCTGTTGCGGCTCGCGCGCTCGGGTTCCGGTTGCACGTCAAGCCGGCCAGTGTCGGCACGTCGAAACACATCCGTGTTCGCCCACTGTTTCCCAACTGGTCGATCGCCGGGGCGTTCGACATCGAGGACGACGACGCGACCGTGCTTAGCCTGTCTGCGTTGCGCGATCTGTTCGCTGCGATGGGTCGGCTGGTAGGCATTGGTGACTGGCGGCCGTCCTCACCCAAGAAACCTGGGCAATACGGGCGATTTCTCGCTGAGGTTGAGAGGGCTTGATTGTTTTTGGCGCGGCATGGCGTGGCAGGGCTCGGCATGGCGTGGCAGGGCGCGGCGGGGCGCGGCATGGCAAGGGAACTTCGGTTCACAAGGAGGAGAAGACGATGAGCGACGACATCAAGACCCAATACGCACGCGAGGCAGCGCGCCTCAGGCTTCGAGAGATGCTCGCCACAAAGAAACGTGGCGATCGGATCACGGCAAGCGAGGTGGCGAAGTCGACCGGGTTTACCGACTGGCGCAGCTTCGGGGCAGTGATCCGAACATGGGCGACTCGAGAAGGGTTCGCGATCAATCCGGTGCCGAATGACGGGTGGAGGCTAGGCCTGCCCGCTGAGCATCTCGACGCTTCGGAGAGGCTTCGTCGGTCCGCACGGAAGAAGGAGCGACGCAGCCTCGACGTGCTCATCAAGGCGCCTGCCGCCGAGATGTCGGAGCCCGACAACAGGCGGAGGGAATTCGCGCTCAGACTGGCTGCGAACCGAGTGCAGCAAGCTGATGCGCACGATAGTGAGATCAAGCGCGAGTTCCGCCTGGCCGAGCGCGTTCCGCTCCGCGTGATAACCGAGAAAGGCGGAAAGGAGTAGCGCCATGCGCATCGCGTACATGGCTCATCCGGTCTCGGGCGACGTGGCCGCGAACCTCGCGCGAGCGCTGCGGTGGCTGCACTACCTCAGCGCTACAGACCCAGAGACCGCGTACGTGGACCCATGGATAGCAGCGCTCATGGCAGGTGCTGACGATGACGATCCGGCGCAGAGGGCACGTGGCCTCGCGCACGACGTCGCCATGGTCAAGCGATGCGATGCCATTGTGCTAGTCGGGGGTCGCGTGTCGAGTGGCATGGCGATCGAGCACAATGCTGCACTCACCGTGGGGATCTCGGTGATCGATCTGACTGCACTTGGTGAGGAGCCACCATGGGAGAAGCAAAACGCACCGTCGGCTGCCGCACGCGCCGGTTAATAAGAGGGGGGGGGGGCCTCGACAGCCCTGCCATAGTCCGGCAAAACTTTGGTCCCCGGAATTCGACCCCCCGGCCATTTTCGGGGTCGGCTGACTGATGCCGCGCCCGTACTCGCAGCGAGGTCTCCAACCGCAGCTAGCAGCGAGCTCGAGCTCGAGCGGACGCCAGACCGGAGCGACGCAGAAGTCTACGTGTGGCAACTGCCAACACACGATCTACGTCTACGAGGTCGCCGGCGAGCAGGTGATCACCGACAGCGAGCTGATCACGGTCGTCGTAGATCGGTCAGCGCGACGCGAGCGGATCAACGGCCGCCGGCTGCGCGCCCACAGCTGGGTCGCTTTACCCAGTCGTGCGAGTTCGCCGTGTGGGGCAGCAAGGGCGCAATGCCACTCGCGCGCGGGGTACCGGTGCTTCCTGGACTGCTTACCTCTAACCCAGTTCGATCGGACGAGCGAGAGCACGTCACCGAGAAGCCGATCACAGTAATGCGGTCCTTGGTTCAGCTCGCGACACCCGCCGGCATGGTGCTCGATCCAGTGCGGACAGGCGAGCCTGTTCGAGGGGCTCAATGCAACCACCCCAAACGAGGCCGTCTGACCCGTGCGCTACACTCCGGAGATGGCTCGACGTGACGACAACGCGTCAGACTCAGCTCTTCGAGCGCTCCGCGCCGTGCGAGACCTCCGAATCGCCGAGCTCGCAGCACTCGAGCGCGCAGTCGACATCCTCGATCGCAACACGAACGAGAACGCCGACCGCTGCGACTGCTACAGCCCCAACGCACCTTGCGCGGGCACGATCGTCGCGCGGTTCTGCCGGCACTGCGGCGAGCTCACGCGGCGATGCGAATCGCACGGCGGAGCCCGAGCAGCTACTCATGCCGCCGATCTCCACCGGTCTACACACGGCGGATCCGATGCTCGCCCTCCCGCGCCCGACGAGCCGCGCGCAATGCCTCGAAGAAGCGCGTCCGTGCCCGTGGGTGGGGTGCAAGTACCACCTCCTCCTCGAGGTGGCAGCACCCAACCCACGAGCAGGGAGCGACGCACGCCCAACCACGCTGCGCCTCAACATGCCCAGTCGAGAGCGAGCACGAACGGGGCGACGTCCGGGCCTGGCGTCATCCGCCGCAGAGGCAATCTTCGTGGCGTGGCTCGATGATGCGATCGAGCTCCTCAGCACGATGCCCTTCACGTGCGCGCTCGACGTCGTGCACGCCTACCCTGATGGGCTCAGTGCTGGTGCAGTGGGATGGATCTACGGTGTCACCGAGCAAGCGATCGAACGCGAGACGAACAAGCCACACGTCCGCGCCACGCTCGCTGAGCTGCGCGATCACAAGGGCAACGACGATGCGTGATCACGTGTGTCGCACCCCATTGATCAACCCACTGATCTGGTCAATCTGTGTGGTTCAAGTGAGCGATATCTTTTGTGTGACACATCATGACGTGGTCAATGATGTTAGGTACTTAGGGAGTAAGAGGGACGATAGTATTAGGGGTTTCCTAGACAGCTCCCCAGCACTCCCCGTGACCCTTTTCGGCTCATGAAAACACCGCCGAACCCAAGAAGGGCACCTCGGCGGACGAAGAAACGCACGCCAGCTCGTGCGAAGGCGTCTCGAGCGAACGGAGCGAAGGGGGGAGCGAAGCGCGACCGCCTCCCGATTGAAGTCGTGAAGAGACTCGGGGCCCCGCCCACCCTTCCCAAGGACATCCGCGTGTGGAACAGCCGTCTACTCGCCGAGGTCCAGTGGCTCAGCATGCAGGGTCTGATTACGGTCGATCTTGCGGCGAGCCTGCGCGCCAACGCCGGCGCGATCGATCGAGCGTTGCCCGTGGAACGCTCGCAGGTCGACGGCGAGGACGACGACGAGGAGGAGCCCACAGGCTCGGAGCTCGAGGATCTCGACGGACCCGCTCCCCTTCGCGTTGAGGCTCGATAGTGCCCGCCCTACTGAACGGAATCGATCGCGTCGACAATTCACTCGGCTACACGTTGAGCAACTGCGAGCCGTGCTGCGGCCGATGCAATCGCGCGAAGGGTGCAATGCACGGCGACGACTTCATCGCGATGGCCCTGCGAATCGCGGCGCGACATGGCGCGTAGAATCGATCTTGTCATCGTCGTCTGCATTGCGGACGTCGAGACGACTGCCGGCGGACAGCCCCAATGGAAGCCGGGTACCGACGTCGAGATCGGTCGATACGGCGGACGCTGGGACCGGAGATCTCGTCGGTGGGTGTCGGGAAAAACCACCCAGGCATTGATCATGAGGTTCCATCGCGGACAGGAGGAAGCGATCCGCTGGTTCGTCGATTGGTTTCGTCGGTACGCGACAGGAGATTGGTCCGGAATCGATCGCATCTGGTCGACGCTGTGCATCGGCGGACGACGCTCGGGGAAGACGCACATCGCATGCGCGATGATGATCGTGTTCGGCATCCTCGTCCCGAAGTCGCGTCTGTGGGCGATTTCTCCAACGCTCGAAACAGGCGACGAGCTCGACCAGAACTTTCGCGACATGCTGCCGAGGTCGTGGTACCGGCGACGACAGGCGAAGACGGGGCGAGCGACGACCTACACCTTCGCGAACGGCACGACGCTTCATCTCAGGTCGGGCGTGAAGCCGGAGCGGCTGAAGGCCGGGCGAGTCGACATGGCGCTTCTCAACGAGGCGCAGGAAATCGACGAGGCGGCATACACGAAGCTGCGCCCGGCAACCGCCGATCGATCAGGCCTCGTGATGATGACCGCGAACCCTCCGGATCGTCCGGCAGGCCGCTGGGTCGAGGAGTACTACAACCGAGCTCGAGCCGGGTCGATCGCCGGAAAGGCGTTCGTGTTCGACCCTCGCGACAACCCGTTCGCGAACTACGAGTCGCTGGCGGCCATGTCAGCAGAGGTCGACGAGAAGACGTACCAACGCGACGTGCTCGGCCTCTTCCCTCCGATCGGCGACATCGTGTTTTTCGCGTGGTCGCCACGAGAGAGCGTGCGCGTACCTCCGGCTGGTTTCGTCGACGTCACCCCGACCTTCACGAAAACGCACCTCGGGCGAGCGCATGATCACGTCGTCGGGATCGATCTGCAACAGACACCGCACATGTGCGCCGCGGTGTTTCGCTTCTACGCCGATCCAGCGGAGCCAGATCAGCCGATCGCGTGGGTGATCGACGAGGTCGTGGTCGAGGACGCGGACGAGAACGACCTGATCGACGGTCTCGAGGATCGCGGGTACGACGGAACCTGCGCCGTTGTGATGGACGCGTCCGCATGGTGGCAGGACGGCGCGCACACTAGGGGAAAGACCTCAGATCGAGCGTTTCGCGCGCGTGGATGGTACGCGCTGTTCAAACCGCAAAAGGATAGCGATCGAAACCCCGACATCGTCGAGCGAGTGAAGGCTACGAACGCCCGGCTGAAGAGTGCAGCGACCGCGATCGGCCCGTCACGTCGACGGATGTTTTCGATGCCACAGAACGAGCGGATCAACCGCGCCATGCAGGTCTGGGAGAATCGCGGAGGCGCGCCGAACCGGCGCAGCGACTACGCCCACCTCTGCGATGCGGTGTCGTACGTCGTCTATCGGTTCTTCGGGCGACCCAAGGTGAAGGCCCCGAAGCTCGAGTACCGCGGCATCGGAAAGCTCGACCGCAAGGAGCTTTTCAAGCGCTGGTGAGGGGGCGGTAAACCCCGTTAGTTGGGTGCCCGGATGGGGAGCCGTACGAGTGGGGCTCACCAATGGGCGCCGTCCTCAAGCTCTTCGCAGGCCAGTCACGGCCCGCATTCTCGAACGTGCCCGCCGGGCGCGACGCGAGAGAGGTGCTTGCGTACGCATCGAGCGTCACGCACCCCGGGCACGGCGTCACGCCAGAAGCGATCCTCTCGGCGTTCGCGCAGGCCGAGCGCGGCGACCCATCGCGGCAGTGCGACCTGATCGACGACATGGTCGAGAGCGACTCGCACCTTCGGAACCTCTTCGAGCAGCGCGAGCAGGCGGTAGCCGGAAAGCCCTCGGTCATTCAGGCCGGCGGGCAAGGCGATACCGCCGACCTCGCCGCGTACTTGCTCCGCGAGAGTCTGAGCCGAATCGGCCTCTCGCTCGTCGATCTGTTCACGCACCTGCTCGGCTTCAACCGGTACGGCTGGGCGGCCGCGGAGATCGACTGGGGGATCATGAACATCGACGGCACCGACTGGGTCGTGCCGGTGAAGTTCACAAACGTCGAGGCTCGGAGATTCCGCGTCGCCGTCATCAACACGCCGCAACCGCGCGAGCTCGGCGACCTCCGCCTCTACACCGACCCGGGGCGCCCGCACGGCGATCCGCTGCGGTGGGGGAAGTGGCTCGTGCTCCGGCGGATCACTACGCCGCAGCTCGCGCGCGCGGGGCTGATGCGCACCGGCGTTTGGCCGGCGATGGGGAAGCGGTACGGGTTCCGCGACCTGCTCATCTTCTGCCAGAAGTACGGCATCCCGCTCACGCTCGCGAAGTACAAGACGATGGGCGGCGAGGTCTCCGACGACGAGGCCATCTCGATCGCCGAGGACATCGTCAGGGGCATCGGCAGCGATTCGGGCGCCGTGGTCCCCGACACGATCAGCGTCGAGTTTCCCGACGTGAAGCGAGACGGCAACTCGACGATTCACGCTGGGCTGATCTCGTACTGCAACCGCGAGATGAGCAAGCTCGTGAACGGCTCGACGCTCGCGAACGACAACAGCGACAGCGGCGGCGCGAGCTACGCGCTCGGCGAGGTCCACGACTCGGTGCGCTGGGAAGCTGTCCAGTACGACGCAGAGAAGCTGCAGACGGCCTTTCGCGAGTGCGTGTTCGCGCCGTTCTGTCTCTACAACGGCCTCGCGGGACCCGTTCCTGAGCTGCGCATCCAGACGGTGCGCAACCTCGAGCCGGCGCAGCGCGTCGCGATCGCGGCGCAGATGAAGAACGAGCTCGGCATCGAGGTATCGATCGGTCAGCTCCGCGCCGACACCGGCTATCGCGAGCCGACCGACCCCGCCGATGCCGCGCCCGGAAAGCCGGAGCCCGTCGCTCCTGCACCTGGAGTCGCCGCGTGAAGAACCTCTCCGCCGAGCTGATGAAGGTCGCGGCGCTCGCGTGTCGCGCGAGCACCACCTTCGACGTCGACGTTCTCACCCTGCGTGCCGCAGGCGGCGCCATCACGCCTTCAAAGCGAGACGAGCTGCTCGCGAAGTGCGCCGCTGGTGAGTACGTCGAGCTCGAGGCCGATCTCCTGGCGTACGAGCAGAAGGCCGGCGAGTCCAATCGCAACTTCGTGCGGTTCCGGGACGGCGCAATGATGTCGCTCGGGCGCAGCGGGAAGAACACCCCGTTCCTCCGCGATCACAACCAATACGACTCGCTCTCTCGCGGCGGGACGGTCATCGCGAGCAGCACCGAGAAGCGCGACGAGGGCGACTACGCGATCCGGCAGACGGTGAAGCTCACCGCGCCGTGGATCGTCGAGCTCGCGCTGCGCGGTCTCCTGACAGCGGTCTCGATCGGCTGGCGCCCGACCGGCCCGACGATGTGTTCCGCGTGCAACGCGGCGATCTTCACGCGCTGCTACCACTTCCCCGGCGATCGGCTCACCGAGCGCGAGACCGAGGACGGCGGCAAGCGCAAGGTCCGCGCCGCGGACGGTGACATCACCGTCGAATGGATCTTCACCGAGGCCGAGCTAATCGAGACCTCGACTGTGCTGATCGGTGGCGTTCCGACCGCCACGTTCGAGAGCATCCGAACCGCGCTCGGCGCCGAACCAAGTTTTCGCGCCGTGTTGGCGCCCGATGGGGACGGGTTCCCCGAGGAGCAAGAAGACATGAAGAACCTGCTGCCGGTCCTCGTGGCCACTCTCAGCCTCGCGCCGACGGCCGGCGAGGATGATGTCATCAAGGCCGTCACCGATCTCAAGAGCGACCGAGACACGAAGGTCAAGGAGCTCGCGATCGCTGACGCCGAGAACACCAAGCTATCGGCCATCGTCGAGACGCACCGCGCAACCGAGCGCAAGGCGGACGAGGACAAGTTTGTCCACGACGCGCTCTCGAGCGGTCGCATCACCAAGGCGGACGAGGACGTCTGGCGCGACCTCTACCAGTCGAACGCCGACACCGCGAAGACGCGCCTCGCGAAGCGCACCGCCGGATCGGCAACGCCCGTCGGCGCTCCTCGCCAGAGCGATACGGTTCCCATCGAGGAATCGAAAATGCCCACCAAGCTCGCTGCAGACGTCAACGCGACGCTCGCTGCGAACAACGTCAACCCCGAGGCCGCGCTCCACTTCGCGAAGAAGTTCGGCGCGAAGAACGCGGTCTCCACCATCGGCAAGGCGCTCGGCCTGAACGAGGAGGTCTGAAATGGCGGCCCTCGCAGCTGATCGCAACTTCAAGCTCCGCGCCGGTGGCTACTCGCGAACGATCGTCGCGAAGCTCGCCGCGGCCACGAAGATCTACCGCGGCGCGCTCGTCGGGAAGAACGCGGCGGGCTTCGTCGTCCCCGCGTCCGACACCGCCGGCCTGAAGATCATCGGCATCGCCGACGAGCAGGTCGACAACACCGCCGGCGCAGCCGGGGACAAGGAGATCCGACTCACCACCGGCGTCGCCAAGTTCCTCAACTTCGGCGCCGATCCGGTTGTGCAGGCGGACATGCACGGCTTCTGCGTGGTCGCCGACGACAACACGGTGCGCAACGCCGGCGCCGTCAACGACATCCGCGCTGGCATCGTCGAGCTCATCGAGTCCGACGGTGTATGGGTCTACGTCGACCCGATCATCGCCAACAGCTGAGCCTGAAAGGAACCACCGAACACCATGTTCACTATCGCCAATGCCGCCGGGCTCGACGCAGCACGCGTCGGCTTTCACGCAGCGTTCCTCGAGCAGCTCGGCATTGTCGCCAAGAACCCGCTCGAAGCGCTGTTTCGCGAGGTCCCCAGCACCACCGGTCTCGAAGAGTGGGAATGGCTGGGGGACCTTCCTGACTTCGAGGAGTGGAAGGGTGATCGGTTCCTCGCCGGTCTCGAGGCCTTCAAGCTCCGAGTCCTAAACAAGGACTGGGCCTCGGGTATCCGAGTGCACCAGAACGACATCAAGGACGACCGGCTCGGGCTCGTCGCTCCGAAGATCGAAGGGCTCGCGCAGCGCGCGCGGTCGCACCGCGTCCGCCTGATGATGCGCCTGCTCGTCAACGGCTTCACCGGGCTCGAATTCCCGGCGGTCGGCAACGGGCTCGGCTATGACGGCGCGTTCTTCTTTTCGGCGGCTCACGCGACCGGATCGAACAAGCTGACGGCGGCGCTAACGAAGGCGTCGCTCGAGACGGCGGAGCTGCTGCTGCAGTCGCAGACCAGCTACGACGGCGTCGACACGCTCGAGATCATGGGGACCGACCTCATCATCGGACCGAAGCTCGTGCCGGTTGCAAACGCGCTGATGAAGTCGGACTTCTTCGCGAGCGTCGCCGGCACCGCGTCGGAGACCAACTACCTGAAGGGTCGGTACAACATCCACGTCTCGCCGCTGCTCCGTGGGACGTACAATAACTACTGGTTCCTCGCGGACATGAGCAAGGGGACGAAGCCCTTCCTGTTCCAGAACCGCGAGGAGATCTCGACGTCCGCCGTGATCGGCGGGCAGGGTACGCAGAGCGACAGCGTGCCGCGCTTCCAGCGTGGCGAGCTCTGGTTCGGTGCCGAGGCTCGCTACAACGTCGCGTACTGGGAACACCGGCTGATCGTCGGCTCGAACCAGCCGTAGTCAGTCGCTGAGGTTTGGAAGGTAAGCGCTGCCGGTCACGCCGGCTCCGGGTTCGCGACCCGACAGCGCGCTGAGTTTTTTAAGGAGCCACCGATGAAGATCCGTCTGATGAGCGCCAGCGGCCCGCGCTTCCTGCACGAGGGCCTGAACATCACCGAATCGTGGAGCGAGGTCGACACCGACGCGATCGAGCCGAACACGCTCGACGCGATCGAGGAGTACACCGGTAGCCACATCCGCATCCATCCCGATGACGTCGAGGAGTTCGCATCGCGAATGGACCTCGAGTTCAAGGACGGTCGCCTTTACCTGCCCGATGGCGATGACGGCGAGCGCGCGAAGTGGGGCGAGCTCGGCCGTCGCCACCAGACAGCAGCGCGCCGGCAATCGCGCCGCACGCCCGCGAGCGAGCCGACCGAAGGCGACGGGCTCCGCGCCGACGGACCGACGTTCGAGGAGTTCGTCAAGTCGGGCTACCAGCCCGAGATGTACCCGCCAGTCGGCTACGCCGAGAAGCCGTCCAAGGGCCTGACGAAGTACCGAAAGGACCACCCGGCTCCGGCGCGCGAGAGCACGCCCGCGAGCGAGCCGACCGAAGGCGACAGCAAGCGCTGAGCGAGCACGACGATGGCGTACACCACCCAGGCAGATCTCGAATTGGCGGCCGGCGGACCTGATCGGTTCGTCGACCTCGCCGATTGGGATGGCGATGGCGTGGCGGACGCTGACGTCGTGGCGCGCGCGCAGGCGGACGCGGACGCGACGATCAATCGCTACCTCCGCGGCCGCTACACGTGCCCGATCGCGAACCCCACGCCCGAGCTCCGCAACCTCGCAGCCGACCTCGCCGTCTACTGGATCAAGAAGACGAAGGGGATGACCGCGCTGACCCTCGGCGATGTCGAGGATCAGAAGGGCCGGATCGACGTGCTCGAGCAGTACCGCTCGGGCTCGCTGCGCTTCGAGTCCGAGGAGATCGTCAAGTCGGACCGCGGCCGCTCGGTGATCATCTCCCCGGACGATGACGCCGAGGTCAGCCGCGAAAGCCTCAAGGGGATGTGGTGAGGCTCACCGTGGACGTCGACTTTCGCGAGGTCGATCGCGGCTTCAGCGCGATGGAACGTCGCGCGCACGCGCTCGGCCCTGCGTTCCGGCAGCTCAAGCCGGAGCTTCGCGCGGATCAGCGTGACCACGCCGCGCGCCGAGCTGGGCCGTTCGCTGCGTGGGCTGCGCGCGCGCCGGCGACGCTCGCGAAGGCGAAGCGTGGCAAGAGCGGCCGCATTCGGCGCTCGCGTCCGCTGGGCAAGCTGCTCACGGCGATCGACTACTCGGCCACCGCCACGCAGGTGATGGCGCGGTCGCTCGTCGATTGGGCGAACGTCCACCAAGAGGGCGGACGTGTCGGTCGTGGCGCCGTGATCCCGGCCCGACCGTTCCTGTGGATCTCGGATGCGATGATGGCTCGAGCCTCCGAGATCATTCTTCGCCACATCGTCATGGCGTTCGGGAGCCGCTGATGCCCAACGCGCATGTGTACGATACGGGTCTCGGTAAGGCGCAGCGCACGCTCGTCCGCGAGGCCGTGATCACCGCTCTCTCGCCGCTGCTCCTGCAGCCGGATGGCAGCGGTCGCTACGTCCGCGCGATCACGACGATCCCGCGTCCGCTGCGCGGCGAAGGCGATGACAACGGGATCACGATGCTCGCGAAGGCGCTGTCCGGTCGATCGCCATCGATCGCGATCGCGCTGGGTCGGAAGACCTTCGAGTCCGCTGACATGGAGTCGGTGCTCTCACGCGGCGAGATCGTCGTGTCGATCTACGCCTGCAGCTCGAACCAGCGCAGCCTCACCGATGGCCGGCTCGCCATCGACGTGCCCGGCGCCGGAAGCATCCACGCCGATCCTGGCATCGAGACCATGCTCGAGCACATCGAAGAGCAGCTCCTCGGCCAGGTGCTCGCGCTCGACGGCACGTGCGAGATGCGAGCGGTCGAAGAGGACGAGGTCTTCACAGCGGACGACGCCACGGTCTGGGAGCAGACCTACTCGGTGAAGGTCGAGCGGCAGATCAATCCCAATCGTGGAAGCACTGCGCTCATCACGTCCATCAAGGGAAACAACAATCTCGACAGCACCGTCGGTGTTGCCGGCGTAGACCCGCTCGTCACCACGGTGGCCGAGCTCGTTCCGGAGGACTAGCCATGCCGCGTCACTTCCGCGTCCGCGAGGGACGCACCATCACCCTACCCCAGGGCATCTACGCCGGACCGGGCGCCACGAACATGCGCCTCGACCCCGGCGCCGTCGTGACGATCGAAGACGCGCAGGCGACCTCGCACGCGCGCTACATCACCGGACGGCTGCGCGCCGAGGACTGGGAGGAGCTCGACCATGCGCCCGCCGAGACCGAACCGCAGCCCGTGTCAGTTCCCGCGCCCGGCACCAGGCGTATCGGCATGGCCGTGAACCCGATCGACGACAAGAAGGAGCGCTGATCGATGACGATCAACAGCACGATTCCAGCGAGCATCCGGCGCCCCGGCGCGTACCACGAGTTCAAGTTCCTCGCGTCCGGGCAGCAGCTCGTTGCGCTGCCACAGCGCGTGGTGATCGTCGCGGAGATGTCGCTCACCGGCGCCGCGACCCCGGAGCTTCCCGTCCAGGTGTTCGACGAGGACGACGCCGACACGAAGGGCGGCAAGGGATCGCTCGCGGCGCTCCTCTGCAAGACGGCGCTCGCGCAGGCCAAGATCGGCGGCGTCGGCTCGCCCGAGATCTGGATGTGCCCGTCGATCGCACCGGTCGGCGGCGCCGCAGCGGCGCAGACGCTCACCGTCACGGTCGCGACCGCAGAGGCCGGAACGATCGTGCTCCGCATCGCAGGTCGGGTGGTCAACGTCGGCGTCTCGGCGGGCGACGCGCAGAACACGATCGCCACCGCGATCAAGAACAAGCTCGACGAGATGAAGGCGACGCTCCCGGTAACCGGTGCCGTGGCAGCGAACGTCGTCACCGCGACGAACGTGACCAAGGGCGTGAACGGTAACGATGTCGTCTTCGAGTTGCTCTCGAAGCCCAACGGCGTCACCGTCGCCCTCGCCGCATCCGTCGTCGGAGCCGGAACCGCACCGATCGCTAACCCGATCGCAGCGCTGTACGACCGCCGCTACCACGCGATCGCGCTGGCGAACCACACGGTCGGCGACGCAGCCGCGATCCTCGCCGAGCGCGTATCCGCGTGGAGCTTCACGCAGAAGAACTACCGGTTCTTCTTCATCGGCGAGCGCGGATCGCTCGGCACCGCACAAACGCTGCAGGCGTCCTACAACGACTTCGGCGTGCTGATCATCAACTGCGAGGGTTCGCCGTCGATGCCCGGCGAGCTCGCGGTCTGCGCCGCGGTGGCCGAGTTCTCCCGCGAGAAGCCGAACGCGAACCTCGACAACGAGCGGCTCGCTCTCGTGCCGCCCTCGGGCGCGCTGGCATTCACGAACGCCGAGGTCGAGTCGGCGCTCTCCGGTGGCGTCACGCCACTCACCCCGGACGGCGTCTACGTCAAGATCGAACGCCTCGTCACGACGCAGATCACCTTCAACTCGGCGCCGTTCGAGCCACTGCGCGACATCGCCTACCCGCGGACCGCCGCGTACATGGCCGAGCAAATCGACATTGGCTACCTCACCGGCTTCCGTCAGGAGGTGCTCGACGACGACCCGGAAGGTGACATCCGGGCGCGCGTGCGAGACATGGTGATCGAGAAGCACCGCGCCGCGCAGAAAGCCTCGATCATCCGCGACGTCGACTCGTTCCTCGACCAAATCCAGGTCGAGATCGCGAGCTCGCCCGCGGGTCGCCTGATTGTCTCCGACCCCTTCCGGGTCGCCGGACCGCTCCACCAGGGCGCGTTCGTTCACTCGATGTACCTGTGAGGTGACCCGTGCCGAATGACGTAGCATCACAAGCAACATGGCAGATCAACTCGGCGAGCCAGGGGAACAAGAAGCTCCGGCGCGTCCAGAGTTACGACATCTCGGACGGGTCGAGCGTCGAGGCCGTCGGCGAGGTCGGGTCGGATCGCATGGTCGCATTCCGACGCAAGCCGGGAGCGAAGACGATCTCGTTCGAGATCGCCGAGCTCAAGGTCGCAAAGCGCGAGGTCAACTGGGAATACCTCGAGGAGACCGGCGAGGTGGTCTCCCTCACCAAGCAAGTCGTCAGCGGCATCCGCACGCAGTACCCGGAAGCGATGGTCTCGAAGATCGACTTCACGGGCGATGTCGACGGCAAGCACATGTACACGGTCGAGATCATCGCGCTCGAGCGCAAGGGTCTCTAGTCCGTGTCGCGCCTTCGCCCAACCGTACCCGACCCACGCGCTACCGAAGCGCGATCGGGCGAGGTCCGCCAGCTCGCCGACTTCCTCGGCTCACGCGTGCACGTCGACATCGTCGTTCCGCGGACGCAGATCCCGGCGAAGATGCGGCTGCTCTCGCGTAGGGAGGAATTCGAGGCGAAGTCCGAGGCTCGAACGGCGATGCTCGATGCGGGCTACCCGCTCGGCGGCGAGTCGCGCGAGTTCGGCACGGCCGAGCAGTGGCTCGTCGAGGTCGCGGTTCGCATGGTGGCCGTGGCGGTTCGCGAACCGACAAACCCCGAGCGGGCGCTTGCCTCGATCGATGACTGGCGCGACTGCGACGACAATCAGATCCTCGCGCTCTGGTCGGAGTATTGCGACCTCGCGGCGCGGCTCGATCCGGTCGGCTCGAACAAGCTGACCGACCAGGAGCTCGACGGCATTATCGCGTCCGCAAAAAAAAAGGACGTGGATCTCTTGATGGCGTTCGGCTCTCGCAGGCTAGCGCTCTTCGCGATTACTTCGGCGTCCCCGCCTGCGAGCTCAGAGACACCGACGTCCTGATCTGGGCCGTCGCCAGCACCGCCGCGCAAGAGAAGAACAACCGCAAGAAGCGACGCGTCCTCGAGCGAGGCACCAACCCCGACCACGACCCCGGATAGCCCATGAACGCGAAAAAGGCCGCAGCGATGATCGCGATCAAGGCCTCGTCCGCCGACATGGACAAGGAGCTTCGCGAGGCGCGCAAGAAGCTGAAGGCGTTCGGTAACGACGCCAAGAAGGTCGGCGGCAAGGTGTGGGGCGGCGGGAAGGCGGCGATCGGCGCGATCGGCGCGGTCGCTGGGGTCGAAGGCATCATGGCGATCGCGTCCGGGATCAAGGACTTCGAGAAGAACCTCGTCCGGCTGCAGATCGCGGCGGGCAAGACGCCGGCGCAGATGGACGCGATGCGCCAAGCGATCCTCGACGTGTCGAAGGCCACCGGGGTCTCGAACGACGACATCCTCGCGGGGACGCAGGCGTACGTCGACCTCACCGGCGACATCAACGGCGCCGAGGCCTCGATGTCGACCTTCGCGCGTGTCGCGCAAGCGTCGGGCGCTAGCGTTGCTGACGTCGCATCGGCGGCCGCTGCTCTGAAGCAAGCCGGCGTCGGCATGGATCAGATGGAAGCCACGTTCTCGGGGATGATCACCCAGGGCAAGGCCGGCGCCGTTTCGCTGAAAGACTTCGCCGGCGAGCTCTCGAAGCTCGCGCCGCGGTGGGCGAAGTTCAACGAGGGGATGACCACCAACGGCGTCTCCCAGCTCGGCGCGGCGTTTCAGATCGCACGCCAGGGATTCGGGTCCGCTAGCGAGGCGGCAACCGGTCTCCAAGCGACGATGGGCGCTCTGACGCTGAATGCGCGCCAGTTCGAAGCGGCGGGCGTGAAGGTTTACGACACCCACAAGGACGGCTCGAAGACGCTGCGGACATTCGAGCAGATCCTCGGGTCGATCGAGCAGTCGAAACTGATCAAGGACCCAACCCTGATGACCAAGGCGCTCGGCTCGAGCGAAGCCGAGCAGACGGTCGCCATGCTGCTCAAGTCGCGCCAGGCGCTCGCAGGCACGACATCCGAGTACGACAAGCTCATCGCTGCCGGAATGGATGCTGGCGCCGTCCAGCGCGATCTCTCCACCTACCTCACATCGAGCAGCGGCCGGATGGAGATCGCGATGAACAACCTCAAGGTTGCAGTCGTCGAGGCCTTCACGCCAGAGCGGATCGCGGCGTTCGTCAACATGGTCGAGAAGCTCGCCGAGGGGATCGGATCGGTGGTCTCCAAGATCGGCGAGATCAGAGACTCGATCTCCGGCAAAACCGCGACCAAGGCAAATCCGCACTCCGCTTACTCCCACGTCAAAAAGGAGCGTTCGTTCTGGGATCTCGGAACGGGTTCTCCGCTTGAGGGAATCAACGACGCGCGGGACACCATGCAGTATCAGAAGCAACGAGCCAACATGGCGACCGTCGTCGGCTATCCAGGCGACGCGGCACGAAAGGAGATCCAACAGGAGGGTTTCTACAACAAGTCGAGCGCGAGCATCGAGGCGGGCGGTTCCACGCAGGAGAAGATCCGAAGGGCAGTGATGGAGTCGTACGCCGGAAACAGTTACGACGTGCGGGACTCCAACAGTGGCTACGCCGAGCGTCGCCGAGCGGGCGAGAAGTACCTCGAAGGCGAAGGGGTGTCGACGGCGAAGAAGAACGAGATCTACATGCAGCAGCTCGCCGAGAACTTCCGCGCGCTACCGGGCAGGATCGCGGAGGCAATTCGGGACGCGCCTCCGACCATCAAGATGGATTCGAGCAAGGTGTCGACGGCCACCGACAACGCGCCGGCACAGCGGAGGGCGAAGTAGTGGCGAGCGTCTACTTCGAGGCGAGCTTTGGCGGGATCGCGATGCTGGTGTCGACGATCGAGACCGAGCGAGGCCGCGATATCGTCGTGCAGTCGCCGGCGCAGGGCGATCACCACACGCTCACCGATCATGGCAAGCGCTTGGTCCGCACCACGTGCGAGATCTTGTTCGTCGACCAGCCCGGCCAGCCCGACTATTTCGATCGCTACGCCGCGCTCGTGCAGGCGTTCGAGGACGGCGAGACGAAGATGTTTACGCACGCGCTCGACGGCAACTACCGGGCGAAGGTCGAGAACCTCACCACGCGCGCGGACTCGACCGCGCTCGAGGTCGCCGTATCCGCCGTGTTCCTCCGCGACGACGAGGCTCTCCGCGTGTTCCCGGTGGCACCCGGCGTCAATCCCGCGGCCGGTGTCGAGGCCGTTAGCACCGCCGTGGGAAGCACGCTGAACGTGCTCGACGAGTTCGAGCTCGAGAGCGGCGTTCCAGCGCTCGCGCTCGAAGAGATCACTCGCTGGTCCGAGGCGGACGACCTCGACAGCCAAGACGTGTTCGTCGGCGTCGCGTCGCTCACCGCGAAGATCGACGAGGCGATCGAGGAGCTCGAGCTGCTGCATGACCTCACGCGGTGGGAGCCCTATAAGCAGATGATCGCTCTGCGGTTCGAGGTCGTCCGCGCCGGCGAAGCCTTCACGAGCTCGACATCAACCGTGTTCGACCTCTTCGTGGCCGTGCCTCAGCCGGTGCTTGCGATCTGCGCGGAGGTCTACGGCGCCGCTGATGCCCGGGACTTTGCGGCGAAGGTCACGAAGGCGAACCGACTCCGCACGCCGGGTCGCGTCCCCGCTGGCACGACCCTCAAGATGCCGGCGGTATCGTCGTGACCGAGCTGATCTCCACGCCAAAGCACGTCATCTCGCTCCTCGTGGCGGGTGTCGAAATCATCGGGTGGGAGAGCTACTCGATCTCGAAGCCTCTCGTCGAGCAGCCGGACACCTTCACGATGCGGCTCCCGTTCACGCGGGAGGCCTGGGACCTCTGCCAGCCCGATCGCCTCGTGCAGGTTCGGATCGACGGCGTGCCCGTCATCACCGGATTCATCGACGACAGCGACGTGCCCGAAGACTCCTACGTCATCGAGATCACCGGACGGGGAAAGATCGGCCGGCTCATCGACGAATCCGCGCCGACGCTCAACTTCTCGAACCTCGGGATCCTCGAGCTGATCACCAAGCTCGCCTCGCCTTGGTTCACGAAGGTCACGTTCTCGGGGCTGCGCGATCGGACGGTGCAGCGCGGCCGCGGCCGCAAGGCTCGGGCGTCTGGTGAACCGCTCTTGCTGAACGTTCGCAAGAAGCTCGGAACCATCATCGAGCCGGGGCAAACCCGATGGCAGGCGATCAAGTCGTTGCTCGACCAAGCGGGCCTCATCGCGTGGGCATCGGGGGACGGCAAAGAGCTGATCATCTCGAAGCCGAACTATAAGCAGGAGGTTCAGTTCCGGTTCTTCCGCCCCTCCCCGGGCTCGCGTCGCGTGAACGACGCCACGGTCCTGGCGATGGGCGTGAAGCGCTCGACCGGAGACCGCTACAGCCGGATCATCGTCGTCGGCAGCGGGACCGGCACCGACATCAACTACGGCGCGAAGGTCGCCAGTCGGTACGGTGAGGCGAAGAACAACGACGACACCGCCGACGGCGAGGGCATCGACTTCTCGGTTCCGAAGCGGCTGATCGTGCAGCGTTCGGTGAAGTCGATCGACGAGGCCGAGGAGCTCGCAGAGCGCGAGATGGCTCGGCGCGATGCGCAGGGCTATCTCCTCACCGTTCGCGCTGCCGGGCACGGCCAGCTCGTGGCGGGTGCGTTCACGACGCTGTTTGCGAACAACCTCCTCGCGAGCTGCGAGCACGAGCCGACGGGAACGGTCGGAACCTACGCGATCGTCGGGTGCACGTTTGCTCAGAACCGTAGCGAGAGCGCAACGACGACCATGAACCTCGTCTGCAAGGGCGCGGAGATCGCAGCATGAAGACGATCAAACAGCTCCGCGACGTCACGGACCCGTTCAAGACGAAGGTCGCTGGCGCGATTCGTCGCATGGCGATCACGCTGACATCGAAGGCGTTGTGGCAGCTGACTGGTTTCACCCTCCCCGACGGGGACGTGGAGACGCAAAAGGCCGAGGCGTTCACCGGGATCGGGTTCTTCGCGCGACCGCCGAGCTCGGGTAAGCCCGAGGCGATCGTCATCATGGTCAACGACGCGCAGAACCCCGTGGTGATTGCCGTGCGCGACGAGAAGACCAGGGCGGCGATCGTCGGCGCGCTCGAGCAGGACGAGTCGGCGATCTTCAACACGCGCGCTCTCGTGGTGATCAAGGCGGATGGAACCATCGAGGCGAGAAGCGCGTCCGGTGTTGCCGGACTTCTTGCCACGAAAGCCGACCTCGCAGCGTTGAAGGCTGCGATTACCGGCGCAGCTACTGTCGCAAACGATGGAGGAGCCGCTTTCAAGGCGAACATCCTGGCGGCGCTGGGTGCCGCGTGGCCTGTTGGTACGACGAAGCTGAAGGGTGAATAGCGATGCCGTGGGATTACAAGTACGACCCGCTCACCGGCGACCGGATCCCCGACGGCACCGGCGGCTTCGTGAAGACATTAACCGCCGAGACCTCAGTGCGAAACCAGCTGCTCGCGCACCGCGGGAAGTTCTGGGGCGATGCCGATCTCGGCTCGAACCTGCACGACCTCGAGGCGTTCCAGGCGGATCCGGAGAGCCTCGCCGCTGAGGATGCTCGCGTGGCACTCGAGCGGCTCGAGCGTTCGGGGCGCATCACGGCGATTGAAGTCGACGCGCAGCTCGAAGCTCCTGGCAAGATCGCCGTCCACACTCGGTTCCGCGACACGACCGCGAACCAGCTCGTAGATTCGTTCGTGAAGTCTGGAGGCCGGTGATGTTCAACGTGCAGTCTCTCGACGAGCAACACGGGTTCCTCGTCGCTCTGTTCAAGACGCTGTTTCCAGACGCCGACGTCTCGGCGATGTCGGACAACTACCTCTGGGCGATGATCCAGGCGGCCGGAGTGACCGACAACCACGCGCACATCGAGTCGGTGAAGACCGACCTGATGCCGGACACCAGCGAATCGGACATGCTCGATCGCTGGGCGATCATTCGAGGGGTTGCGCGCAAGGGTGCCACGTCGGCGCGCAAGGCAAACGCGCTCCGTGTCGTCGGTATCGCTGCGACCGCGGTCCCCGCTAACGCCGAGCTCGTGCACGACTCGTCGGGACTTCGCTTCAAGATCACGACGGCATCCGTGGTAGGGCCAACCGGGTTTGTCGACGTCGACGTCGCGGCGATCGACACCGGCAGCGCGACACGGCTGAACGCCGGCGAGCGGATGACGTTCTCGACCCCGATCGCGAACCTCGAGGATGAGGCCGAGCTGCAGAGCGACATCGACGAGGACGGCACCGATCAGGAATCGGACGGCGCCCTTCGCCTCCGAGTGCTCTCGCGCTTCCGCAACCCGGCGCTCGGCGGCGCGCAGGAGGATTACGTCCAGTGGGCGCTCGAGGAGGTCGGGATCGCGGCTGCGTACGCGTACCCCCTGCGTGCGGGTCTTGGGACAGTTGACGTGGCGGCGCTTCACGCTGGCAGCGGCGACGCCCGCGCATTGACGGGTCCCGAGGTCGGCGAGCTCCAAGCCGTGCTCGATGAGAAGCGCCCGATCTCCGTGGGGGGGTTCCGCGTGCTGTCCGTGGTCACCCAGACCACCAACGTCGAGGTAACGATCCTCACCACGGGCGAGGCCCAATACGAGTTCGACTGGGACGACAGCATCGCTCCGACCGGAAACAGCTGGAACGCAGGTACGCGCGTCTTCACGCTCGATGCGGACCGCCCGACGTCGATGAAGGCCGGCGATCGGCTCACGCTCAGCGACGGCGCCACAGGGCGCGAGCGGGTGATCGAGTCGCTCAGTGGCACCGCAGCCGTCGTGCTCGAGGATGACCAGGACGGCGATATCCCGACCGCGGCGAGCATCGTCTACTCGGGCGGCCCGATCGTGCAGACGGCTCGCGCGGCGATCCTCGCGCTGATCGACGGGCTCGGCACGGCGAACCCAGACACGACTCGATATGGCTCGTGGGAGGGCAACCTCCGACCATCCGCGATCGGCCGCGTCGCCACGAACGTGACCGGAGTACTGGACGGCGAGGTCGTCGTGCCATCCGCGACCATCGTGGCGAGCGATCCAGCGTTTCCCAACGACGCGCAGATCGGCCTGATCATCCCCGGTCGCGTGCTCGTTCGAAAGCAGCACTGATGCCGGGCGTCCAGCTGATCGATCGATCGCGTCCGGTGTTCGCCGTGAGCCTGGGTGTTGGATCACTCACCTTCACGGTGCCGAGCTCGGCGAAGAGGAACGATCTGCTCCTGATGATCATAGTCAGGGACCTTGGTCTCTTTCCGCCCGACCCTGCCGGATGGACTTTCATCACGACGACGTCGAGCGGATCCGGAAACGCGGTCGGGCTCAGCGTCTACGCCAAAGCGGTCGGAGACGACGAACCGGCGAGCGTGATCGTTTCTCCGCTGAACATCACGCGCGAGTGGCAGGGTCAACTCTTCGTCCTGCGCGGTCCGATCGTGAACACGTGGCTCGAGGCGGGCGGCGGATCGACGTTCACCGCGAGCCTCGTTCCCGGCACCGCATCCCTCAATAGCCAGATGCCGACGAACCTCTTCCTCGGCATCTGGGCTGCTGCCGGCGCGCCCGTCCTGACGCCACCGGCCGGGCTCACGGCGATCGATAACTACAACACCGCGATCATCGCATCGAGGACGGTGATGTTCGCGTACAAGGTGGCAAATGCGACCGGGCTGATCGCCCCCGCCACGGCGACGAGCTCAATCGCGGCGACCGGTCGCGAGTTCAGCTTGATGATCCGCGATCGCGCGCCGATCACGCCTCGCGCGTTCGTCACCGAGACGCCCGGCAACATCGGCTTGCTCGGGCGCGATTCGCGGCCGTCACGTGAAGTCGGCACCGCTGGCGGCGGTGGCGGCGGCGGGAGCTGAGCACCATGTCCGAGATCATTCTCCTGCGCATGACCGAGCCGAACGGCGTGCAGCCCTCCGACTCGATGGGCAACCTCGAAGACCTCGCAACCGAGGCCGGGATCACCGCGCCAACGTCGGTGGACGCATGGTCTGGCAAGGGACGACGCTTCGCGCAGGCATCGTCGCAGGCGCTGATCGCCGATGATCGGTCTTCCCTCGGCACGCTCCTTCAGCGCGACGTAACGATCCAAGCGATCTTGTCGCTCACCCTCACGGGCGCATCGGGAGCCTTGCCGCTGATCGTGCGCGGCACCGAGAGCGGCTCGGCGAGCGAACACTACGCGTACGGCCTCGAGCTCGAGCAACAGGCCTTGTTCGCGGGGTTCGTCGAGGTCCGGTGGTTCTGGGCGGACGCAGCCGGGGGGCTCCACACGCAGCTCCCGGGCGTCTTCAAACACCCAGGCGATGACCAGTTCTTCTTGCTGACGGCGACTCGGCGGTGGGAGACCCCAACGCGCGTCGTGGTTCGGTACTACGTCAATGCCGACATCATCGCGGAGATCGTCTCGACGAATGGAGACATTGCCGGCGGCACGCTAGGCCACACGACCGTCGGCGGCACGAAGCGCGCGGGTGCGTGGACCACGTTCTTTAACGGCGTGATCGACGAGATTGTGGTGAGCGATTACGAGATGTCCGCGGAACAGGTGCGCGAGACCTACCGGACGCTCACCGAGTACCAGCCCGCCGGCCTCGACATGTTCGTCGGGCTCATCCCGCCCGGGATCCAGTGGGCGAAGGATCTCGGTAACAACGTCGGGAAGTTCGTCCGGATCTCTGGCGCCGCGCTGGGATTCGGAGTGGCTGCAGCCTCGCAGCTCCGCGCCCTCTGGCTCCCCGACGCGGCAACGGTCGAGCAGATCGCCCGCTGGGAGAACGTGCTCGGACTTTTGCCGCGAGCTCGGGAGTCACTCGACGTTCGGCGCGCGCGTGTGATCAGCTACCTCTCGCGCGATGAGGGGTTCTCTCCGCCACCGCTCCGGGAGGCGCTCTCCGGTCCGTTCGCGCTGGGTAGCGAAGATGTGAAGCTCCTCGAGTACACCAACCGCGTGGACGACGACTTCTCGGTGATCGACACCGCAGAGAAGTGGATCGTCGGCGGACCCGGTGTGTGGTCGAGCGTCGGTGCGAAACTGCACGTCGCTCTCGCCGCGGGCGCTGACGTGCGTTGGGATCAACAGCGGCTCGGCTCTCACATCCGTATGCCGCTCGATCTCGGTCGTCCAGGGCTGGGTGAGCCGTACGTGTCGGCAAAGCTCTCGGCCTACGCGCTTCCGCAGAACACCGGGGTCGGGCTTCTGCTCCACAACCGCCGCACGGACAACACCATCTGGTACGGCGTCTTCAACAATGCCGGCGTGAACCAGCTCGGCTATCGCACCCGAGTGAACGGCGTGCTGGGCGTCTTCACGGTACTCGAGACGCCAGCGGCGGCCGCGTACTGGCTCCGGCTCGAGCCGACCCCCGTGGCCATGTTTGGAATTCGCAAGCGCTTCTCGTGGTCGACTCTCGGGCCAAGCACCGGATTCGCGACACAGGACGTCATCATCAGTGTGGTGAATATGGAGTGGGCCGGCTTCGCGATCTTCGGCACGCAGGCGGTGACCGTCGGCGCGCTGTCGGCGGACTGGGACGACATGGTCACCTTCTGCCCGAGTGGAGTGCGCCCGTTCCACTGGTACGCGTTCCGGAATCCCGCGCTCGCCGGCGCGCCCGACATGCTCGGCGCGCAGCTGCTCGTCGACAAGGTGAAGCCCGCGCACACCTACGCGGCGGTCACGCAGAGCGAGTCGGTGCTCTGCGACGATCCACGAGACGGCCTCTGCGACCGCGGCCCCCTCGGCAACTGGTAGCGCTGATGCGCGCAAGTTGGGGGTACGTCGCGCGCGCCTGATCGTGCGTTCGTGCTGCCAACCTCGAGGAACACGACCTATTCGGGCGCGACCCCCGTGAAGTCGGCGGACCTCAACGACATTCAAGACAACATCATCGCGGCTAAACACGGCACGCTGACGATGAGCATCGGTGGTGCGCTGTGCCAGCCGACGAATCCTGCGGTTGGAACGCCGACGTACAACGGGCTCACTGGCTTCCAGCAGACCCCGCTGAATGCGATCGCGCCGGTCTGCCTCCCGCTCGGGCGGCGGATCACCGCCGTGCGCTTCTTCGTCAAGGACAACGCCACCGGACCAACGAAGCTGCAGGGCAGCCTGGTGAAGCTCGACCACATCGCGGGCCCGACCACGATCGCGGGCACCGGGCTGTCCGCCGGTACCGGTGTAGCGCAGCAGCTGAACCTCGTGGCAGCCGAGACGCTCGCGATCGGCAGCAGTTATTTCCTGCTGATCGCGACGACTCTCGGCGCGGCGATCGGCTCGATCAACGCGATCGAGATCGACTTCGATACCCCGTGACCTGCTGAAGGAGATCAGATGCGTACGCTCGTAGCCCTGCTCGAAGACAAGCTCCTCGCCATTCCCGTCACCGCGGCGCGACCCGCGCTGATCACTGACGGCTCTGATATCACCTCGTGGCGCACCGGCGGCGCCTACAGCCCGACACGAGCAGCGATGTTCGTCGACGGCACGGTGGCGGCGTCGTTCGACTCTCCCACCGGCGGCGCGAGCGGCGCGGAACTCTGGGGTTACCGCCTCTCGCAGTGGTGGCTGATCGGCTACCTGAACAACGGCACCGCCGTTCCGATCGTCGGCAACCTGCAGGGCTTCTCGCAGGAGATCGACATCATCGGCATCTTCGACCGGCTCGCGGTTGCGGGCATCCCGAGCGCGGGCGCCGCGAACGTGCAGATGGCTCCAATCGAGGAGTGGCACTGATGAAGACGTCACAGCGAAACATCGTCATCGGCATTGCACTGTTGCTCGTGCTCGCGTTCGGCATCGTGGTCGCACGATGCGGGCCCGATTCCGACGAACCAGTCAAGCGCCAGCTCGGGCCCGGACTGGGCGGCGGATTCATTCCACCGACGAAGATCGGCACTGGAACCGGTGGCGGCGGTGGCATCAGTGCGGTGGTCGCAGACTCTCCGATGACCGGCAGTGGCAGCGCTGGAAGTCACCTCAAGTTCTCCGACGGCACCTCAGCCGGACAGCTCCTCGCGTGGAACGGCACCGCGTGGGCGGCCAATAACTACTGCGGCGATCCATCGCAGCGCTACTGTTTCCTCGAGGAGTTCGAATTCGGAACCACGTGCTCGAGCGGCAAGTTCGCCGGCAACGCCTCGGGTACCGGCGCGTCGTGTACGTACACCGCGAACACCGATGGACACCCTGGCGTGGTCTCGATGCAAACCGGAACCACCGTCACCAGTGGAATCAGATGGTCACTTGGTTCAGGCGTAGTGCTCGGCGGTGGACAGGGCATCTACACCACGAAGTCACTCGTGATGGTTCAGAACCTCTCGACCACGGTGATCGAGTACCTGTTCAAGTTCGGCTTCTCGGAGCCGAGCTCAAACGCCGAGAGCGTCGACGCGATCGAGGCCGTATACGACCGGCCGGTGACCGGGGACAAGTGGGCTCTTAAGACGTGCTCCAACTCGGTGTGTACGACGACGATTTGCGACGGCACCGGCGGCACGGTGAACAAGCCGATCCTCGCGCTCACCTGGTACACGGCGGAGATCACGCTGAACGCGGCCGGAACGAGCGCGACGCTCGCGATCAACGGCCAGGTCTGCGCCACGAACACCACGAACATCCCGACCGGGTCAACACGCGCGACGTCGATCGGCGCGCAGTGCTTCAACAACACCGGAACAGTCCCCGCTAACCAGATCTGCTATGTGGACTACACGGCGGCAATGCTCCCTTTTGGAGTAGCTCGGTAGGGGATGGTTTCGCGCACGGTGCGCGACCCACCTTTGCCGAGTCTCACGGACGAGTCTTCAACGACACCAGCACGAACACCGGAAAGTACGTACAGCTCATCGATCCAACCGGCACCTCCCATCCCGATGGATGGCTGTGGTGGCCCAACAGCTTCGAGCTCGACCGCCAAACACGACCGCTGCTGATCTTCCTCGCCGGTCGAGGCGACACCCCGCAGAGCGTGAAGGCGACGACACACCCCGTCTTCCTGCACGTCCAGGACGACCTCAACGCGTTCGTCCTCGGGCTCACCGGCAAGACCTCGGCGGCCGGCGGCAACAGCTGGAACATCTCGCAAGAGGGCTGTTGGGATCCGGCAAGCGGCACTGCGCCCGATGACGAGGCGTACATCGCAGCGCAGATCCAGAACGTGCTCGATCGCGGGTTCCCCGTCGATCCCAAGCGGATCTGGATCTGGGGTCGTTCGTGCGGCGGCGGCATGGCCTTCCGCTACGCGTGCGATCACCCATCCCAGATCGCGGCCGCGGTGCAGCTGAACCTCTTCGGCATTCGTACCGACCTCGATCCAGCGTGCGTAGCTGGACACTTTCACTTCCTCGCGATCCACGGCACGAGCGACACGATCCTCTATGACAACAACGTCGCCGGAAACCTCGCGCCGAGCACAGTCGAATACGTCAGCGTCGAGGTCGATCGCGCGTCTCCGACCCGCACGTCGACGATGACGCAGGCCGCGACACAGAACGGGTGTAGCGGCTCGCTGTCGGCGGCCACCACCGGCGTGCTCGACTTCGATTCGCTGGTCGCCGGCAACGAGATGGACACGAAGACATGGGGCGGATGTCCCAGCGATGGCGCAGTCGAGTTGTGGAAGCTCAACGGCACCGCTCACGTCCCCACGATCACCGTCGCCGGCTACAACGCGATGCTCGCGTGGCTGGTGGCGCACCCGAAGCCGTAAGCGATGGCCGACAAGCCCAAGCTCCACACGTCTCCGACCGGAGTTCGCATCCCGCGACTTCCGGCCGATCGCGACGTGCGACGTCCGCTCCCCGCGCCTCCGGGCGTCATCGAGCAGGTCGCTCCGCCGCTCCCTCCGGAGAGCTGGGACGGCGGGCGGACTGGTGTCGAGACGCAGTCACTCGGCGAGAGCGTGGTCGAGGGCATCTTCCGGCGCACGGGCGAGACGAAGAACAACACGCTCGACACGCTCGACAAGGTCGAGACCCTGCGCAAGGAGACGCGCGAGGACATCAGTAACGTGAATTCCAAGGTCGACGCGCTCGTAGAGGTCGTCGTCGATCTCCGTGTCGACGTCGCAAAACAGGGCGGGCAGAACGAGGTGATCATCACCATGCTCGAAGAGCAACGCCGCGCTCGCGAGCAGAGCGGCGCGTGGCGGCTCACCTCCGCGACAGCGGAGCTCGGCGTCGACCTCGAGGTCAAGAAGACGCGACAGCTCACCGAGATCGGCGAACGCGCGAAGTGGGGCGAGACGTGGCGCGGGATCACTTTCAAGATCGTCGCGGGAATCATCCTCGCGCTCGGCGCACTCGGTAGCGCCTACCTCCTGGGTCGCCACTGATCCAATGCTGGACATGGATTATGAGTCGTTCGCGATCGACGAATTCACCGACACGACGTCGCGGTCCGACGAATCGCCATCGCCATCGATCGACGAAGCGCCCGCGATGCACGTGAAGATCTCCGCCACCGGTGACGTGTGGCATCGGCTGACCATCGATCGGGCGCGGTCTGGTCGAGCTGTATTCGATCCCTTCACTCAGGCGAGGACCGCGTGCGGCGAGTCGATCACCGGATACTACGCAACACGCGAAGAGACGTACGCCGGCGACCTATGCCGCGATGGTTGCTTCACCGCCTACGAGTTCAAGCTCGCGGAAGAGCATCGCGCCACGGAGATCGCGGACCGCATCGTGCGTGAAGCGAAGGAGCAGGCCGACCGCGACGAGCTCGACCGCGAGCACGAGCGCAAGCGCGAGGAGGGCCGGCGGCGGCTCGACGTCACCACCGGTCGCCATCTCAGGATCAAGACCGAGACCGAGGAGGATTGAATGCACGAGATTCTTGTCCAGGTTCAGCCCGCGCTCGTGGATCTCGGCGTCTGCGTCGCGATCGCCCTCATCTCGATGGCCACGATGTGGGTCCGCGAGCACACAAAGAATGTGCGCCTCGCGGGCGTCATCGATCGCGTGACGCGCGACATCGATGCGCTCGTGGCCGAGCAGGCGCAGATTATCGACTCCTTCCGCGGCGAGGACGGCAAGCTCTCGTCCGAAGAGGCGACGCGAGCGAAGGTCGCCGTGCTCTCGAGCATGAAGGGGCTCCTCGGTCCCGATGGCGTGGATCGCCTGCGCCGCGACCTGAACATCCCGTCCGTGGATGCTTGGTTGTCCGCGCACATCGAGAAGTCAGTACGAGCTGACGTCGCGACGAATGCGATCGCTCTTGGGGCTGAGAAGGGAAACGGATCCGCGACTGCGACGACGAACGTGCTCGTCACTCCGCCGGCGGCGTAGCTCGCGGCGAAAGTTGGGCGTGTCGCCACCGCGCACCATCGTGCCGGGATGCAACCCGCCTCACGCTTTCTCTCGCTGCTCGCCCTCCTCCTGATCATCGGCTGCTCGTCGAGCTGCAAAGAAGGTGCGGGGACGGATCCCGCATCTCCGGGGCTCGGCTCGAGGATCATCGACTGCACGAAGGCCGACCAGTCGCAGCTCGTTTCACTCGGCGCCGAGCTCGCGCCGATGTTCGCGAACGAGCGCCCGGCCTGGGACGTGATCGAGCAGAAGGCGATCCATGCGGGTGTGACGATCGGAGGGTGCGTGTTGAGTGAGCTCGTGCAGAAGTACCTAACGAGCCGCAAGGCGACCCCGGTGCCAGTCGAAGAGACGTGGAAAGGCCACGAGCTGCTCGAGCGGTTCAGAGATCAGCACGCCGGCGGCGCCACGTTCCACACGGCCAGCGGCGACCTGTGAACCTGCCCCGCTGTCTCGGCAAGCTCCCTCCGCGCCACGATCCGCGGACGCTGCGCTTGTCGAGCTATCTGCAGCACGACATCCCGGCTCCGCCACCGGCGCGGGACTGGTCGGAGATGCTGCCGACTGACATCGGGCTCTATCGGAACGACGAGCTCGGGGACTGCGCGATCGCTGCGACCGCGCACCTTCAACAGGTGTGGAGCTCGCAGACGCGCGGGCGCATCGTCCCCAGCGAGGCGGACGTGGTGCGCGCGTACGCAGCGGTCTCTGGCTACAAGCTCGGCGAGCCGGCGACCGACCGCGGCTGCGACATGCTGTCGGTCTGCAACCACTGGCGACGCGAGGGCATCGCCGGGAACAAGATCAGCGCCTTCGTCAAGCTCGACCACGACGACTGGACGCAGCTCCGCATCGCGCTGAACCTCTTCGGCGGGCTCTACGCCGGCGCGTCGCTTCCGCTGACGGCACGCAGCGACACGCTTTGGGACGCGCCACACGGCAAGCCTCGAGGTGATGCGGCGATCGGATCGTGGGGAGGCCACACGATGGCCGTCGTTGGCTACAGCCGTCTCGGCGTGTGCTTCGTGACGTGGGGGCAGCGACGCTGGGCGTCGTGGCCGTGGTGGATGACCTACGTCGACGAGTGCTACGCGGCGATCGATGAGCAGTGGGTGAGCGCGGATGACCGTGCACCGAACGGCGTGAACCTCGCCGCGCTCGAGCGGGACCTTTCAGCGATCGGAGATCTGACGTGACGCAACCTCTCCTCGTCGACCTGTATCCCAAGGACCTTGGCGGCAAGCCCGACGTCGCGGCGCTGGTCGCGGCCGGCTCGCCGTGGTCGGGGCTGATCCTCAAGGTGAGCCAGGGACTGTTCTGTCCCTCGCAGATCAAGGGCTACACCGACGAGTGGCTGATGAAGCACGGACCGCTCGCGCGCACGCTCGCCGGAGAGCGCTACGGATGGGACTGGTGGCGCGGCTTCTACCACTACGCGGACGTCTCGAAGAGCGCATCCCTGCAGGTTGACTGGTTCCTGCGCCTCGTCGAGAAGTGTGGCGGCTGGGGGCGCGGCGACCTGTGGCCGATGCTCGACATGGAGCAGGCGCGCAATCCCGAGAAACCCGGGCGCGCGCATCTCGAGGATTGGATCAACACGTACGCCGATGCGATGGCCCGTAAGCACGGCCGGCGTCCGACGCTCTACGGGAACATCTACCTGTGGGAGAACCACGTGCAGGGGCTATGCGGCTGCGAGAACCTGATCCTCGCGCGCTACCGGCCGACGCTCACGCCCGACAAGCACGAGCGCATCGGTATCCCCGCCTCGAAGCTCCTCGGCTGGCAGTACGTCGGGACCCAGGAGCCCGGCCGTCCACCCTCGATCGGACCCGGCGGCTATCCGATGATCACGCCGCTCTCGCACGAGCGACAAGACATCACCGCGCTCGTCGTCGAGGGCGGGCTCGAGCATCTGCGCGCGCACACATGGGCCGAGCGCCCGTGAGCGACGAGATCCACACCAGCCGCAGTCCGGTCGGCTCACTCGCCGCCGCGCTGTTCACCGCCGAGGACGACTACCTCGCGGCCGAGCACCAAGTCGAGGAGCTGCTCGACTCGGTCTACGGCGCGCATGACTGGAGCGATTGGGACGCGAACCCTCACACGAACGCGATCGACGTGTACGGCGTGACGCCGTCTCCGGCGGCCGCTGCAGCGGAGCGGGTTCTCGGTGGTGTACGAGCACGACCACGGCGCCGATCGGTTCTCGACGTGCGCGTGCCGTGCTCGTCAGGGTTGACCAGCAACCAGGTCACTCGCGATACGACGCGTTCTCTTCGAACCAGAGCGCCAGTTCCGCCTCGGTCATCGCGCCGCTAGCGACGTTTTCGAACACGGTCGCGACGTGCGGGTGGATCGCCTTCACGTCGATCCCGTTCAATTGAAGATAGATCGCCCTGTCGACCGTCCTCGAGACAGTGCGGCGATAGCCAGATCCGCTCGCGACCTCGGTTCCTGCCGGAGCCTTTGGACTTCCACGACACGCACGACCACTCAGCAGGCATCGCGTGCTCGCCCTCGTAGAACTCGGCGTCGAGCTCGTCGTACTTCACAGCTGCGCTTCGACCTTCGCGGCCACGTCCTGCGGCAGCGCGGGCACCTTCGCGAAGCGTAGCCATCACCGGGCCCCACTGAACAGCGGCCCCACATGGGCGTAGCGCGGCGCCGGTCCGGATAGCTCGAGCGCCATCCGCTCCGCGAGCTCGCGCGGGTGACCGCCGAGGTATTCGAAGATCGCCGCTCGCTCGCGCCGGAACTCGTCCCAGTCGGCGCGGTCGCGTGGGTGAAACGCGGGCGCAGTCGCAATGCCTGCCTGCTCGCAAATATCCAGCGCAACCGACATCGCGAACGGGTGCGGGTCCGCGAGCACAGAGCTCGGCACTGCCGCGTCGCGCACCGCCTTCGCGTGCGGAGGGCATAGGTCGCGATCGTCGCCGACCTTCGCGGCGCACCGGTCGCACATCTTCTTGCTGCAGGTCTTGCCGGCCTTCTTCCCAAGCAACGGGAAGTCGCAGAGCTTCGTGTGTACGACCAGCCCGCAGAACTGGCACTTCGCGCGCGACTTCGCGCCGCGGCTGCACAGGATCGCCGTGCCGCCGTCGGGTAGATCGATGCGCTCACATCCCATGGCTCTCCTCGTTCTTGTTCTTCTCGACGCCGAAGTAGCAGGCCGGCGACAGCCGGCTGCCGAGCGCTACCGTGGAGAGCGCGCGCTTCGACCGTTCGTGCGCGCTCTAAATATAGGCGTCACCCCGACCGTCACCCCGACCACGACCGCGACCCCGACCACGACCGCGACCGCGACCGCGACCCCGACCGCGACCGCGACCCCGACCGCGACCACGACCACGACCCCGACCCGTCGAATCCGGCTCGCATCAACGCCGGGTTCACTTTTGAGTCCTTGGGAGATCGTGCCGCCAGACCGTCGCGTCTAC
>JACCVQ010000125.1 GCA_013698095.1 Chloroflexota bacterium
GCGTCGAGGTCGGCGGCGCCAGCCGTCGCCAGCCGCCGCAGGGCCGCTGCGACGGCCGTGCTGTTCGGGCCGTACCGCGGCTGATCGACCGCCGCCTCCCAGCCGCGTGCGAGCCGCTCCCGGACCCGCTCGCGGAACGGCTCGGAGAGGTGCTCGTCGAGGAACGGCCCGAGCAGGAGCTCGTACGCGAACCCGATCGCGGCGTCGCGCGTCGGAGCGTCCCACCGGGCGCTGCGAGGCAGCGCATCCCGGACCCGCCTGTCGACCGTGCCGAGCGACCTGAGGCGCTCCTTCGGCAGGAACCTCGCGATCGACGCGACGAACGCGATCGGCTGCGTCTCGGCGAGCGTCAGGCGATCGAGCTCGTCCTCGCTCAGACGGCGGATCCGGTCGAAGTGTCGAACAAGCGCCTCCTCTGGATCGTCGGGTCGCCGACGCATCGTTCGGGCGGACGCCTCGCGAGCCGGGTCGCGCCCAGCGGACTCCCGGATCGGTCGCCCGGAGCGAACACCGCGGACCGCTCGCGGGTGACGCTCGCGGTCGTAGCGGGCGCGCAGGTCCGGATCGGACAGCCAGTCGTGGGCGACGTTGATCTGCTTCGCAACGGCGTTGGCCCCTGGGCCGGCAATGTCGGGGTGATGCCGCTTGAGGAGCGCGCGCCATGCAACCTCGATCGCCTCGTAGGAGCAGTCGACAGGCAGCTCGAGGCGAGCGTAGAGGTCGTCCGGCGGCAGCATGGGGCGAGGCGGCATCGCCCGTCATCGTATCGGCGCCAGCCGCGTCCGGCGATCAGCCCGAACACGCTGGCGGTCATGGCCACCTGCAGGAGCCGGCCGCTCGCCGTCCAGGACCGCGTGCGCACGATCCCGTGGGCATCATCCCGAGGGCACCATCCCTACCCGGCTCGGATGGCGGAGGTCAGCCGCCCCGGATCAGCGCCTCGACGTCCTCGATCGAGCGGGTCGAGCGCTCGCCGGTCGCGCGATTCGTGACCTCGATCCCGCCGGCGGCCAGCGACCGCGGCGAGACCGTCAGGATCCAGGGCATGCCGAGCATCTCGGCGTCGGTGAACTTCACGCCCGGCGACTCGTTCCGGTCGTCGTACAGGATGTGGCGCCAGTAGCCCGCGGCCTCGCCGACGGCGTGCAGGCGCTCGGCGATCTCGGCCACCTGGGGATCCTTGTTCGCCCCGATGGCGACGAGGTGGGCGGCATACGGCGCGACCTCCTCGGGCCAGGCGATTCCCTTCTCGTCGTGGTGGTCCTCGACCACGCAGGCGACGTTCCGCCCGACGCCGATCCCGTACGAGCCCATCACGATCGGGTGCTCCTTGCCGTCCTCGCCGAGATAGGTGGCACCGGCGGCATCGGTGAACTTCGTGCCGAGCTTGAAGATGTTGCCGACCTCGATCCCGTTGCGCAGGATCACGGACTTGCCGCAGGTGGGGCATGGATCGCCCTCGCGGGCGTTCGTGATGTCGGCGGTCACGTCCGGCGTGAAGTCCCGGCCGACGTTGACGCTGCGGTAATGGACGCCGACCTTGTTCGCGCCGGCAACGAGGTTCGGCGACGCGGCGACGAGCTCGTCGACGACGACCGTGGTGTCGTGGGCGCCGATCGGCGAGCCGTAGCCGGGCTCCATGCCCGCGGCCTTGATCTCCTCGGCGGTGGCCGGCCTCAGGCCGGTGCTCGCCCCGACCGCGTTCGACAGCTTCGTCTCGTTGACCTCGAGGTCGCCGCGCACGATCGCCGTCACGAGCCGGCCGTCGCCCGTCACGAAGAATGCGGCCTTGGCGGTCCGGGTCTCGGGGATGTCGAGGAAGGCGGCGAGTGACGCGATCGTCGTCGTCCCCGGCGTTTCGACCTCCTCGCGCGGCAGCGCCGCCTCGGCAGCGGCCTTGGGGTGCTCGATGCGCGCGACCTGGCGGTTGGCCGCGTAGCCGCATGCCTCGCACAGGACAAGGACGTCCTCGCCGGCCGGGTTCAGGACCATGAACTCGTGGGCCCCGCTCCCGCCCATGATCCCGACGTCGCTCGCCACCGCGACCGTCTTCAGCCCGAGCCGCTCGAACGTCCGGACGTAGGCGTCGTACTGGGCCTGATAGCTGATGTCGAGGCCGGCCTCGTCGCGGTCGCAGCTGTAGGCGTCCTTCATCACGAACTCGCGGACCCGGATCAGGCCCGCCCGCGCCCGCGGCTCGTCGCGCCACTTCGTCTGGAAGTGATAGACCATCAGCGGCAGCTGGCGATACGACTTGACGATGTCGGCCAGCAGGATCCCGACGACCTCCTCGTGTGTCATCGCGAGGACCATGTCGCGGCCGTTGCGGTCCTTGAACCGGGTCAGCTCGGCCCCGATCGCGTCGTAGCGCCCGCTGGCCCGCCAGATATCGGCCGGGTGGACCACCGGCATCTCCATCTCCTGGCCGCCGATCCGGTCCTGCTCCTCGTGGATGATCTGCTCGACGCGATCGTTGACGCGCTTGCCGAGCGGCAGCAACGAGTAGATCCCGGATCCGAGGGGGCGGATGTAGCCGGCCCGGAGCAGGAGGCGGTGCGACGCCATCTCGACGTCGGCCGGATCGTCGCGGAGGGTCGTGAAGAACAGTTGGGAAAGTCGCATCGGCGAAGGATACGCGGCCGTGCGGGGCTGAGGCGCCGCCCCGGTGGATCCGTCCGAAATCGAACGGCGTCAACGATGACATCGGTCTTGCGCGGTTGTCCGATTTCGGTGTCCGACTTCGGTGGATCGCGCCGGATGGGATGGCTTGTCGACAGCGTTCGATTTCGGATGAGCGACCGCGGCGAGCCACCGGAGATCGAGTAGCCTTCGGCCGTGGCCGATCTGACACTGCTGCTGCTGGCCGTCATCGCACTGGCCGTCCTCTTCGACTACATCAACGGCTTCCACGACACCGCCAACGCGATCGCGACATCGGTCTCGACCCGAGCCCTTCGGCCGGACCACGCCATCGTGATGTCCGCGACTGCCAATTTCGTCGGGGCCCTGACCGGGACCGCGGTTGCCAAGACGATTTCGTCGGGGCTGGCGGACACTCCGGCGGGATCGGCCGGCCAGACGATCGTCGCGGCGGCGCTGATCGGGGCGATCGTGTGGAACCTGATCACGTGGCGGTTCGGCATCCCGAGCTCGTCGAGCCACGCCCTGATCGGCGGCCTCCTCGGGGCCGTCATCGTCTCGGTCGGCGTGACTTCGATCAAGGGTCAGGGCGTGATCGACCGCGTGCTGATCCCTCTCGTCCTGTCACCGGTCCTGGGCGTCGTGATCGGCTTCGCGATGATGGTCGTCATTTTGAACGTTTTCCGGAGGGCCAATCCTCGCCGGATGAATGACCGATTCCGGCGCCTCCAGATCGTGTCGGCGGGGTTCATGGCGTTCAGCCACGGCTCGAACGATGCCCAGAAGACGATGGGCATCATGACTCTCGCCCTGGTCGCCGCCGGGATCCTGCCGGCCCACGCCGCCATCCCGCTCTGGGTCATCGTGGTGGCGGCGACGGCGATGTCACTGGGGACCGCCGTCGGCGGCTGGCGGATCATCAAGACGATGGGCCAGAAGGTCGTGAAGCTCGATCCGGTCCACGGGTTCGCGGCCGAGACGACAGCGGCGTCGATCATCCTGACCGCGTCCCAGCTCGGGATGCCGGTCTCGACGACCCATGTGATCTCGAGCGCGATCATCGGGGTCGGGTCGAGCGATCGCCTGTCGGCGGTCCGGTGGGGCGTCGCCGGCAACATCGTGGTGGCCTGGATCCTGACGATCCCGGCGTCGGGCCTGGCGGCGGCCGTCGCCTACGTGCTGATCTCGCCGTTCCTCTGAGCCGCGGGCTCGGCGGCGCGGTGGGCCTCGGTCAATGCAC
>JACCVQ010000141.1 GCA_013698095.1 Chloroflexota bacterium
AGCATGCGCCGCGCGGCTCCTCGGAGGGTGGCGCATCGGGCCAGATGCCCGGTGAACGATTCGCCCTGCCGCCGTCGGGCCGCACAGGCCGGCTCGACGATCCGCCGTTCGTCAGCGGTGACATCGCCGACCGCGGCCCGCTCGAGCGAGGCGCCCCGGCCGTCGTCGACACCCGCGCCAAGGACGCCCGCGAGCTCGAGCGCCAGAAGGCATGGCGCGACCAGGCGAGCCGGGCGCTGATCGCCCACAACGCTGAGGAAGGCCTGGCCCCCGTCAACGCCGACGACCTCGACGATGACGACGACGCCGCCCTGCCGATCGGGATCGAGGAGGGCGAACACGGCGAGGCGCTGCTCGTGCCGGGCGGCTCACCGCTGCCGACGCTCCGGGTCCTGCCCCAGGGGATCAGCCGCAAACGGCTCGAGGCGGCGATCCGCGATCTCCAGCTGCCGGTCCACATCGCCCGCGACGTCGACGACGCCGACGTGGTCATGACCCTTCGCAACGAGTACAAGCAGAAGACCCCGATGCTCCGCGAGGCCGAGGAGCGGGCCCTTCCGATCTACGTCCTGAAGTCGAACACCGTGCCCCAGATGCAGTCGAGCCTGACCTCGATCTTCTCGCTCGAGATCGATCCCCGCGAGGCCGCCCTGCGCGAGACCGAGGAGGCGATCGGCGCCGTCATCCACGGCTCGGAGCCGGTCGAGCTGTCGCCCCAGAACGCCTACATCCGGCGACTCCAGCACCAGATGGCCGAACGGGCCAACCTCGTCTCGCGGTCGCGTGGGCGGGAGCCGTACCGCCGGGTCCGGCTCTATCCCGACGCGGCGCGTCCGGCGTGGCGCTGAGGGCCCCGTGACGGACGACGTGGCCGAACCGGCCGCAGCCCCCATCGCCGCCCCGACCCCGCGGCTCGGGCGGCTCCATCCGCACAACGTCGTGATCGACGTCGCGGACCACGACATCGTCGTGCCGTTCTGGGAGGCGGCGCTCGGCTGGAGGGTCCATCGGATCAACGACCAGTTCGTGGCGCTCCGGGCGCCGGCCGACGAGGCGATCGGGTTCGACATCCTGTTTCAGAAGGTGCCCGAACCGAAGACGGCCAAGAACCGGGCTCACATCGACTTCGACGCCGCCGACATTGAGGCCGAGGTCGAGCGGCTCGTCGGCCTCGGCGGCTCCGTTCGGGGGCAGCACAGCCTGGGCGACTTCCGCTGGACGATCGTCGCCGACCCTGAGGGCAACGAATTCTGCGTGACGATCCGGTGACCAGCGGGCAGGAATGGCGACGCGGCCTGTGGCGCCTCGCGAACGCACTCCTCGTCTACGGGGTCATCGGACTCCTGGCGGCGGCGATCGGGATCGCCGCGCTGATCTCGGCGAGCGGTCGGATCGGCTCGCTCGGTGATCGAATCGTCTCCGAAGCAACGAGCGTGGACGCGATCATCGTGCGGACGGCGGATGTTCTCGACAATGCGGCCGCGGCTGCCGCAGGCTTCGGTCCGACCGTCAACCAGACCTCGGTCGCCGTCGGCGGGGCCGCAGCCGCGATCCGCGACATCGAGCCGCGCCTCCGCGACCTCGAAACCCAGGCCAACGCGATCGAGATCTTCGGGTCGCGACCAGTCGCACCGCTCGGCCAACTCTTCGGCGGGATCGCGAGCGACATCTCGAATCTCGACGAGCAGCTCGACGGGATCGCGACCGAGCTGGGTCAGAACCGGGCGGCCCTGACGTCGATGTCGGAGTCGATCGGTTCGCTCGCGGACCTGGTCCGTCTCTACACGGGCCGTCTCAAGCCAGAGGCCATCGACGCCGGCGTCGACGAAGCGCGCCGGCTCCTCCTGTTCACGCTGGCTCTCTTCATCGCCTGGACGGCGGTTCCGGCCTTTGGCGCCCTCATCGTCGGTCGCTGGATGCGCCGGCTCGTCGCGCCCGAACAGGAGCCTCCCCCCGATCCGCCGGCGCCGGCGCCGGCGATCGCCAACCGCGTCTGATCCTCAGGGGTCGCGGCCCCACTCGCGCTTGAGCGCCGAGCGCGCGGCATGGTAGCCGCTCATCCCGTGGACCCCGCCGCCTGGCGGCGTCGACGACGAGCACAGGTACAGACCGCGGGCGCCGGTCCAGTACGGATCGAGGAGCGGTCCGGGCCGGAGCACCAGCTGCCGGATGTCCGCGATCCCGGCGTTGATGTCGCCGCCGATGTAGTTGGGATTGTGGGCCTCCACGTCCGCCGGGCCGCTCGTCGCGCGGGCAAGGATCCGGTCACGGAAGCCGGGCGCGAACCGCTCGACCTGGTCTTCGATCGCGCTCGTCCGATCGAGCGGCGAGCCGGACGGGACGTGGCAGTACGCCCACGCCGTGGTCTTGCCGGCCGGCGCGCGTGTGGTGTCCCAGGGTGCGTACTGGACGCACAAGACGAACGGCCGATCCGGGTTGCGGCCGCGGGCAACGACCCTCTCGGCCGTCGCGACCTCGGCGATCGTGCCGCCGAGATGGACCGTGGCTGCCCGGCGCGCGCCGTCGGCCCGCCACGGGATCGGCCCGTCGAGAGCCCAGTCGACCTTGAACACGCCCGACCCGTAGCGAAAGCGCTCGTAGATCCGCGTCGTCCGGCTCGGCAGCCGCGCGCCGGCGATCGCGATGGCGGCCCGCGGGGTCGTGTCGAGGAGAACGGCCCGGGCGGGCGGCAGCTCGGCCAGGCTGGTGATCGGCCGATCGGTCTCGATCGTGCCGCCCAGAGAACGGAGCTCCGCGGCGAGGGCCGCGGCGATCCCGGCCGAGCCGCCTCGGACCATCGGCCAGCCGACCGCGTGGGCGTACAGCCCAAGGACGAGCCCGAAGGACGCCGACAGGGGGCGATGGAGGTCGACCATCGAGTGAGCGCCGAGCCCCCCGAAGAGGGAACGCGCCGGCTCTCCGCGGAACGCGACCCGGGCCAGGCCGGAGGCGGAGAGCAGGGCAGGGATTCCGAACCGAGCCAACGCGATCGGGTGACGCGGCACGTGGACGACCGGCCCGAGCAGCTCCCGGCCCAGCTTGTCGGCGTCGGCCGCCAGCGGGCCGAAGAGCCGCCGCCACGCGTTGCCGTCACGATCACCGAGGCCGTCGGCCGTCGCCTCGAACGAACGCTCGAGGATCGCGGCCCGACCGCCGTCCAGGACGTGCGCGAGGGGGGCGTCGGGCTGGACCAGCTCCACCCCGTGGGCGGCGAAGTCGATCGAGCGGAAGAACGGCGACCCGAGCGTCAGGGGCAGGATCGTCGAGCAGACGTCGTGGCGGAACCCGGGGAGGGTCAGCTCCTCGGTCCGGGTCCCGCCACCGATCGTCGAGGCGGCTTCGTACACATGCACCGACCGACCGGCCCGGGCGAGGGTGATCGCCGCGGCAAGGCCGTTCGGGCCCGATCCGACGACGACGGCGTCCGGCATGGGTGGGTCAGGCGCCCAGGGTGCCGCGATCGAACCAGATCCGCTCCCCGAGGAACCGTTCCGTGACGGGGTCCCACGGGAACAGGATCAGGACCTCGAGCGAGACCGGCAGTCCGCTCGGCGGCGCTCCGCCCCACGGCCCGGCATTCGTGCCGGTCAGGGTCGCGACCTCGAACACGCCCTGCGGCCCGACGACGATCTCGGTCAGGGCGAAGTGGTTGTCGGGGAAGGCGGCAAAGAGCTCCGTGTAGAAGGCGCGAGCGCCGTCGTGGCCCTCCCAGCGCTGGCTCGTCGGGATCAGCTCATAGGCGCAGGTCGGGACGAGGGTGGCGATCAGCCCATCGATGTCTCGCCGATCCTCGGCGATCGAATGGCGGAGCCAGAGCCGCTTGATTCGGCGCAGCTCAGCCGGATCGAACGGCCGTCCCAGGCGGCTCAGGATGGTCTCCATCGTGGGGGCCATGCTAGCGACGGGCGTCCCGCATCACAGGATCACGAGCCCCGACGCCGCAGGCGCGAGCCCTTGCCGAACTGCGCGGAGCACATCCCTGGAGTCCAGCGGGAACTGGTCCCGCAGCTCCTCACGCACAGCCCTGAGGATCCGGCGGTTCGCTGCGGTGTCGTTGACCAGGAGGATCACGCGGTCAATTTTGCCGTCTCGTTGCTTCAGCGCGACCCTTCGCTTGAGTGCTTGGATGTCGCGGAGGCGGCTCTCGGCTTCGATGGCGATGTCCTGCGACGCGAGCGTCGTCACGGCGTCCCAGGCGCGCCGATCGCCGACGATCGGGAGCGGCACCTCCGTGCTCCACGGAGCCGCCGCGGGGAGCTCGCCCCGAAATCGGTTGAGCAGCGCGAGCTGTGGAGCATCACGTGCCGCTTCCCCATCGGGATAGGCTCGAACGACGAGCTTGAGCCCGACGGCAGCGCACGCGAGCGACAGCTGCCGGATGGTGGGCTGGTCGAGCTCGGCTCTCTCGATCCGGCCGAACTGCGCATGGGACATCCCGACAGATGCGCCGGCCGACTGTTGACTCAGACCCGAGTTCAACCGGCCATCGCGGACTTCCGTTCCGACGACGACGCGGATCTGGCGAGCATTCCACAGGGCGGTGGCGGCCCGATCATCTCGACTGGTCATGTCGCGATGATGGTGAATGGGGCTTATCTCGTGGTCACCAGCTCCTGAACGCCCATCGTGCGGTGCGTCGCCATGGGGACTGCTTGGCGGTCGCCCGGCCCCGATCGACCGTCATGCTGCTCGCCGGGCGGTCCAGATCGGTGTCCTGCGGACCGCCACCCGAGTGATCGTTCGCCCAGCGTGCAGAGCGCACGAACAGGCGATCGGGCGGCGATGCACCGCTCGCTCAGCGTTCAGTCGAGACGCGACCGCGACCGCGACCGCGAGACCGCGAGACCGCGCGACCGCGAGCCGCCGCGGGACAACACCGGACGCAGAGCAGATCAGTGTTCCGTGGCACCCGTGAACGTCCAGCCCTCGATCCGGACCGCGGGCACGAGGACCCCGCCGAAGTCGCCGCGGAGCGTCCGCCGCTCGCTGCCAACGGCAACGACCCCCGCCAGCGCACCAAGGTACGACTGCGTGAAGCGCAGATTCCGGACCGGCCCCACGATCCGACCGTCCTTCACCAGGAACGTCCCGTCACGGGTCATCCCGGTGACGATCGCGAGCTTGGGGTGGACCGGGTTCGTGTAGTGGAAGCGCGTCACCAGCAATCCCCGCTCCATCTCCCCGACGAGGGCGTCGCGCGACGTCGCGCCGGCGGACATCACCATGTTCAAGGGAAACGGTCCGTACGAGTTCGGGGCGGGCAGGCCGTGGCCGGTCGAGGTGACACCGCCGCGGGCAGCCGTCTGGGCGTCGTACACGACGTCGCGACACACGCCCCGCTCGATCAGCACGACCCGCTGCTTCGCCACGCCCTCGTAGTCGAACGCCATGGGCAGCGCACCGGGCTCCGTGGCGTCGTCGACGATCGTCACGAGCTCGCTGCCGACGACCTTGTCCGGCTCGGCAAACGAGCGCTCCTCCTGGACGGCCAGGGCGCTGAAGCCCATGTACGCGAGCATGGAGAGGATGTCGACGACGGCCGGCTCCTCGAGGACGACCGTCCAGTCGCCCGGGTCCACCGACTGCGGCGTCGCCGACGCTCGGGCCTTCTCGGCCGCGTCCCGGCCGACCGCCGCGGCATCGATCGTGGTCGCATCGACGGACGCCTGCTCGCTGTAGCCATTGCCGCCGTCGGGACCCATGTGGACCGTCAGGAGCTGGGCCGTCGTCCGCCGCTGCATCGCCCGGATGCCCTTGGAGTTCGCCACCGCGAGATGTTCGGCGGCGGTCGAGAACGAGCCGAACGCCCGGACCCCGGCGGCATCCGCTGCCGCGATCACCGCTCGAACGCCCTCTGCCCGCATCTCCGGCGTCGCGCCGGCCGTGCCGTCCGACCAGGCGGTGGCGATCTCGCTGATCGGTGTCGGCTCGGGCAGCCCGCCCCAATCCTCGAGCTCGGCAGAGTTGCGGGCAATCGCGGTCGCGGTCTCGGCCAGCCAGCGGAGGCCCTCCTCGTCGAGGCGGTTGGAGCTGGCGACCCCGACCCGCTTCCCGATCGCGACCCGGAGATTGATCGAGCCGTTCGTCTCGGCGACGTTCTGGTGAATCTCGCTGTTCGCGAAGCGGGTCAGCTGGGCGCGCTCGTCCGACACGAGCGCCTCGACCTCGGTCCCGCCGGCGGCTTCGGCGAGGGCGACCGCCCGTTCGGCGATCGCAAGGGTGTCGAGCGGCGACGGGGCCTCCGGCCGGGCTTCCTGGCTCACCACTTGCCGACCCCGACTTGGACGTCGCGGAACCGTGCCCCGGAGCAGCCGTGTCCGACATGCCCGCCCTGGCCGGGCTCACCCTTGCCGCAATTCGGCGTCCCGAGCATCACGTAGCTCGACGCGTCGCCGACGGCGTCGAGCGAGCGCCAGAACTCGTAGGTGATCCCGGTATAGGTCGGGTTCTTGAACAGGCGGCCCTTCTTGCCGCCCTTGATCTCGTAGGCAACCTCGGTCGCGAACTGGAAATTCAGCCGGCGGTCATCGATCGACCAGGAGCGGTTCGACGCGAGGTACAGGCCGTCGTCGGTGGAGGCCACGATGTCGTCGAGGCTCAGCCCGGGCTTTGGCAGGAGGTTGACGTTCGTCATCCGGATCAACGGGATCCGGTTCCAGCCGTCGGCCCGCATCGCTCCGCCCGACTGCCGCCCGATCCGTGGTGCCGTCTCCCGCGACGAGAGGTAGCCCACGAAGATCCCGCTCTGGACGAGCGGCACCTGCTGCGCCGCGACCCCTTCATCGTCCCAGCCGAACGTGCCCATGCCGCCCGGCGCAGTGGCGTCGGCGACGAGGTCGACGAGGTCGCTCCCGTAGCGGAAGCCCTCGTCGAGCTTGTCGGTCGTGAGGAAGCTCGTCCCGGCGTAGCTCGCCTCCGTCCCGTAGACACGATCGAGCTCGGTCGGGTGGCCGCAGCTCTCGTGGATCTGCATGTAGAGCTGCGACGGGTCGAGGATGATCGTGAACCGGCCCGACGGGCATTGCGGCGCGCTCAGCAGGGCGACGGCTTCCTCGGCCAGCGGCCCGGACCGGCCGACGAGATCGAGGCCGCGAACGTATTCATAGCCGGCGGCCTTGAACGGCCCGCCGTCGGCGTCGGGGTAGGTCCGGCGCTGGTGATCGTCGCCCTCGATCGCGTTGACCTCGATGCCCGCCCCGACGTGGGTGAAGGTCTGCTCGGTCCAGCTGCCGTCGGTCGCGCCGAAGGTCCGCGTCTCGCGCTGCGCGTCGTAGCGGGTCTCCGTGAATGCGACGCCGTCGACGGTTCGTGCGGCCTCGTCGGCCGCGAGCAGGTGATCGATCTTCGCCTCGAGCGGAACCGCGAACGGATCCTCCTCGATCGGGGTCTCGTAGGTGCCGTGGGCTCGCGGCCGGTCGTCGAGCCGGACGCGGTGGCGGAGTGCGGTGGCACTCGCCCGGGCGATCCGGACGGCGTCGGCGGCGACGCGATCGGCCTCCGCGGTGGCCAGGCGAGACGAGCTCGCAAAGCCCCAGGCGCCGTCGACGAGCACCCGAACGCCGAAGCCCTCGCTCTCACCGGCGGCAACGCCCTCGACTCGTCCGCTCTTCACCGCGATCGACTCGTCGCGACGGTGGACCACGCGGACGTCGGCGTAGGACGCGCCGAGTTGGACGGCCGTATCGAGGGAGCGGTCGCTCAGGTCACGCATCGGTCGCGGAACGGTAGCAGAGGTTCCGGCTCGACCTCGCTCGGGTGTTTGCCCTATCGCCGCGGAGCCACGCCCGGGCTACAGGACCGGAGTGCCGGCCAGCGCCTGCCAGGTCAGGACGAGTCCGAGGCCGAGAACGGCGAGCGAGGCAAGGAGCGGAGCGGCGGCGGCCAGCCTGCCGAGGCCGGAATGGCGGGGCAGCCGGCCGAGCCGCCCTCGGGCGACGATCATCGTCAGCCCGACGCCGGTCAGCACGGCCGCCATCCCGAGGCCGAACGCGACCACGAGGACGAGTCCGAACGCAGGCCTCCCCGCCGCGATCGAGCCGAGCAGGATCAGGAGCGCCGACGTCGACGGGACGAGGCCGCCGGCCAGCCCGAGGACGAAGAGGCCTCGCCACGACAGGCTGGCTTCCGCCGGCGGGAGATGCCTGTGGCGGATGCCGCCGTGGCTGTGCTCGTCTGGCTGGCTCGCGCTCGACGGATGGTCATGGCCGGATGCATCGTGCGGGGGCGAATGCCCGTTGGCCGCCGCGTGGTCGTCGTCGTCAACGCCGTGGTCGTGCCGGTGCTCGGGCCCGTCCCCGTGATCGTGGACGTCCGTCATCCCGGGATGGTCATGAAGGTGCTCGACCGACGCGATCGAGGATCGAGGACGGCGCCGCCGGCGCACCTCGCCGATCAGCATCCAGGCCCCGATCGCCACGATCGAGATCGCGGCAATCACCGGCGTGACCCGGTACACGACGTCCGGTGGGAGCACGCTCCCCGCCCCAAGGATCACGAATGCCAGGACGAGGATCCCGAGCGTGTGCGAGACCGCGACCGACAGCCCAAGCCCGACGGCGTGGACCGCCGTCCCGCGCGACCCCACGAGATAGGCCGCCATCAAGGTCTTGCCGTGGCCCGGCGTCAAGGCGTGGCCGGCTCCGATCGCGACCGCCGTGACGAGAGACGCCAGGAGCACGAACGGGGTCAGGTCGGCCGATCGGAAGATCGTCGGCAGCTCGCCGCCGACGCCGCCCGGGACGGCGCCCCCGGGCCCCGACGGCGCGGCGGGTACGATCGACGACGGCCCTGACGACGCGCCGACGCTGGCCGGGTCGACGACCGCGCGGATCGTCGCCGATCGGATGTCGAGCGGCGCCGCCAGCTGGTCGGCGGGATACTCCGTCAGCTTCCGGCTGGGGCTCGTCGCGGGCAGGCCGTTCGTCTCGAGGATCGTCCCGACCCCGGTCGCGATGATCTCGCGCCAGCCGATCCGCTCGGCATACGACGTGTCCTCGAACGACAGCGTGACCTCGTCCTCCCCGATCGGCGGCCGGATCGCCAGCATGTAGCCGCACTCCAGACGGAGCGTCGACAGGCCGCCGGCGCCGGGCGGAAACGCGACCGAGGCGGACCCGCTGACGAGCGCCAGCGCTGCCCCGCCGGCACGGACCTCGAGTTCGTCGGCGAGCGCGACGCAGGCATCACCCGCCCAGCGCTCGGCCTCGTCGTCGGCGATGCTGCCGTCGCCGTCGGCGTCCATCGTCTGGCGCTCCTGGAAGGCCGGGATCTCGGCCATGTCGATGACCACGTCGAGGTCGGCCCGGTCCGGGGCGATCCGGAGCTCCGCGGAGTGATTGATCGTGAAGTTGCCGAGCGGGTGGGCGGCCGCGGCCGCGGGCAGCGCCAACCCGGCGAGGAGGGCCAGGGCGGCGGCAATCAGGCGGGGCGTGGAGCGGCGTCCCATGTCGCCGAGGGTACGACGGGTCCCGATCAACGGATGACGAAAACCGCAAGGTCGGTGCGAGGCGCTATTCGAGCGGCGGCACCGTACACTCGGCCCGTGACACCCCCTGCGTCGTCCGCCACTCGCGGTCAATTCATCACGATCGAAGGTCCCGAGGGCGCCGGCAAGACGTCCCAGGCGGCGCGTCTCGAATCTGCCCTGCGTGCTCGGGGCCTCGCCGTCATCGGGACCCGGGAGCCGGGCGGGACGGTCCTCGGCGAACGGATCCGGGAGCTCCTGCTCGCCCCGTCAGCCAGCCCGATCGACCCGCTCGCCGACGCGCTCCTCTTCAATGCCGCCCGGCGCCAGCTCGTCGAGGAAGTGATCGAGCCGAGCCTGGCCGCCGGCACGACCGTGATCTGCGCCCGCTTCGCCGACTCGACCCGGGCGTACCAGGGCTACGGCGGCGGTCTACCGCTCGACGAGCTCCAGCGCCTCGAGGACATCGCCATCGGCGGCCTTCGCCCGAATCTCACCATCGTCCTCGACGTGCCCGTCGAGATCGGCCTCGCCCGGAAGGCGCCGGACGATCGGACGCGGTTCGAGACCGGCTTTGACGTCGCGTTTCACCGCCGCGTCCGGAGCGGCTTCCTGGCGATGGCGGTGGCCGAGCCCCAGCGGTTCGTCGTCCTCGACGCGACCGCTGACGAGGACGCGGTGACGCGCCGAGTCCTGCGCGCGGTAGAGGCGGCTCTCGGCGAGTCCGGCGATCCTGTGAGCCTCGCCGCCGCCGCGAGTGAACCAAACCGGCCGACCGTGCGAACCACCCAATGACAGAGAGTCAGCCCGGCCTTCGCGGACGGACAGCATCGCCCGTCGACGATGCTGATCAGGCAGTCCTCGCCCTCGTCAGCTCCGGGCAACTCGACGCCCTCCAGGAACTGTACGACCGGTACCGCACCATGGCCTACTCCATCGCACTCCGAATCACGTCCGATGCCTCGCTGGCCGAGGACGTCGTCCAGGACGCCTTCATGGGCGTGTGGCGCAACGCCGGGCGCTACGTGACCGGGCGCGGCAGCGTGAAGACGTGGCTGCTGGCGATCGTCCATCACCGGGCCGTCGACGCCGTCCGCCGCCGGCGCCCGACCACCGAGCTGCCCGAGCGCGAGGACGTCCCGCCGCCCGCGCTGCAGCTGCCCGACATTTGGAACGACGTGGCGGCCGGTCTCGACCGCGAGGAGATCGCGGTTGCGATGGCAACCCTGTCCGACGTCCAGCGTGAGGCGATCGAATTGGCCTACTGGGGCGGCCTGACGCAGCAGGAGATCGCAGCCCGGACGGGGGCACCCCTGGGGACGGTCAAGAGCCGGGTCCGGCTGGGCCTGCTCGCCCTGCGCCAGGCGCTGGTGGGCGACGACGAGCAGCTTCGGGACGGATTCAGCCGGGAGCCAACGTCGTGACGGAGCCAGCGATGACCTGCGATCTGGCCCGCGACCTGGCGGCCGGCTACGTTCTCGTCGCACTCGAGCCTGGCGAGGAGGCGGCCGTCCGCGACCATCTCGCGACCTGCTCCGAGCCGCACCCGGAGTTCGACGAGCTGGGCGGGACCGTCCCGGCGCTTCTCGAGTTCGAGCTCGAAGGGCTTCAGCTCGTCGAGCCGCCGGCTGCGCTGCGCGACCGGATCATGGCCGCCGCCGCCGCGGATCTCGCCGCCCGACCCGGATCCAGCGTCAACCCCGAGTTCGCGACCGCGCCACAGGCACGCGCCGAGGCGGTCGACCCCGGCCGGGCGACGCCCGCCCC
>JACCVQ010000006.1 GCA_013698095.1 Chloroflexota bacterium
GCCGCGGCGAGGTCGGCGTCAGTCTTGCCGACCCCCTCGAGCGTGATCCGGGCATTGGGCAGGCCGGCCGCCCGAGCCACCGCCCACTCGCCACGCGAGACCACGTTCGCCCCGAACGGCGACCGGCCGCCCGGAGTGGCAGTGGTGGCTGCAGTGACGAGGCCGACGACCGCCGCGACGTCGTTCGCCTTGACCGAGAACTGGCGGATCCACGGGTCCGGGAATGCCGCCGCCACCTCGGCGGCCGAGGAACGGATCGTGGCGGCGTCGGTCAGGTAGAGCGGCGTCCCGAACCGCCGGGCAGCGTCACGCAGGGCAGGAGCGATCGCCGTCAGACGGTCCGGCTCGATATCGCTCGCCGCGCCCCCCGCGCCCCCCGCGCCGGGTGCCTCGTCGTCCGTGGTGACCGGCGCCACCGCCTAGATGAGCTTCCGCGGCGACAGCGCGATGCTGGCGATCGTCGAGACGATGCTGATGATGGCCGCCGCCACGATCGCCCCGATGATCGTGTCCGACGACAGCAGGTCCGGCGGGAAGTCGCCGACCTTGAAGCCGAGATCCAGCTGGCCCGAGAGGAACGCAACGATCAGGAGCATCGCCGCGTTGATCACGAAGGCGATCAGGCCCATCGTCATCAGCGTGATCGGGAGCGAGAGCGCCTTCACGATCGGCTTGATGTAGCTGTTCACGAGCGCAAAGAGGAGGGCCACCGCCAGCAACTTCCACCAGTCATTGCCGAAGGTGAATGACAGCAGGTTCGCGGGCAGGAGCTGGACGGCGACAAACACGGCAGCTGCGTTGATCAGGATTCTGACGATGAGCTCGACCACGGCACCCTCCGATTTCGATCGCGTGCGGGGCCGGCGATCAGATCCGATCCGGCGAGCCGATCATCGCAGATGGCATCCAGCGATGGATCGATTCACGGCGCGGCCCTGGCCGGTCGACGCGACGGCGACGCTCGCACACGGGCGCACTCAGCGTGTGAGCGACGCCTCCAGCGCCGCCCGGACCGCCGGCCACTCCTCGTCAATGACGCTGTAGTACGCAGAGTGGCGCATCGGGCCGTCGGGCATGATCATGTGGTTCCGGAAGATCCCCTCGAACGTGGCGCCGATCCCGAGCAGCGCCGTTCGCGACGGCTCGTTGCGCGAGTCTGTCTTGAACTCGACCCGGCGGCAGCCGAGCGTGTCGAAGGCGTGGCCAAGCATCAGCAGCTTCGCCTCGCGGTTCGCGCCCGTCCGCTGCCACGGCGGAGCGACCCACGTCCAGCCGATCTCGAGCCGGCGATGCTCCAGGACGATGTTCATGTAGCGGGTGCTGCCGATCGGCTGGCCCGAGGCTGCGTCGAGGGTGGCGAAGGGCAGCTCCGTGCCGGCGTCGCGACCGGCGATCGCGGTCTCGGCCCAGGCCCGGAGGCCGGCTTCGTCGGTCGGGCGCGAGAGCGTCCAGCGCCAGACGGCCGGCTCGAGGGCGACCGTGGCCAGGGCCGGGACGTGATCGAGCTCGAGCGGGACGAGGCGGACGCGCCGTCCCTCGAGGGTGACCGGGTCGAGGCGACGGTGACCGTTCATGAAGGCCGATGGTACCCGCTCCCGGTAGACTCGCTGGCGACCCGCTCGGGCCGGGACGATCCACCCGTCGACCCTGCCACCGACCCGCCACCGCCCACCCCCCGGAGGCTCGTCCGTGACCGACTTCGCCACTCGCATCGACGCATTCTTCGCCGACTTCTTCGCCGAGGATCCCATCTCGGCGACCGGTGCCGGGATGCACGCCCACGACGATCGCTGGCCCGATGTCTCGCTCGCCGGCGCCGCCGATCGGCTTGCGTTCATCGATCGCTGGACCGCCGAGCTCGAAGGCTTCGATGACGCCGGGCTGAGCGTCGACGAGCAGATCGATCGCGACGTCATCCTCGGCGTCGTCCGGGCCATGCGCTTCGGCGAGCTCGAGCTCCGCGAGGAAACGTGGAGCCCGATGTGGTGGGTCTACCTGGTCGGGGAGGGGTTCTTCGGGCTGATCTCGCGCGAGTTCGCCCCGCTGGCCGAGCGCCTGACGTCGCTCGCAGGACGGGCGGAAGCGCTGCCGGCCGTCCTCGAGGCGGCGCGCGAGACCCTGGTGGGCGCGGCGGGCCGGCCGGTGGACCGCTTCCACACCGAGAAGGCGCTCGAGCAGTGGCCGGGCTTGATCGGGCTGGTCGACGAGGCGATCGCCGGCGGCGAGGCTGCCGCGAACGATCCCGCGGTGGCCGCGATCCTCCCCCGGCTGCGGGCCGCGCGCGACGTTGCTGCCGAGGGCCTCGCGGCGGCCGAGGTCCACCTCCGCGACGCGGTCCTGCCGGCGAGCGCGGGCGAGGGTCGCCTGGGCCTCGAGCTGTTCGCAACGAAGATGACCCACACGATGAAGGACCCGGCGATGACGCCTGACCGGATCCGGGACCGGGCTGAGCGCGAGTTCGGCGCGGTCCGGGCCGAGATGATCCGGATCGCCCGCGAGATCGCGCCGGACTGGCTCGCCGCCGGAGCCGTCCCCGCCGATGACGCGGCTCTCGTTCGAGCGGTCCTCGACGCGATCGCTGTGGAGCACCCGGACCGTCACGAGCTGCTCGACTTCTGCCGCAACGAGCTCGCCGGGATCGAGGCGTTCTGTCGCGACCAGGACCTGATCGGCCTGACCGACGAGCCGCTCGAGATCGGCTGGACGCCGCTCTTCCTGCGGGCGTTCGGCGGAGCAATGCTCAGCTCGCCGGGACCGCTCGATCGCGGCCAGAAGGCGATGTTCCTCATCACCCCGCTTGACGAGGACGCGCCGCCCGAGTCGGTCGAATCGAGCCTCCGCGAAGACAACGACCGGATGCTCCGGCTCCTGACGATCCACGAGGCGGTGCCCGGCCATTACCTCCAGGGCGTCTATGCCAACCGCAGCCCGTCGATCGCCCGGGCGATCTTCTGGAGCGGCGTCTACGCCGAGGGCTGGGCCGTGTACTGCACCCAGGTGATGATCGACGCCGGCTACCAGGCCGACGATCCGGCGCTCCTTCTGACCCACTGGAAGTTCTACCTGCGATCGGTCACGAACGCCCTGATCGACGTCGCGATTCACGCCGCGGACATGACCGCCGACGAGGCCGTGGCGCTGATGGTCGACGGCGGCTTCCAGGAGGAGGCGGCGGCGCGGGCCAAGTTCGACCGGGCCCGGCTGTCATCGACCCAGCTCTCGACCTACTTCGTCGGCTCGCTCGCGTTCTGGGATCTCGAGCACGAGGCGCGGCGGCGGGCGGCGGCCGCGTCCGGCGATCCACGCGGGGCCGACGCGATCGGCGCGCCACGCGTCGTCGGCGGCTACGGCGACACGCCCGGTTTCACGTACCGCGAGCACCTCGAGGCGTGCCTGGTCCACGGCGCGCCACCGATGCCCCTCCTGCGCCGACTGGTGCTGTCCGCCTGATCCGCCACCTCGGTGATCTCGGCTGGCCTGCTTGCGCGGTCAGCGCGGGTCGTGGAGGCCGAGGGCGGCGGCGATGTGCTTCGTGGCCGCCGACGCGCCGCGATCCTGGTTGCAGAGCACGACGATCGTGGTCGCGCCGTCGAGATGGTGGGTCAGCATCGCCGACACGCCCGGGTCTGAGCCGCCGTGGCCCAAGATCGTGACCCGTCCGTCCTGGACCACGAGCTCGCAGCCGTAGCCGTACTGCTCGATCGCGTCGCTCGGCGGTCCCTGTGGCGTGCGCATCGCGAGCGCCAGCTCCGGCCCCAGCAGTCGACCGCCGAGCAGCGCGTCGATCAGATGGGCGAGATCGATCGGGCTCGTGATCACCCCGCCGTCGGGCATGCCCGCCCGGGTGACGCCGTAGATGTTCGAGCGCCAGCGGTCCGGCGGTTCGTCGGTCGTCAGATAGCCAGTGGCGAGCCGGGGCGGATCCTCGTCGAGCTCGAAGAAGCCGGAGTCGACCATCCCGGCCGGCTCGAGCACCTCCTCCGCCATCACATCGGCGTAGGGCTTGCCGGTGACGGCCTCGATCGCCAGCCCGGCCAGGATGAAGTTGGCGTCGCCGTACGTGTACACGGTGCCGGGCGGCGCGAACGCCGGCAGGTCACGGAACAGGGGCAGCATGTCGGCCGGGCGCCGGACGTGGTAGGTGGGGATCCGGTCCCAGGCCGAGGTGAACGAGGCCCAGGTCTGATCGTTGTCGTCGTGATAGTTGGCCAGGCCCGACGTATGCGACAGGAGATGGTGGAGGGTGTGCTCGGCGGTCATCGCCACGGGCCGGTGCTCGGGCGGGAGCACCTCGACCAGCGGCCGGTGGAGGTCGAGCAGGCCGCGCTCGACGAGCCGCAGGGCGGCCGTCGCGGTGACCATCTTCGTGATCGACGCGACCGCGAAGCGAGTGGCGTCGTTCACTGCCACGCCGTGGGCCCGGCTCGCACTGCCCCCGCTGAAGCGGAACACCGGCTCGCCCGCGCGCCAGACCAGCGCATGGCCCCGGAAGTCGTGGTTGGCGGTCCGCTCATCGAGCCAGGCGCGGAGGGCTTCGGAGTCCAACGCCGGCAAGCGTCCTGGGGCGGCGGGCGCCCGGGCGCGGACGAAGTCGGCAAGCGCCTTGTCGAGTGATGGGACGCCGCGGCGACTGCCGATCTCGGCGGCCAGCGCCGCCCACGGCGCCTCGGCGGTGGAGGCCACCTCGCGCAGCTCGTCGAGGACGAGGCACTCGTACGCCCCGAGGGCGACGTACAACCCGCGGTCGCGAATCTCCCCGATCGACCGGAGCGACTCCAGACCGGACCGCCGATCGCGGAGCCGGAGCCAGCCGTCGCCCGACCCGCGGAGCTCCAGGGCGTCGGCGAGGACGTCGCGGCGCATCTCCTTCGACCCGTCGCCGTGCTTGACCGCGAACGGCACGGATTCCCGGATCCAGCCCGCCGTCGAGGCATGGCGGTTGTGGTAGACGACGAGCGATCGATCGGGACCGAGTCCGTTCGAGTAGGCGAAGACGTCCTCGACGAGTCCGCCGCCGTCGGCCACGACGTCGTACAGCCGGAAGTCGACCGAGCCGGCGAAGCGCTGCCGTTCGCGCAAGAGCGGCACGATCAGGGCATCGAACTGGCCGATCAACTCGGCATTCGGCGTCTCGTTGAGGCGGGCCCGCTGGAACTCCATCCCGTACTTCTCGGTGAAGCCCTCCACCTGGCCGTGGCCGACCATCGGAAGCCCGGGCAGCGTCGCGAGCAGCGTCGCCGCCCCGAAGTACTTGTCGCCCGTCCCGAACTGCTCGATCGCGGTCTCCTCGTCCGGGTTCGTCAAGAAGTTGACGAAGCGTCCGAGGATCGCCGGGTCGAACTCGACCGTCTCCCGGATGACCTTGCGGTAGCCGGCGTTGTCCTCGTCCCGGATCATGTGCATGAAGGCGCTGTTGTAGACGCGGTGCATTCCGAGCGTCCGGACGAAATAGCCCTCGAGGAGCCAGAACGCCTCGGCCAGGAGAAGCGTGTCCGGCGCCTCGGCGGCGATCCGGTCCACGACCTCGCGCCAGAACTCGTCGGGCATCAGTCGGTCGAACGCGGCCCTCGGGATCGCGTGCTCGGCGCGCGACGGGATCGCGCCACCGGCGCCGGGCTCCGGGTACCACAGCCGCTCGACATGCTTCTTGGCGAGGACCATCGCGGCGTCGAAGCGGATGACCGGGAAGCGCCGGGCGACGTCGAGGATCGTCTCGATGACCACCTCGCGGACCTCGGCCTTCGCGAAGTCGAGTTGGGCGGTGTCGTTCCACGGGAAGCTGGTCCCGTCGTTGCCGTGGTAGAGGTAGCGCCGCTCGCCGGTCGCGGTGTCGCGTCGCTCGAAGACGACGGCCGCGTCGGTGTCGTTCCAGTAGTGGTCCTCGATCCGGATCTCGATCCGCGGGTCGTCGGCCACGTTGCGGCCCTCGAATCGGTACGCCGGGAACGGCGGCTCGTCGACAGCGATGAACCGCTCCGGATGCTCGATCACCCAGTGCGAGTCGAGGCCCATGTGGTTCGGGACCATGTCGCTGGCCATCCGGATCCCATGAGCCCAGGCCCGGGTCCGGAGGTCGGCCAAGGCGTTTTCGCCGCCGAGGTCGTCGGCGATCCGGTAGTCGTCGAGGGAGTAGGCGCTGGCGACGGCGTCGGCATTGCCGCGCAACCGCTTGATCCTCTGCGAGGCCGTCGAGCGCTGCCACAGCCCGATCAGCCACAGCCCGGTGACGCCGCGGGCGGCGATGGCGGCCAATTCCTCGTCCGGGATCGCGTCGAGCGTCCGGATCTCGCGACCGTGCTGCTTCGAGAGCTGGTCGAGCCAGACGTAGGTGCTCTTGGCGAGCAGGACGAGGCGGGGCATCCAGTCGAGGTCGGTCGAGAACCGCTCGGACTCCACCTCGGCGCCGACGAACGACGGCGCCTCACCGCCGCCGGCGCCCACTCCGCCGCCACCGGCGCCCGCCCCGAACCGCATGTGGAGGCCGTGCTCCTCCTGGGTCAGGACGCCGATCGCGATGTCGAGCCGGTCGGTGATCTGGGTCAGGGCGTCACCGAGCAGCCAGCCCCAATGCTCGCGGACGTAGCGGAGCTGGCCGGTGAGCGAGTCGGGCGATTGGCGGGCCGGCTCGCGGAGGAGGTCGAGGAGGGAGCGGGCGCCGCCCGCGCCGGTCGCGTCGGGATCGATCGGGATCGAGGCCTGGTGACGCTCGAGGGCCTGGATCGCGGCGGCCAAGGTGTCGGCCGGGAGGACGCCCTCGTCGACGAGCTCGACGAGGGGCGCCGCGGCCGGGTTTGCATTGGCGAGATGGACGAGGAGGAGATCCTCGAGGCGGAGGTCGGCTGGCTTCTCGACACCCGGGAAGGCGTCGGCGAACTCGTTCAGGAGGGCGTCGGCCTCGTCAGCTCCGAGCGACTGGCGGACGGCGGGGACCGCCGCGGCGAGGGCCGCCTGGGGCTGGCGACGGGCAGCCTCGACGATCGCGAGGTGGGCCGCCTCGTGAAGAAGGCTGAGGGCGAGCAGCTCGCCGGGGAGCGGCAGGCGCGCAGGCGTGGCGGTCGGCGTTCCGGTCACCGCATCGAGCGCCCGATCGGCGTTCAGGCGGGCGACGATCCGCCGGGCGGTCGCCGGCTGGAGCGGCCCGGTCCACGCGGCCAACGCGTCGAGGTCGAGCCGCCGGAGGGCCGCCCCGAGAAAGGGAATCCGTTCCATGTCTGGCGAGTCTGGCACGTCCCGCGGACGTCCGACGTCCACGACCGCGAGCCGAGCGATCAGCTCGTTGACGGCCCCCCATCCTGCCTCGTCTCCGCCAACCTGAACCTGCCCGCCGGCGCTCGCAACGATTGGGATATCGTGGGTCAATGAGCGCCTCATGACCGGTCCGGCGTTGCGCGGAAGTCAATCCACCCAGCCCCGGCCCGGACGCCCCGATCAGACCGCGAGCAGGTTGCGCGTGGTGTTCTTTGCTCTCGGCGCCCTCTTCTTCGGGATCGCCGTCCTGGAACGGGCCATCGACGTTGGCGCGGGCTTCAGCACCCTGATCCTGACGCTCTTCCTGAGCTGGCTCCTGGCGTTCCTGATCAGCCCGCTGGTGAGGGCCCTGGACCGGGTGCTGCCTCTCGGCCGAGGGCTGGCTGTGGCCCTGGCCTATGCAGTGGTCATCGGAGCGATCGCCCTGTTCGTGGTCGCCGTGGCCCAGATCGGCGCACCTGAAGCAGCTGATCTCGTCGGGCGAACGGACGAGATGACCGCCTCGATCTCAGGCCTGGCTGGAGATCTCCAGCGCGCCATCGGAATCGATCGCTCCGTGATCGACCTCGCGGCCATCGTGGACGACATCCAGCGCCGAACCCTGCCAGCGGTGATTCAGCAACTGGCCGCCGAGACCCAGTCGATCGCCGGCGGGGCGCTCTCAGTCTTCGGGACGCTGTTCATCGTCGTCGTGTTGTCCCTGTACGCCGTCGCCGATCCGGAGGCCATTTCCGGGACGGTCCGGCGGATCGTCCCCAACCGACACGCCGACTCGCTGGAGCTCGTCGAGCGCACGGTGGGTCGCTCATTCCGCGGCTTCCTGCAGACCCAGGTCGTGCTGGTCCTGATCCAGATCGGATTGACCCTTGCAATCGGCCTGGTCTTCGGTCTGCCCTACCTGTTCCTGCTCACCGTGAGCACAGCAATTCTCATGTTCATTCCGTTCTTCGGACCGCCGCTCGCACTGATCCCGGTCGCATTCGTCGCGATGTCGTTCCGGCCCGATGTCGCCGTCCTCGTCATCGTGATCATGGTCGTTTCGCAAACCGTCCTCGTGAACGCGATCCAGCCACGGCTGCTCCGGGAGGGCGTGGGCCTGCACCCGATCATGGTCATCGTCGCTTTGCTTGCCGGTGCCCAGATCGCCGGTATCTGGGGCGCCCTCTTTGGAATTCCCATCGTCGCGATCGCCAATCTGCTCCTCCGCTACGTGGTCGATGTCCGGGCTGTTGCCGAAGTCCCCGGGATGGAGCTCAAGGAGACGGTCGCGGAGATCCAGGCTGCCAACCCCGACGTGCCGCTCGAGGACGCCGTCAACATCGCGGCCGATCGAGCCGAGGCCATCGACGACGCAGAACACACCGATCCGGAGGCGGAGCGAACCTGATCCGGTCAGCGCCGGTGATTGGGTTCGATGCGGGCTCGTTTCAGCCCGCCGCGACCGGCTCGCGGCGGCGCACCGCCATGACGTGCTCGATCGAGCGGCGGAGGAGCTCGAGGCCGGCCGGGTCGAACTCATAGGACCAGCGCCGGACGCGCTCGGGCCGGACAAAGCGTTGGTCGATTCCGTTGGCGATCGCCTCGCGCGAGAGCAGGATGACATCGGCAGTCCGGTCGATCAGGTCGAGGTCGCGCTCGCCATCGATGGTCGCGGTCACAAGCTCGACCCCGGTGGTGCCGGACAGGGCGAGTGTCTCGGCGATGTTCTCGGCGCCGCGCTCCGACGCGCACACGAGCCCCACCCGCGAGCCCGGCGGCAGCCCCGCGATCTCGTGGACGAGCTCGAGGTAGCCCGGACCGACGAGCATCGCCACGACCGGGACCCGGCCGTGGACGAGGGCCTGGGCTTCGTCGGCGTGGAAGGTCGTCGTCGCGACGAGGTCGTAGTGGAATCGATCGAGCCGCTCGGGCAGGTCGTCGAGCAGGGCGCCCTCGACGTCGATCAGGTCCTTGAACTCGTCGCCGAGGCGGGTGGCGTCGTAGCCGGCGTCGGCGTTCGTGCACTCGGCAAAGAGGATCTGGACCTTGGGGCCGGGTCGCTTGCGCTCGGCGGCGGCGGCAAACGCCGCGGAAGCCGCCTCGTCGGCCCCGAAACCGGCCTGGGCGGCCCGCCGCAGCATCTCGGCGACGATCCCGGCGAGGGCCTCGGCGCCGCGTCGCTGGGGCGGGCGATCCGCGACATGTGTCCCGGCGCCGTGGCGACTCGTGACGTAACCGGCGTCGGCCAGGCGGCGATAGACCGCGCGGATCGTGTTGGGGTTCACTCTGAGTGCGGCGCCCATCTCGCGCACCGGTGCGAGACGGGCTCCCGGCAGGAGCCGACCAGAGTCGATCTGGTAGGCGAGCTGCCAGAAGATCTGGGTGGAGATCGGGACGTCGGAGTCCCGCTCGACATCGAGCTCCCTGGCGGTGGCGGCCGGTCCGACGGGATCGTCGAACGCGTCAAGCTGGCCTGTTGACATAGCGTGCTAGTCCAAGTACGATCCGAGTTGGCCTAGTGAACTGTACCAAATCCGAATGGTGACCCAGATGGACGTCTTCGTGTTCGTGCTCATCGCCTCGACCATCATCCTCGGGATGGCCGCCGTCCAGTGGGGCGTCGACACCCGACCGACCAACCTCGACCCGCGGTACCCCTCCGGGAACGGCATCGCCTAGGGTCGCCCACCTCTCGCTTTTCCCCGGCCGTCAGTCCCCGACGGCATCCATCACAGCCCGTGGCGCGCAGGCCGCGGGCTGTTGGATTCCTGGTTGGTGCGGCTCCTTGGCCACGGTAGTTGCCTGCCGGTTGGCCACCGCGTGATCGGGAAGGCCGGGCCAAGGGCCGCGGGCAGAACGAACGCGGCGACGACCGCCCCGACGAGACGGGTTGAATGAGGCGCGACAGGCAGAATCAGAGGTCGGTCTCCAGGTGAGGGCGACGGTCTCTCGCTACCTCATGGAGACCGACCGGGACCGAAAGGTTTCAGGCCGCCTCGCCGGCGGTTCAGAACCCCGGCGACGGGTCATCGAACGGAGGCGGGCGACGCGCTCCTCGATGGGCGGGTGGGTCGAGAACAGCCGGCCGATGTCGCGACCCGACAGCGGATTGACGATGTACAGGTGGGCGAACGCCGGGTTGGCCGCGGGAGCCGGAGCCGGCGCCTGGCCACCACGCCCCGGCAACCGCTGGCCGATCCGGCCGAGCAACCCGGTCTGGCGCTGCGCCGCGGCCTCCAACTGCTCGAGCGCCTGGGCGAGCCCTTCCGGGTCGCCGGTGATCGCCGCGCCGGACCGGTCGGCGCCGTACTCGCGGCCGCGCGAAACCGCCAGCTGGATGATCAGCGCCGCGATCGGGGCGAGGATGATCGCGACCAGGGAGCCGAGGACCCCGCCGCCGTTCTCGTCGTCCCGGCCACCGCCGAAGATCATCTGGAACTGGGCCATCTGGGCGAGGAAGCTGATCGCGCCACCGATCGTGGCGGCGATCGTGCCAACCAGCGTATCGCGGTTCTTGACGTGCGAGAGCTCGTGGGCGAGGACGCCGCGGAGCTGGCGCTCGTTCATCACGTCGAAGATTCCGGTCGTCACCGCGACGGCGGCATGCTCCGGATCGCGGCCGGTCGCGAAGGCGTTCGGCTCGGGTCGGTCGACGATGTACAAGCGGGGCAGTGGCAGGCCTGCCCGGGCGGCGAGGTCGGTGACGATCGCCCGGAGCTGAGGCAGCTCATCGGGACCGAGCTCGCGGGCGCCGTTGGCCCTGAGGGCGAGAGTGTCGGACTTCCAGTAGACGACGGCGTTCATCGCCACCGCGAAGACAAGGGCGATGACGAGACCGCCGCGGCCGCCGAGGAGGCCGCCGACGGCGATGAGGAGCCCGCCGAGGGCGGCAAGGAGCGTCCAGGTCTTCAGGCTGTTGGTCACGTTCGAGATCACGTTTGCATCGATATCTGGCGCGCCGTCGGCGCGTCCGGAGGTTGGCCGGAGCCTGCGGCCGGTGCGGCCGCAGGGTCATCGTCGCCCGCCGCGGATCGAGGCGACAACAGAGAGAAGACGAACGATACGTTGCGAATTCGCCACGATCGAGCCCCGCTGGGTCGATTCGCTCAGGCAGGCGCGGGCTGGCCGACGTCGTCGAGGGCGAGGGCGTAGATCGCGGCGCCGTCGAGGCCGCGCGACGGCGACGAGAAGACCGCGAGGTCCTCGACGAGGCGGCGCTCCAGGCGGGTCCCGGCCACGCCGTCCACGATCCGTGCCGCGCGGGCCGCCGCCCGCATGACCTGGCGGGTCTCGGGCCTGATCGGGTCGTCCCAGAACCAGCCGTCGCTGGCGAACATCGCCAGCCGCCAGCGCTCGGCCTCGAGCAGCTCGAGCAGGTGGATCCGGGTCGCCGCATCGGCCGCCGGCCAGCGCTCGGCGGCGAACGCTTCGGCCGGCTTCGCCCCGGCCACGACGTCGACATAGCCGTCGCGGGCGGACTGGAGATCGTCGCGCGTCAGCGCCGCGCCAAGGGCGGTCTCGACCACGACGTCGATCGCGCCAGCCAGTCGCTCGAACGCCGCCCGGAGCGGCGCCTTCCAGCGACCATCGTCGGCATCGGCGCACTCGCCGCCCCAGCGCGCCACGCCGTGATGACAGCTCCACGACGTTCGATCGGCGATCCGGATTGGCTGGTGCGGGCCGTGGGCCGGTGTCGCCACGACCGATTCCAGGGTCACGATGTCAAAGCCGCGATCGGCCGTGCCCGGATCCGGGGCGACGAGCCGTTGCAGGAACAGGTCGCGGAACTGCTGGTGGTGGCCGTACAGCTCACCGTCGGTGGCGATCACGGCCAGCGGCTCGTCGATCGGATCCGGGCCGCCGAGCAGGCGCGTCGCGATCCGCTCGCGGGCGAAGCGATCGGCGTCGGCGGTCGCCTCCGGCTCGAATGACGCGGACGCCGAGAGGCCCGAGTCGAAGAAGACGACGACGATCTCGTGGTCGCCGCCGAGGTCCACCTGGTACGGCCGCCGGCTGTCGGCACCGCCAAGGGCCGCCTGCCACGGAGCCAGGATCGTGTACCCGATGCCCTGTCGGGCGAGCTCCCGGAGCGTCGCTGTGTCGACCGCGGTCTCCGGCAGCCACAGGCCGGCTGGACGGCGGCCGAATCGGAGCTCGAAATCGCGAATGCCCCAGGCGATCTCGGTCCGGCGATCGGCCGCGGAGGCGAGAGGCAGGATCGTGTGGTGGTACGCCTGGGCCATCGCCGATGCGCCGTCCGCAACGAACCGCTGATGCGTGACCGGGTCCGCGTCGGCCAGCCAGGAGGCGAGCGTCGGCCCGAGATCGAAGGACAGGCGGGGGAGCGTGCCACGATCGGCGTTCGGCTTGTAGCACTCGGCGTTGACCCGCTCGTTCCAGTCATGGAACGGGGCCGCGGACGGCTCGACCGGGACTCGACCGGTCCACGGGTCGAGCCGCGAGGGCTGGTAGAAGTGGGCGTGGACCGCCAGCCGAGCGCGTGTCACGCGCGGTGCGGCGACCCGCCGGTCCTGACCGGCTCCGCGTGGCCGGCCTGCCCCGTGTCCGGAGGCGCCGCGTCCCGCCGGCCGCGGTCCTCATCGACCACAGGGTGGCGTTCGGCCGCGACGGTCGCCTGCTGCGTGATCCTGAGCGTCCAGCGCTCGCCGGGCCGGAGGCGGAGAGGCTCGATGAGGAGGGCCGCGCTGCCCTGGTAGACGAGCTCGAAGCCGGCCTCGGAGTTCGAGACGGTCTGGATCGGGGCAATCCAGGCGTCGACCGCGTGGTCCGTCGTCGTCGTGACCACGACGTTGAGGAGGTCGTTGCCCGCGCCGAGCCGGGACACCATCGCCGCCACGCGGACCGCATCGTGGGCCGTCCGTTCGCCGTCGACATCGAGCCAGGCCGACGGATTGTGACCGCCGCCCAGGAGCATCGTCGACCATTCGACCGCGACGAGAGCATCGATCGCTGCCGAACCCGCCTCGCCGGCGTGGACGATCTCCAGGTCGAGCTTGATCGCCGGATCGAGTCGCCCGCCGCGGGTCTCGATCGTTCGCCTCGCCTCGACCGGCACCGGCTCGCCGGCCACGGTGGTGATCCGGCCGGATCGGATGGCGACGACTCGCCGATCGGCGAGGCTCTCGATCCGCCAGGCGCCGTCGCGCAGGTCGCCGAGCTCCTCGGCCGTGCCCTGCGCCGCCGCCTCCGGGGCGGTGCCGGCGGGCAGGACCCGGATCAGCCCGGAGCGGCGCTCGTACGCGTCGTAGCGGAGGTGGTCGAGCAGCCCCTCCTGCTTGACCAGGACGATGTCGTGGATCGAGGCGGGCGCGCCGCCTTCGGTGGCCGCGGTCGGATGATCGCCCGCCGTCTCGTGGGCGCGGAGGGTCTCGTGGTACGCCTCCGGCCGGCGGCGCATCACCGCCGCGAGCGGGTGGGCGGCCGCCCTGAGGTCCCAGCGGGCAATCCCGCCGCCCTCCTCGAGCTTGACCACGACGAACTGGCCGGGTCCGGTCAGCACGACCTCGTCGCGGCCGTCCAGGTCGACGTCGGTCAGCCGGCCGTGGTGCAGCCCCGTCGCGACCTCGTTGACCGCAAGGTCCTCGGCGGCGATGAGTCGGGACAGGGCGGCGACGCGCAGGTCGGGCAGGTAGATCCCGCCGAACAGGCCGTGCCAGTAGCAGTCGTTCGACTGGCCGGCGTAGAGGTGGTCGGCCGCCGTCGATCGGAGCGGGCCCGGCTCCATCGCGTCGACCAGGTCGCTCGTCGCGAGCATCTGCTTGTGGATGTCGTTGATCTCGCGATAGCGGACCTGGAAGTTGCGCCAGATCGCTCCGCGCAGCCAGCGCGCCTCGGGCCGGTGTTCGGCCCGGGCGGCGCGAAGGGCCCGGCCGAAGGTGAGGCCCTCGTCGGCCGGCAGCGCCCACTCGCCCATCTCGGCATACGAGCCGGTGGGGAGGTAGACCCGGCCGACCGGGCGATGGCCGTGGGTCCAGTCGCTCGGCGGCATCGTGGTCAGCCAGTCGGCGCTCTCGTCGAGGGCATGGAAGAAGCGCTCCACCCAGCGGCCGGGGCCCCAGCAGTGATCCCAGGTCGTCGGCCAGGCGCCGAACTTCTCGCCGTCGTCGCCCATCGTCCCGAGCCGGTCGCCCTCCTCGGTCGCGTGGTCGCGGAGGTAGCCGATGACGTCCTCGACCGCGGCGAACGGGATCCGGTAGCGGAGTCCCTGCTCCGTGCCGAAGACTGTCAGGACCTTGCCCTGGTCATCGGTCGTGTACGAGCCCCACAGGTCGTCCTCGGGGATCGCGGCCGCGCGGAAGTGGGCATCGTCGAGCACGGTCCAGTCGTAGCCCGCGGAGACGAGGGCGGTGGGCAGGTCCGGCTCCCAGACCCGCTCGGCGAGCCAGGCGCCGCGCGGACGACGGCCGAACGTCGCCTCGAGCTCGTCGGCCATCCGGACGAGCTGGCCGACCCGGTCGCGCTCGGGCAGGGCGGCGAGGACGGGCTCGTACCAGCCGCCGCCGACCAGCTCGATCTGGCCGCGCTCGGCGAGGGTGGCCAGGCGGACCACGAAGTCTGGCCGCTCGGTCCGGAGCCAGGCGAGCAGGGGACCGCTGTAATGGAGCGCGACACGGACGCCCGGGTGGCGTTCGAGGGCCTCGACCATCGGCAGGTAGGCGTGGTCGTAGGTCTCGGCGATGACCCAGCCGAAGTTGCCGACCGGCTGATGGTTGTGGAGCGTCAGGGCCAGCGCGATCCGGCGCGTCACGCGATCTCCTCATCTTGGCTGCGGCCCGCGTCTCCCGAAGCGTTCCGGCTGCCGGAAGGATTGTGATCGGGACCCATTGACGTCGCCGCGGCGCCTCTGTTAGGGTCCGTAAACCGGTTTGCTAAACCGGTTTTGTCAGCCCATGATACACATCCCACACCCTCCGACAAACCCTCGGGCCGGTGCGGCGATGGACATGGCAGGCAACGGGTTCCTGACCCGAGGAGGAGCGGTTTGGAGCAGGTCGCCCGACGGGTGACGATCGCGGACGTGGCCCAACGAGCGGGCGTCTCGAAGACGGCCGTGTCGTTCGCGTTCAACAAGCCGGATCGGCTCAACGTCGCGACCGCGTCGCGCATCCTCGGGATCGCGAACGAGCTCGGCTACCGGCCCGATCCCGTCGCCCGGATGCTGACCCAGCGCCGGACGGGCTCGATCGGGATTCTGACCCCGCAGGACCTCTCGGTCATCTTCACGAACCCGTTCTTCGGCTCGTTCAGCGCCGGGATTGCGGCCGTGTCCGAGGAGCACGGCTACGGCCTCCACTTCATCTCGCCTCTCCACGGCTCCCTGTCGCGGGCCATCCACCGGGCGACCGTCGATGGCGTCGTCGCGATCGGCCTGACCGACGACCACCCCGAGATCGACGAGATCCGGCGAGCCGGCCTGCCGATGGTCCTCGTCGATTCGGCGACGACCGGCACGCTCGCCTCGGTCGACATTGATGACGAGGGCGGGGCCCGCCTCGCCGCGGCCCATGTCCTCGAACTCGGCCATCGGACGATCATGGTCCTTGCGATCGACGGCCCGCGGGCGGCGGGGATCGGCGAACACGGCGTCGTCCAGCGCCGGATGCGCGGCTACCGCGAGACCCTGGCCGAGGCCGGGGTCGAGCTGCCTGAGGCCTCGATCGCGGTCGGTCCTGCCAGCATCGACGGCGGGAGCGAAGCGTTCGATCGCCTGTGGGACGCCGGCCAGCGGCCGACGGCGGTGCTGGCCATGAGCGACGCGATGGCCATCGGGGCCATCCGCGCGATCCATCGCAAGGGCCGCTCGGTCCCGGGCGAGATCAGCGTCGTCGGTTTCGACGACGTCGACCTCGCGGCATCGACCGATCCACCCCTGACCACTGTCCACCAGCCCGTCCGGGGCAAAGGAGAAGCAGCCGTCCGGCTGCTGTTGTCGGTGATGGAGGGCGGCCAGACGGAGCCCGTCCATCGCCGGCTCGAGACGCGGCTCGTGATCCGGTCCTCGACCGGTCCCGTGGCCGCAGGCATACGGGAGGTGCCGGCGGACAGACCGACGTCAGCCTGAATGAGTCGCGGACCCGACCTTGGTCGCCGCGCGACCCAACGGACAGTTCGCCGCTCCACGGCGGCAAGAGCCGGCTCTGTATCCGACCGGCAAACGTCCACTCATGGAGGAGAAGTTCCAGAGCATGAACACGAAACTTCGGGTGCTCAGCACCCTCGGCGCACTGGCCATCGTGGTCGGCGCCTGTGGCACGGCAGCCACGCCGACGCCGGCCGGCTCGACCGGCGCCAGCGCCAGCGCCCCCGCGACCAGCGCGGATCCGGGCAGCAGCGGCGCGACCGGCGCCCTCAAGGGCGAGCTCACGGTCTGGCACAGTTACGGCTCGGGCGCGGGCACGGAGGCGACGGCCCTCAAGACCGTCACCGACAAGATCATCGCCGCCAATCCTGAGCTCAAGCTGACGATCCAGGACATCAAGTTCGACGCCCTGTTCAAGAAGTTCGAGCTCGAGGCCGCCAGCGGCGGCGGGCCGGACCTGTTCATCGCCCCCAACGACAGCCTCGGCAAAGAGGCTCGCGCCGGGCTGTTCCTCGACGTGACATCCAAGCTCGAGGGCAAGCTGGCCAATGCGTCCGAGGTGTCCGTCGAGGGCTCCAAGGTCGAGGGCAAGCTGTACATGGTCCCCGAGTCCCTGAAGGCCGTGGCGGCGTATTACGACAAGTCCAAGGTCGCGACCCCGCCGACCACGACCGACGAGCTCCTCGCCGCGATCAAGGGCGGCACCGTCAAGGCCGGCTTCCTGCGCGGCTCCTATCACGCCTTCGGCTTCTGGGCAGCGTTCGGCGGCAAGCTCATGGACGACAAGGGGAAGTGCGTCGCGGACACGACCGGTGTCGGTGATGCCTACAAGTACTTCCAGGAGACCCAGACCGCGGGCGCCACGTGGTACGAGAAGTACGACGACATGGCGGCCGACTTCAAGTCCGGCAAGATCAACTACATCGTCGACGGCCCGTGGGCCTCGGGCGGCTACAAGGAGGCCCTCAAGGACAACCTCGCGGTCGTGCCGATGCCGGCTGGGCCCAAGGGCCCGGCGCAGCCCCTCACCGGCGTTGACGGCTGGTACATCAACACGAACGCCAAGGACCCCGATCTCGCGGTCAACTTCGCGCTCGAGATGGTCAAGCCGGAGAACGAGCAGGTCTTCGTCGACGTCGCAGGGCACATTCCGGCCGACAGCACGATCACGATCAGCGATCCGCTGACGCTGAAGTTCGCCGAGGCGGTCAAGACCGGCTTCCCCCGCCCGCAGGTCACCCAGCTCGACAACTTCTGGGCCAACTTCGACAACGCCCTGACTCTCGTCCTGACCAAGAACGAGGCCGGCCTCAAGGCCGCCACGGACGCCTGCGTCAAGATGAACGGAGCCAACAAGATCCCGTGATCTGAGACCTGCCCGGGCGCCGGCTCCGCC
>JACCVQ010000060.1 GCA_013698095.1 Chloroflexota bacterium
CCGGGGACCCGCCGGCGACTCGCCGCGGCGACCAGCACGGCCCAGCTCGAGCGCGGCCTCGGGACCGCGGTGGATCGGGCGATCGCCGCCGACCCGGGCGAGCCCCCGACGAGCGCGTGGTGGACGGTGATCGGGCTGGCCCAGACCGTCGCGACCGGCGCCCTCGTGCTGGCGGCGATCTGGGTGTTCCTGTGGGCGCTGATCAAGTTCCCGGCCGACAGCGTCGTGCTGCCTGTCCTCGGCCAGGTCCCGATGCCGTTCGTCGCGATCGTTGTCGCGCTCGTCACCGGCTACCTGTTGGCGCGCCTGCTCGGTGTCCATGCCGGCTGGCTCGGACGACGCTGGGCGAGCGCGTTGGCCGGCCGGATCCGCGACAACGTCGGGGCCGAGGTCGCCTCGGCCGTCTTCGCACCGATCGACCGGCTCGAGAGCGACCGGCACGCGCTCTGGACGGCGGCACGTGGCGCGGGCGAGGACTGCGCCCGCGGCTGACGGCGGAGGCTCAGCCGGCCGCGGCCAGGACCTCTCGAGCCAGCCGTTCACGCGACGCGTCGTCGGTCATGATCGAGTCGGTGACGACCGGCCGGATCCCGAGCGCCTCGACCGCGGGCGCGAGCGCCGCGTCGACGGTGTCGAGCACGAAAGCATCGATCAGCCCCGCGTACCCGCGCGCCACGCCGAGCGCCGTCGGCTCGTGGCCGAGCGAGGCCAGCAGCCGGTCAGCCGGTCCCTTGAGCGCCTTGCCGCCGATGATCCCGCTGACCGCTACGACCGGCGTCCCGCGACCGCGAGCGATCGCCAGCAGCTCCGTCAGTCCGGGCACGGCCAGGATCGGCCCGATCGACACGATCGGATTCGACGGCGCAATAACGATCACCTCGGCCGCCGCGATCGCAGCCCCGACCTCCGCCGTCGGACGGGCATGCGAGATCCCGGCGAACTCGACCTCCGTCACGTTGGGGGCCTGGCGGAGCCGGACGAAGTAGTCCTGGAACTCGAGCCAGCCGTCCGCGGTCCGGACCCTGGTCCGGATCGGCTCGTCGGCCATCGGCAGGATCGTCGCCGCGATCCCGAGCGAGCGCTGGAGGCCACCGAGCACTTCTGTCAGTCGTCCGCCTCGCCGGAGCCGCTCGGTCCGGGCGATGTGGGTCGCGAGATCGAGGTCGCCGAGGCGGAACCAGCCCGGCTCGCCGAGGCGCTCGAGAGCTCCCATCGCGGTCCAGCTGTCGCCGGCGAGGCCCCAGCCGAGCTCCTCGTTCTCGACCTTGGCGAGGGTGTACAGGACAGTGTCGTGATCGGGGCAGACGAGGAGGCCGTGGCGTTCCGTATCGTCGGCCGTATTGACGATGACCGTCAGGCCAGCCCCGGCGACCGCCTGCAGCCCCTCGGCCAGCTTCGCTCCGCCGACGCCCCCGGCCAGCTCGACGACCCGTGTCGCGGTGGGCGCGGAAGCCTCAGCCACGATCGAGGAGCGTGCCGACCTCGCCGATCCGTTCGATCGTCTCCTGATCGAACGGCGCCGGCAGGCGGACGATCACGGTCGAGAACCCGAGGTCCCGGAACGGCGCGATCGCGGCGGCGACCTCGTCGGGCGGGCCGGCCAGGTGCGGTCCGGGACCTGCGTTCTCGACCCCATTGAACGCGAACCGCTCGGTGGCCGCCGCCTGGGCCGCCTCGACCGTGTCCCGGATCACGATCGGGAAGCTGATCGTCAGCTCGATTTCCGAGCGATCCCGACCCACGGCCGCGCAATGCTCGTCGAGGATCGCGAGTTTCGCGCTGACCTCGTCGAGCTCGCCGGACGTGTTCCAGGCGTCGGCGTAGCGGGCGGTGGTCCGGAGGGTCTTCTTCGGGCCGGAGCCGCCGATCAGGATCGGCAGGTGGTCCTGGACCGGGCGCGGCTCGCACAGGGCGTCACGCATCGTGTAGAAGCGGCCCTCGTGGCTGAACCGCTCGCCGTCGAGCAGCCTGCGCAGGAGCATGACCGACTCGTCGAGCCGGTCCAATCGCTCGCCGAAGCCCGAGCCCCACGTGTCGTCGAAGCCGTAGGCGTCGTGCTCCCGTTCGAACCAGGCGCCACCGATGCCGAGCACCGCCCGGCCACCCGACACGTGGTCGAGGGTCGTCGCCAGCTTGGCCGTGAGGCCCGGGTTGCGGAAGGTATTGGCACCGACCATCAGGCCGAG
>JACCVQ010000178.1 GCA_013698095.1 Chloroflexota bacterium
CGACGAGCGTTGGCCGCGGCCCGGCGCTCGCGCTCGCGCGCGTCGTTGGCCAGGTACAGGGCCAGGGGGAACAGCTGCTTCTCGTTCATGTGCATCTCACCTCCCTTCATTCGGATTCGTCGCCGTCCTCGTCCTCGACGTCGTCGTCGAGCGAACGGCCGGTGTGGGTCATGAAGACGTCGTGGAGGGTTGCTGCGCCTCCAATTCGGGCGGCTTCGGCTGCGATCAGCCCGGCCGGTGAGTCCTCGACGACGACGCGGCCGCCGGCGAGAACCGTGATCGAGCCGCACAGGCGCTCGGCCTCGGCGAGGTCGTGGGTCGTGAGGACGATCGATGCGTCGTGCGTCTCGCGGAGCTCCTCGATGAAGGTCTGGACGTCGAGCTTCGAGCGCGGGTCGAGACCGGTCGTGGGCTCGTCGAGGAGCAGGAGCGAGGGACTGGTCAGGAGGGCGCGAGCGATCGCGACCTTCTGCTGCATCCCGCGGCTCATCTGCTCGATCGGCCGGCCGACCCGCTTCTCGCTGATGCCGAGCCGGCCGAGGATCTCGATCGCGTCCTTCCGGGCCCCCGCCGCGTCCAGGCCGTAGAGCCGGGCTGCGAACAGGAGATTCTCCATCGGGCTGAGCTTCTTGAAGAAGGCAGCGTCGACGCTGACCCGGTTGATCAGCCGCTTGACCGCCATCTCGTCGCGCTCGATGTCGTGGCCGAAGACGCTGACCTTGCCTTCGTCGAGGGTCAGGAGACCCGAGACGAGGCGGATCAGGGTCGACTTACCCGAGCCGTTGGCGCCGAGGACCCCGACGATGTCGCCGCGCTCGAGGCGGAGCGACACGTTCGCGATCGCCGTCACCGGCTTGCGTTTGCGGCCGACGACGAAGCGCTTCGTGACGCCCTCGACCAGGAGGGCGGGCACGGCCTGATCCGCGGTCCGGGCAGCGCCGACGACACCGTCGGGGTGGGTGATCTTCTGTTGTCCGACGAGGGTTGCGGTCACTTCGGTGACTCCTGGGCTTGCTGCGCGGTGTTGGTTGACTGCCTGGGGATCCGGGCCGGAATCGAACGAGCCGCGGATCCAGGGTTCGATGCGTCCGGTGCATCGGGCTGGGTCCACGGCTCGGGTGCCTGGTGAGGCATCAAAAAAGCCGGGGGCCCATCTGGCCCACGGCTCGTGGTTCGCGCTTCCGGCGGTTCGACCGCCTCAGGCTAGCTCGAGTAGGGCACAGATCTCCCGCCACTCACGGCGCCATCGGGCGCGGTCTTCGGGCGAGAGAGGAGGAGGAAATTCTTCATCATTCGGAGGATCCCTCCAGCTGTGCAAGTCGAGTGGCGGGCGGTCGCCGCGCCGGTCGGCAGTCTAGGCGTCCCGGGAGCCGTCCGTCAACCCCGGCGGATGACGATGTCGGCGGCACGACAGATGACGTCGTGTGGGCCAGGCGCGCGATCAGACTGGCTGATCGGATCCTATGCCGGCACGCTCGCCTCGCAACTTCTGCCGACGAGTTGATGTCCGGATCGGCACACCGGCGTGTGTGTCCAACCCGGATCTGATCAGCGACGCTGATCAACCGCCCACGGACCCTTCGTCGTCGGGCGACGCGTGCCATGGCGGGCAGCATAGCCCGTCGAATCGTCAGGCCCTGTCATCATCGGGCCCGTGATCGACGACCCCTTCGCCTCGCTCCGCGCCGCCGCCGCGCCGCCGCGCCGTTCGATCGTGGAGCTCATCGCCGACGGCGTCCTGGACGCCGAGCTGGCCGGTCTCGCCTGGCTCCTCGTCGAGGCCCGCCTCCCGCTCATCGTCGGCGGCCTCCAGCAGGGAGCGGGAAAGACGACCGTGCTGGAGGCGCTCCTCGACTTCCTGCCGTCGACCGCCCGCCGGATCGACCTGGGCGGCGCGGCCGAGACCTTCACCTGGCTGCCCGAGGCGGAGGCTCTCGGCTGGCAGCCGACCCCCGACCGAGGCCCGACCGGACCCGCTCCGGCGATCCCGGTGGCACCCGCGACGGGCTACCTCGTCGCGGCCGAGCTGTCCGAGCACCTCCCGATCTACACCTGGGGTCGGGCGGCGCGAACCCTGATCCGGGCGGCGTCGCTCGGGTATGGCGTTGGCGCGACGCTCCACGCCGACCGGCTCGAGGAGGTCCACGACCTCCTCCGCGATGGGCCGGTCGGGCTCAATGATGATGAGCTGTCGTATCTCGGGCTCGTGCTGATCGTTCGCGCCGACCGCGGACCGCGCGGTCATGTCCGGCGTCGGGTCGTGGCGGCTCACTACGCGCGGCCGGTGAGCCGTGACGAGCACGGCCATACCCAGCGCCTGCCACCGGCGGTCCTCGCGTCGCGCTCCGCCCCGGACGCCGCGCTCGATCACTTCGAGTGGGGCGTCATGCCAGAACTTGCGATCCGGCTCGGCCGGAAGGCCGGCGACCTGGAGGCCGATCAAGCCGAGCGGGCGGCCGTCCTCAGCCGGCTTGCGGAGAACGACGTGCTCGACGCCGACAGTGTCCGGCAGGCAATCCGCGTGGCTCGGGTGCACGCCGGCTCAGAGGGGAAGCTGCATTGACTGCACTCATCGGCCGCTGACACGATGCTGCTCGGGATCGATCACGTCGTTCTCGCCTGCGCCGACCCGGACGCGACCGCGGCCGAGCTCGAGAGCAAGCTCGGGATCGCGGCGACCGGCGGCGGACGGCACGAGGCGCTCGGGACGTGGAATCGCCTCGTCTGGCTCGGCGACGCCTACCTCGAGCTGGTCGGGGTGTTCGACCCAGAGCTGGCGAGCCGGAGCTGGTTCGGTCGGCCGGTGCTCGCCGCCCTTGAGCTCGGCGGCGGCCTCGTGACTTGGGCCGTCGCGGTCGACGATCTGGACGAGACATTGCGCTGGGCACCACCCACCGCTGGGCTGGTCGGCCCACTCGACGGCGAGCGCCGGCGGACTGATGAACGTGTCGTCCGATGGCGGCTCGCCCATCCGATCGAGCTCTCGGCAACGGCTCCGTTCCTGATCGAGCACGACCGTCAGGCGGCGGAATGGACCGATGCCGACCGCGCCGCTCGGGCCGACGAGCATCACCCGATCGGCGGCCGGGTCCGGCTGGCCGGCCTGGAGATCGTGGCCGCCTCGCCGGCCGTTGCCGCGGGACGTCTCCGCTCGCTCCTTGCCGCCGCCGTGGAGCCCGCCGGCCGGGCCGCGGTCCGGGTCCGCTTCGCCGCCCACGAGGTCAGGTTCGTGGCCACCCGCACGGGCTCGCCGGCCGTCGTGGATGTCGTCGCGGACGTCCCGCTCCGGACGCGCGTCGGGCGCGTCGGCGATTGCGACATCCGGCTCCGCGGGACGCCAACGCCGGTCGGTGCGTCGCCGCAACCCGAGTCCGACCCGGACGTTTGACGGTCCGGCAGGGCGGTCGTACGCTCGCCGCCTGTGCCGTCCCCGACCACCGACCCGCAGCGCCGACCCGCGACCCTCGGGGAGCTGCGCGCCGCCGGCTGGGCCAGCCGGACGGTCAAGGAGGAGCTCCGCTCGAACCTCCTCGCTCGCCTCGCCGACGATCGGCCGATCGTCAGTGGGATTGTCGGCTACGACGAATCGGTCCTGCCCGCGATCGAGAACGCGATCGTCGCGGGCCAGGATCTCGTCCTCCTCGGCGAGCGCGGCCAGGCCAAGACTCGCCTCGCCCGACTGCTCGTGGGCCTTCTCGACGAAGCCATTCCGGTCGTGCGGGGCGGCGAGCTGAACGACGATCCGACCGCGCCGATCAGCCCGAGCGGCAAAGCGATCGTCGACGAGCACGGCGATGCGACGCCGATCGACTGGCTGCCCCGCGACCGACGCTACAGCGAGAAGCTCGCCACGCCGGACATCACGATCGCCGACCTGATCGGCGAGGTCGACCCGATTCGGGTCGCGGAGGGCCGCTACCTCAGCGACGAGCTGACCCTCCACTACGGTCTGATCCCGCGCTCGAACCGCGGGATCTTCGCCATCAACGAGCTGCCCGACCTGGCCGAGCGGATCCAGGTGGGCCTGCTCAACATCCTCGAGGAGCGCGACGTCCAGATCCGCGGCTTCACGGTCCGCCTGCCGCTTGACCTGTTCGTCGTCGCGAGCGCGAACCCCGAGGACTACACGAGCCGCGGCCGGATCATCACCCCGCTCAAGGATCGCCTCGGGTCGCAGGTCCGGACCCACTACCCGCGGACGCTCGAGCACGAGCTGGCGATCGTGCGCCAGGAGAAGCAGCGCTTTGTCGGCGCCGAGGACGAGCCCGTCATCGCCGTCCCGGCGTTCATGGAGGAGCTGCTCGCGGAGCTCACCCACCTCGCTCGACGCTCCCCGGAGATCAGCCAGCGCTCCGGGGTCAGCGTCCGGGTCACGGTCGCCAACGCCGAGGTCCTCGAGGCAGCGGCGCTCCGGCGGGCCATCCGGCTCGGCGAGTCGGTGGCCGCGCCGCGCGTCTCCGATCTGGGTGCCGTCGTCGCCAGCACCGTCGGCAAGATCGAGCTCGAATCAGTGGGCGACGATGCACCCGAGGATCGGATCGTCGAGCGCCTGATCACGAAGGCGCTGTTCGCGACGTTTGGCCGGGTCGTCGACATCGACGAGCTCGACGATGTTGTCCTGGCGTTCGACGACGGGCTCATCATCGAGACCGGGGAGCGAGTGCCGTCGCGCGAGTACGTTCGCTGGATGGCCGAGATCCCGGGGCTCCACGACGCGGTCCGCCGGCTCGGCACGTTCGACGTCACCGACGGAGCAGAGGAGCCGGCGGTCGTGGCGTCGGCGGTCGAGTTCCTGCTCGAGGGACTCCACCTGAGCCGCCGGGTCAACAAGGATCGTTCGGGAGCCGGCATGGTCTACCGGCGATGATGGGTCGCGGCTCCCGCTCTGGTCCGCCGAGCCGGGTGGTGTTGACCGTCCGTCGACGGATTGGTCGTGGAGCGCGGGGCTCGGTCGCGCGGAGCGCGAATCGTGGGCTGTCAGTCACTGCTCCGGGACTGGAAGCGCGCATCGACCGGGTGCCGAGCGGTTCGTCGGCAAGATCATCGACTCAGAGTCACGGGCCCGGGCAGTGCGTGGTGTCGGTGCGATGAGCGCCTACTCCCCCGACCCGCGTGACCTCGAGGCGGCCGGTGCTGCCGCCGGGGCCCGCGATCCGCTCCTCGCCCGCGCTGCCCGCTACGCCCGCTGGGACGGGACGCAGCAGATCACGGCCCTCGACGCCGACGAGATCCTCGATGCCCTCGCCGACGACGTCATGGCCGAGGGCGACCTCGCCGCGGCGCTCCGTCGCCTGATGGAGCGCGGCTGGCGATCGAGCGACTCGACGCGACCGAACCTCGCCGGTCTCAACGAGCTGCGCGAGCGACTCCGCCGCCGGCGGGACGAGGTCCAGGAGCGCTACCAGCTCCGCGACGTCCTTGCCGACGTCCGCCAAGAGCTTGACGAGATCGTCGCCCAGGAACGGGCCGGGATCGAGCGCCGCCTCGACGACGCGGCGACGCCGCCCGCGCCGCCTGCGGATCCCGCTCGACCGGATGCGTCCGATGCCGCCCTGCGCTCGATGCTCCGCGACGCCGCCGCCCGTCGGATCGACCAGCTCGACGCCCTGCCGCGCGACGTGGGCAACCGGATCCGGAAGCTCGAGGAGTACGACTTCATGGAGCCGGCCGCCCGCGACCGGTTCAACGAGCTCACCGAGAAGCTCCGCAAGCAAACCCTCGATCGATTCGTCGAGGGCCTGTCAGAGGCGATTCAGGGGACGACCCCCGAGGAACTCGACGCCAACCGCGACATGGTCCGCGACCTCAATTCATTGCTCGAGGAGCGCCTCGAAGGACGGGAGCCGAGCCAGGACCAGGTCGACGACTTCCTGGCCAAGCACGGCCGGTTCTTCCCGGGCGCCCGGACCCTCAACGACATCGTCGAGCAGCTGACCGCTCGAATGGCCGCGATGCAGTCCCTCCTGCGCTCGATGACACCGCAGCAGCGGGCCGAGCTCCAGTCAATGATGGACGCCCTTCTGCGCGACGACCGCCTCCGTTGGGATCTCGCCCGGCTGGCCTCGAACATGGGCCAACTGATGCCCGACGGTGTCGGCGAGAGTTATGACTTCGGCGGCGACGAGCCGCTCGGGCTCGAGCCGGCGCTCGACCGGATCGAGCAGCTCCAGGCGCTCGACGCCCTCGAGGACGAGCTCGCTGCGCTCGAATCGCCGGCCGACCTGGCCGGGCTCGACCGCGACACCGTGACCGAGCTCCTGGGGCCTGACGCCGCCCGCGACCTCGAGGCGCTCGACGCGCTCGCCCGCCAGCTCGAGGAGGCCGGCTACCTGACCCAGCGCGGCGAGAAGCTCGAGCTGACGCCGCGCGGCAGCCGACGGATCGGCCAGAAGGTCCTTGACGACCTGTTCGCGAAGCTGTCGCGCGACGCGTTCGGTGGGCATCGGATCGATCGGACCGGTCGGGGAGGGGAGCGCGAGGAGACGACCAAGCCGTACGAGTTCGGCGACCCCTTCCACCTCGATATCAAGGGCACGATCCAGAACGCCCTGCGCCGGCCGGAGAATGCGCCGTTCGAGCGGCTGGCCCGGGGCGAGCCCGGCGTTCATCTCTCGCCGGCCGACTTCGAGGTGTTCCGGACCGAGACGCTGACCAAGACCTCGACCGTCCTCCTCGTCGACATGAGTCGCTCGATGCTCCTCCGCGGCTGCTTCCTGGCCGCGAAGAAGGTCGCGGTCGCGCTCGACACCCTGATCCGGACCCAGTTCCCGCGTGATGACCTGACAGTCATCGGCTTCGCCTACTACGCCCGCGAGCTCCGGCCCGAGGCGCTTGCCGAGCTGGCCTGGCACGGCTACGAGTACGGAACGAATCTCCAGCACGGGCTGATGCTGGCCCGCCGGATCCTCGCCCGGCAGCACGGCGGCAACCGCCAGGTCGTGGTCATCACCGACGGTGAGCCGACCGCTCACTTCGAGAACGGCCAGGTCGAGTTCAGCTACCCGCCGACGCGCCGGACGATCCAGGAGACGCTGCGCGAGGTCCAGCGCTGCACCCGCGAGGGGATCACGATCAACACGTTCATGCTCGAGCGGTCCCGGGCGTTGGCGGAGTTCGTCGCCCTGATGACGCGCCTGAATCGCGGCCGGGCGTTCTACGCGACGCCGGAACACCTCGGCGAATACGTCCTCGTCGACTTCGTGTCGGGCCGGACCCGCGGAGTCGGTTGAGGGGCGTTGAGATATTCGGCTGACGGGACGGCCGCCGGCAGCGTAGATTGCAGGCGGCGCGCGACCCTTCACCGACCGTCAGCGGCGGAGCAGAGAGCGCGCCTGAGGTGCCGATGTTCCAGCTGTTCCTGTTCCTCCACGTGATGGGCGCCATCGTGGTGTTCGGGCCGTCGTTCGCCTTCCCGTTCATCGCGGCTCAGGTCCAGAAGGCGCCCCAACATGGCCATTTCGCGGCGGTCGTGATGGACGTCATCGAGCGCCGGCTGATCATTCCAGGCGCCATCGTGCAGGGGATCACCGGCGTCGCCCTGATCCTGATCGCCGGGCGCGACCTCACCTCCGCGGCCAACCGCTGGCTCGGTATCGCGATCGTCCTTTACCTGATCGCTGTCCTGTTCGCGATCTTCGTCCAGGCGAAGAACGCCGAGAAGATGGTCCACCTCTCGGCCAACATGCCATCCGGCCCGCCGCCCGCGGGCGCCCCGGCCGGTCCGCCGCCGGAAATCGCCGCGACAGGCAAGAAGCTCGCCCAGGGGGGTCAGCTCCTGGCAGGCCTCATCGTGCTGATCGTGCTTTTGATGGTGACCAAGCCCACGTTCTGACGGCGTCGTCGTCCGGCGGTCCGTCCGCCTTCGCGCGGTACCATGGCAGCTGACCCCCAAGCCGCTGCCAGGAGCCATCATCGATGCCGCACGTCGCCGAACGCGTTCCCGACCTCCTCAGCCGGCTCGGCAGCGCGGCCCATCTCGAGGGCAACCGGCTCGTCGTGGACGATGAGGCGGCCATTTGCGGCGAGGTCATCCGCGATCTCGCCTGGACCGCGGCTTTCGCGACCGACGAAGCGACGATCGCCGCCGCCCAGTGGCTGATCCACGAGACGGCCCGGGCGCTCGGCGCCCACAGCGCGAGCATCCAGGAGCTCTACGCGGCGCGCGGCCGCGGTGAGGTCCACGGTTTCACCGTGCCTGCCATCAACATCCGGGCCCAGACCTTCGACATGGCCCGGACGATCTTCGAGACGGCCGAGGCCAGCGACGTCGGAGCGGTGATCCTCGAGCTCGCCCGGAGCGAGCAGACGTACACCTTCCAGCGCCCGATCGACTACTCGACCGCTGTCCTGGCGGGCGCCGTCGCCGCCGGCTGGCGGGGAGCGGTGTTCCTCCAGGGCGACCACTACCAGTTCAACATGAAGAAGTACCAGGCCGACGCCGAGGCGATGACCGAGGAGATCCGACGGGCGTGCCGCCTGGCGATCGCGGCCGGCTACCGCAACATCGACATCGACAGCTCGACCCTCGTCGACCTGTCGTTCGCGACCCGCGACGAGCAGCAGCGCGAGAACTACGTCCGGGCGGCCGAGCTGACCGCGCTCATCCGCTCGCTCGAGACCGACGGGGTGACGATCAGCGTCGGCGGCGAGATCGGCGAGGTAGGCAAGGAGAATTCGAACGAGGAGGAGCTCGTCGCCTACCTCGACGGCTATCGCCGCGAGCTCGAGGCTCGGGCCCCAAGGGCGATCGGGATCAGCAAGGTCAGCGTCCAGACGGGCACCTCGCACGGCGGCGTCCCGATGGCCGATGGGACGGTCGCCGAGGTCAAGCTCGACTTCGACGTTCTTCGCCGGCTCGGGGAAGTCGCTCGCTCGTACGGTCTCGCGGGTGCCGTCCAGCACGGCGCGTCGACCCTGCCCGAGGAGCTGTTCCACCGCTTCCCGGCGGTCGAAACGGCCGAGATCCATCTCGCGACAGGTTTCCAGAACACCCTGTACGAGCATCCGGCGTTCCCACAGGAGCTCCACCGCGAGATCGAGGCGTGGGTCTTCGACAACGCCATTGACGAGCGCAGGCCCGACCAGACCGACGCCCAGTTCGTGTACACGTCGCGGAAGAAGGCGATCGGGCCGTTCAAGCGTCAGCTCTGGGACCTCGCGACCAAGGACGAGATCCTGGCAGCCCAGCGCCGGAAGATCGGCTTCCTGTTCACCGAGCTCGGCGTGAACGGCTCGCGTGAGATGGTCGAGCGGTACATCACGCGGGTCGAGCGCTCGGCGGCGCCGCCGCCCGACGGGCTGCTGGAGGTCGGCGCAGCCGGGCCTGCCGGCGCGGCCGGAGCCGCCGGCTGACCGGCGACCCGACTGCCCGACCGCCTGACGGCGTCCGGATCCGTCAGGAAGGTCCGGCCGACGCCGACGAGATCGGCCGGCTCCACGACGCGGCCTTCGGGGACCCGCAGGTCGCGCCGCTCGTCGAGGCGATCCGGGCCTCGCCTGGCTACCGTCCGGAGCTGTCGCTCGTTGCCGAGCTCGACGCCGACCCGGTCCGGCCGATCGTCGGCCACATCATGCTCAGCGCCAGCGACCTCGTCGGTGAGGACGGCACGACCGTCCCGATCCTGATCCTGTCGCCGCTCGGGGTCCGGCCTGGTGACCAGAACCGCGGGATCGGGATTGCCCTGACCCGGGCCGCGCTCGACCTCGCGGACGCCCGCTCCGAGCCGCTCGTCATCGTTCAGGGCCACCCCGACTACTACCCCCGCTTCGGGTTTGTTCGTGGCCGCACGATCGGTGTCCTGCCGCCGGAGCACCTCGGTGCGATCGACAAGGCCTGGATGGTTCGTCGTCGCCCGCGCGCATTCGAGGCGATCCGCGGCCGGGTCGTCTATTCCCAGCCGTTCATCGACCTCGACGACTGAGCCCAGCGGCGCACTGCGCCCCCACCCGAGTCGCCTGCCCGCTCAGCGGGTTGTCCGACGGCTGACTGGCCCGGGCGACTCCACATTCAGGCCCTTTCCGGCTCGACGGGTGCCGCCTTGCGCGCGCGCGCCGGGCATGACGACAACCGGGCGCCTCGCGGGCCGTCGGATGCCCGCTCGCCGGGAACTCGGCGAGTTGATCTACCAGATCGGCCGCTTCGGGCCGGCGCCAGCGACCGCTGCGCGCCAAATGAACCTTGCGACGAACGAGCGGCTCGCGCGCCCAGCGCACAGTCCGGCGACGGACAAGGGTTTCGTTCGCCGTATCGCGCGCCGGGCGCACATCGGGCCGACGACAGGGCGTCCGCGCAGACCATCGACTCGGCGCACTGCGCAACAGGATTGACGGTGCCGATCCGTTGAGCGCATCCTCGCCCGCAGTGCGGCGTCCTTGAGGGAGGAGCGCCGCCCGTCCCCGGCGTCCTCGCGTCCACCTCGAACGTCAGTCTGCACCGCGACGGTGCATGCAGGAGGAGGAGATTGTGGCGGGATCGGTCCAGGATCAGTCAGCCCGAGACGACGCGCACCTGCGCTCGCTCGGAATCAAGCCGGAGCTGAAGCGAAGCCTCGGCTTCCTGTCGAACTTCGCGGTCGCGTTCAGCTACATCTCGGTCTCGACCGGGACGTTCACCGTCTTCGCCCTGGCGATCGGGTTCGCCGGGCCGATCTTCTTCTGGGCATGGCCCCTGGTCATCCTCGGCCAGACGTTCGTCGCCCTGAACTTTGCCGAGCTCGCGAGCCACTTCCCGGTCGCCGGGTCCATCTACCAATGGTCGAAGCGACTGTCGAACCGGACGCTGGGCTGGTTCACCGGCTGGATCTACTTCTGGGCGGGCGTGCTGACGACCACCGCGGTCGCGGTCACGGTGCCGCTCGTCGTCTCCGGCATCAACGGCGACCCCAACTTCCTGGCATCGAAGGATCCGCTCGGGATCACGAGCATGTACGCCTTCGTTGCGCTTGTGACGCTCGTCGTGACGACGGCGATCAATGCGTTCGGTGTCCGGCTCCTGTCGATCATCAACAACATCGGGGTGGCGACCGAGATCCTCGGGATGCTCGTGTTCGCCCTGATTCTTCTGTTCTTCTTCAACCACCAGAGCCCGGCGATCCTGTTCGACTCGCGCGGGCTCGAATCGGCGGCGAACGGAAGCGTCCCCGCGATCTTCCTGATCGGTGCCTTCATCGCCCTGTTCGTCGTGTATGGGTTCGACACCGCCGGGACGTTCGGCGAGGAGACAGTCGATCCGGGTCGACAGGCTCCGCGCGGAATCCTGTCGGCGATCTGGTTGTCGGGGATCGTCGGCGCCGTCTTCCTGCTCGCGATCATCCTGTCGTTCAAGGACATCGACGCGGCTATCGCGGAAGGACAAAAGTTCGGGTTCCCGATCGCGACGACGATCACGGAGAACCTCAACCAGGAACTCGTGTCAGGGATCACCTTCGGCGAGCTCTACCTGTTTGTCATCCTCGCCTCGGTCTTCGTGTGCACGCTTGCGATCCAGGGCGCGACGACCCGCCTCATGTTCTCGATGGGCCGCGATCGGCGGCTGCCGCTCGGCGCAACTTGGGCCCACGTCAACCAGACGTTCAAGACCCCGACCAACGCCGCCGTTGCCGTCGGCATCCTGGCCGCCGTTCCGATCGTCCTGACCGGCCCGCTCGGTGCGGCGACGCTCGCGATCGCGGCGACGGGGATGATCTACCTGAGCTACTTCCTGTGCAATCTGGGCGTCTTCGTGGCCCGGACAAAGGGCTGGCCCACCAAAGACGCCTGGTTCAAGCTCGGTAGCTGGGGCACGATCATCAATCTGCTGGCGCTGATCTACGGCGGCTTCATGATCGTCAACATCGGCCTGTGGGTGTCGCCGATGTTCGGCGACTTCGGAACCGACCTGCGAGCGCTGTCCAACCCGTTCATCAACACGTTCCTGAGCTGGGGCGGAACCGTGCTTGAAGGTCTTCCCCCGATCCCGGTGTTCGAAACCCTTGTCGGGCTCGTGTTCATCGTCGGTGCGGTGTACTACGTCGTCGCTCAGCGCGGCCACGAGGATGCGGTCGAGGCCGACCTGGCGACCGGCGAGGCGGTCATCGGCTAGCCCGCGAAGCGACCATCGATGGGCGGCGCGTCGGGACCCTGGCGCGCCGCCTCGTCATGTCGGAGGCCCCAAGGGTGACTCCCAGCGACGAAGCGCCGCTTCGCGGCGAGCTGCGCGACCAGCTCGTCGGCGCGATGCAACGCGTTCCGGAGCTGGCCGGCGTGGACCTGACCCTGACCGCCCTGAGCGGCGGGATCACGAACCGGAACTTCCTCGTGACACTGGCCGGGCGAGTGGACCGCTACGTGATCCGGCTCGCCGGCAACGACACCCACCTCCTCGGGATCAGCCGCGAGGTCGAGCACGCGGCCACGGTCGCCGCCGCGGGCGTGGGCATCGGGCCCGAGGTCGCCTCGTACATCCGGCCGGAGGGCTATCTCGTCACCCGTTTCATCGAGGGCTCCCCGGTTCCGGACGACGTCGTCCATCACCCCGAGACGCTCCGGCGGGTCGGCGAGTCTCTCCGCCGGATCCACGACGGCCCGCCGATCCCGGGTCTCTTCATCCCGTTCCGGATCGTCGAGGCGTACCGCGCCCTGGCGGCCGCCCGCGGCGTCCCGATCCCGCCCGAGTACGAGCTCGCCCACGCCATCGCCCTCCGGATCGAGCTTGCGCTCCTTTCGAACCCGCTCGAGATGCGGCCCTGTCACAACGACCTTCTGAACGCGAACTTCATCGACGACGGGACGCGGATCCGGATCGTCGACTGGGAATACGCCGGGATGGGTGACCCGTTCTTCGACCTCGGCAACTTCTCGGTCAACCACGGGCTGACGCCCGACGAGGACGTCACGGTCCTGCGCGCCTACGAGGGCGAGGTCCGACCCGATCGCCTGGCGCGCCTGACGGTGATGCGGACGATGTCCGACTTCCGCGAGGCGATGTGGGGCGTCCTCCAGCAGGGGATCAGCACGCTCGACGTCGACTTCGTTGCGTACGCCGGCGAGCACTTCGAGCGCCTCCTGGCTAATGCGACGACGGCCGCCTTCGAGCGAGCGTTGCGCGAGGTGGCCGTCAGCTGACGCGTCCGGCGCTGGTGACCGCCGGCCGATACCCTTCGCCCGATGTCATCGTCGTCGCCAGGCCGGCAGTTCGGCCTCCTGATCATCGTGTTCGTAGCGTCGATCGCCTTGCTCGGCGGTGGCTTGGCGCTCTTCAGTCGATCAACGGCCGGCGGTTCGGCGCTGCCCCGGGCGTCGACGATCGCTGTCGCAAGTCCCGCGACGTCGCCGTCGGCGTCGAGCTCCGCCAAGCCTGGCGGCTCCGGGCCGTCGGCCGGATCCTCGATCGGTCCCGGCGGCTCCGAGCAGCCGATCGTCGTCCTGACCGGAGCCGGCGACATCGGCACGTGCGGATTGGCCGGCGCGCAGAAGACCTCGGACCTGCTCGTCAAGCAGGAGGGCTCGATCTTCACGGTCGGCGACAACGCGTACGAGAACGGCAGCGCGGAGGACTACGCCGCGTGCTACGCCCCGACCTGGGGACGGGTTTTCGAACGGACGATCCTGCCCGTTGCGGGCAACCACGACTGGAACACCGACGGCGCCGCGGGCTACCGGGCGTACTTCGGGGCCGCCGCTGCCGGTCCCGGTGGCGCCACCTGGTACTCGAAGGATCTGGGCGCATGGCATGTGGTCGTGCTCGACTCGAACTGCGCGAAGGTCGGTGGCTGCGACGCTACGTCGGCCCAGGGCAAGTGGCTGGCCGCGGACCTCGCAGCGAGCGATGCCCGCTGCACGCTCGCGCTCTGGCACCACCCCCGGTTCAGCTCGGGCGAGCACGGCAACGATCCGCTCGTCGGGCCGTTCTGGGATCTGCTCCACGCTGCCGGCGCCGACCTCATCGTGAACGGCCACGACCACGACTACGAGCGGTTCGCGCAGCAGGACCCGGCCGGCGGCGAGCTCCGGCCCGGCGGGATCCGCGAGATCGTCGTCGGGACCGGCGGCGTCGGGTTGCGCTCGTTCAAGGCCACCGTCGCCAACAGCGAGTTCCGTCTGGCCGGGTCGTTCGGCGTCCTTCGGCTGACCCTCCACCCGGTCAACTACGACTGGGAGTTCCTGCCCGTGGCCGGCAGCATCACGGACTTCGGCAGCACTCCGTGCCACTGACCAGCGCCCGGCCGCCGCTGACCCGATAGGCTGAGCGCGGTCGCCGTAGCGCCGCTACGGGCCGATGGCGGGCGAGTGAGGGACGGGAGCGGATGGCGGATCACGCCCGGGCGGTGATCATCGGCGGCGGCGTCGGCGGGACGTCGATCGCGTACCACCTCGCCGAGCGCGGCTGGACCGACATCGTCCTCGTCGATCGGGCCGAGCTCACCTCCGGCTCGACGTTCCATTCGGCGGGTCTCGTCGGCCAGCTCCGGAGCTCCGTGACCCTGACGACCATGATGATGTACGGGGTCGCGCTGTACCGCCGTCTTGCAGCGGAGACCGGTGTCGATCCGTCATGGCATGAGGTTGGGTCCCTCCGACTGGCGTCGTCGCAGGCCCGTTTCGAAGAGCTCCAGCGCCAGGCGAGCTGGGCGAAAACGTTCGGGCTGCCGCTGGAGCTGATCTCGGCCGGCGAGGCGCGCGACCGCTTCCCGCTGATGTCGACCGATGGCGTGCTCGGCGCCGTCTGGCTGCCGACCGACGGCTGGCTCGATCCGTCCGGGCTGGCGATGGCCCTGGCAGCCGGCGCTCGAGAGAAGGGCGTGACGATCCGGACCCACACCCGGGTCATCGACGTCGGGGTGGAGCGCGGACGCGTCACGGGCGTCGAGGTCCAGCTTCGCGACGGATCGCGCGAGACGATCGCGGCCGACGTCGTCGTGAACGCCGGCGGCATGTTCGCCCCGGAGATCGGCCGGCTGGCCGGCGTCATCGTCCCGATCACCCCGATGGCCCACCAGTACCTGTTCACCGAGGCGCTCGACGGCGTTCACCCGGCGTTGCCCCAGCTCCGCGACCCGGACAACCTCGTCTACTTCCGCGAGGAGGTCGGCGGGCTGTGCATGGGCGGCTACGAGCGCAACCCGGCGCCGTGGTCGCTCGACGGCATCCCGCCCGACTTCAACGGCAAGCTCCTCGCCCCGGACTGGCCGCGGTTCCAGGAGATCATGGCCGGCGCCGTCCGGCGAGTGCCGGCGATCGCCGACGCCGGCGTGTCGCGGATCATCAACGGGCCGGAGGGCTTCACCCCCGACAACGAGTTCATCCTCGGCGAGTCCGAGGTCGGCGGGTTCTGGGTGGCCGCCGGTTTCTCGGCCCACGGGATCGCCGGCGCCGGTGGGATCGGACGGCAGGTGGCGTCGTGGATTGTTGACGGCGAGCCGGAGCTCGACCTGTGGAAGATGGACATCCGCCGGTTCGGTGCGACGTACCGAAGCCGCGATTACACAACGGTCCGCTCGATCGAGAACTACGCGACCTACTACGACATCCACTACCCCAACGAGGAGCGCCGGGCCGGGCGACCACTGCGGGTGTCGCCGGCCTACGGTCGCCTTGCGACGATCGGCGCGTCCTTCGGCGAGAAGTCCGGCTGGGAGCGAGCGAATTGGTTCGAGTCGAACGCCGCGGCCGGGGATGAGACCCTCCGGCCGCGCGGTTGGGCAGGCCAGCACTGGTCGAGCGCGATCGCCGCCGAGGCATTGGCCACGCGAAGGGCCGCCGCGCTGTTCGATGAGACGAGCTTCGCGAAGATCGAGGTCGCCGGGCCGGGCGCAGGTGACGCGCTCCAGCGGCTGTGCGCGAACGACGTGGCTGTCCCCGTCGGGCAAATCGTCTACACCCAGCTGCTCAACCGGCGCGGCGGGATCGAGTGCGACCTGACGGTGACGCGCGTCGGGCCCGAGCAGTTCGTCCTCGTGACGGGAACAGCCTTCGGCAACCACGACCTGGCCTGGCTTCGGAAGAAGACCGACGGCGATCCGTCCGTCCTCGTGTCCGACATCACCTCCGAGATGGTGTGCTTCGGGCTGTGGGGACCGCGCGCTCGGGACATCCTCGGCTCCACGACGCACGACGACGTCTCGAATGACGCCTTCCCGTACCTCACCGCGCGACGGATCGCGGTCGGGCATGCCCCGGTCTTCGCCTTGCGGGTCACGTACGTCGGCGAGCTGGGATGGGAGCTCTACGCGGGGATGGAGTACGGCCCGGCGCTGTGGGACACGCTCTGGGAGGCTGGTCGTCCGCACGGTGTCGTGGCGGGGGGATACCGGGCGATCGACTCGCTCCGGCTCGAGAAGGGATATCGCGTGTGGGGCGCGGACATTACTCCCGAGGACACGCCCTTCGAGGCGGGGCTTGGTTTCGCGGTCAAGTTGGACAAGGGCGATTTCGTGGGGCGCGATGCGTTGGAGCGAGCGCCTCGGCCGGAGCGGCTCCTGCGCTGCCTGACGCTCGAGGAACCCCGCGCCGTCGCGCTCGGCTCCGAGCCGGTGCGCATCGACGGCCACCTCGTGGGGCGCGTGACGAGCGGAGGGCACGGCTACACCGTCGGGAAATCGATCGCGTACGCATACGTGCCGGCCGAGCACGGCGTCGGCACAGACGTCGAGGTCGAGATCTTCGGTGACTGGGTGGCCGGTGAGATCGCGGCAGAGCCGCTCTTCGACCCGAAGGGAGAGCGCATCCGGTCATGAGCCAGCTTGCAGACGCCGTAGCGCGGGTGTGGCCCGGAGAAGAAACGCGCGTCGAGGTATTGGGCGGCGGGATCACGAATCACAACCTCAAGGTCGCGGTAGGCGACGAGGTTTTCGTGCTGCGGGTCGCCGGAAAGGACACGAATCTGCTCGGGATCGACCGTACGGTCGAGCTGGAGGCGACGAAGGCGGCCGCGGCGCTCGGTGTCGGACCGGAGGTAGTCGAGTTCGTGGAGCCGGAGGGCTGGCTCGTCACGCGCTTCGTCGAGGGCACGACCCCTCTTGTCGAGGACATGCGAGACCCAGCGATGCTCACTCGAGTCGCCGCCGCGTTGCGCGCGTACCACGAGAGCCCCCCGATCCCGGGCAGCTTCGATTCCTTCCGCGTCGTCGAGATCTATCGGGAAACCGCTCTCGCGCGCGGCGGCAGCGTGCCGAGCGCATACGAGTGGGCGCATGAGCTCGCGTCTCGCATCGAGCTGATTCGCGCGGGCACAGCCCCGGCCCCCTGCCACAACGACCTCCTGAACGCGAACTTCCTGGACGACGGCGACCGCCTGTGCATCGTCGACTGGGAGTACGCGGGAATGGGCGACCCTTTTTTCGACCTTGCGAACTTCTCCATCAACCACGAGCTCGACGAAGGAGGGCGCGGCGCGCTGCTGGAGGCCTACTTCGGCGAGGTTCGCGCAGACGACGCGCGAGCGCTCGAGCTGATGAGGTTCATGTCGGACTTTCGCGAGGCGATGTGGGGCGTTGTGCAGACCGCGGTGTCGGAGCTCGAATTCGATTTCGCCGTGTACGCGACCGAGCACTTCGACCGGCTGGAGCGCACGGCGGCCGAGCCGTCGTTTCGAGCGGCGCTCGAAGCTAAGTAGACGAGGGGCGCCCGCAGGCGCCCCTCGCGCGAACCGTCGGCGGAAAGGTCCCTACGTCGCCGTCTCCGTCGGAAGCTCGAACCTCCCGAGCCGTTCCTGCTCCAGGCGCTCGAGCTCCTCCTCGGTCCCCATGCGGATCGGGCCCTTGAACCACTTGTGAGCCGAGAGCACGTACCACCCTCCGAAGAGAAGGAGCGCCCCCCCGACGAGAAGCGGTGCGTAGTTCAACGCCTCCCACGTGAACGAGTCGTCCCACGGCACGCTCGACTTGTACGGCGGCAGCAGGAAGATGATCGTGATGAACGCCACCCAGACGATCGCGATCAG